>PGZS01000020.1 GCA_002841435.1 Firmicutes bacterium HGW-Firmicutes-3 | reverse complement strand
AGATCGAAAAGAAAAATAATAGGGAGGAAACAAAATGAAAAAGGTATTGGTAGTATTATTAACAATGGTAATGGTAGTAGGATTATTGGCGGCATGTGGTAAGAAAGAAGAAGCGACCGGTGGCGGTGGTGAAAAAGTAGGCTTAATCGTATCCACCCTTAACAACCCATTCTTTGTAACACTAAAAGAAGGTGCAGAGGCAAAAGCAACAGAACTTGGTATGGAATTGGTGGTTTTGGATTCACAAAACGATCCGGCCAAAGAATTGGCAAACATGGAAGATCTTTTGACTCAAGGGGTTAGTGTGATTCTAATCAACCCAACGGACTCAGACGCCGTTGTGGGTGCAATCGCTATGGCCAATGAAAAAGAAGTTCCGGTTATAACGCTAGACCGTGGTGCCAATGGCGGTGACGTTGTGACCCATATTGCATCGGATAACATAGCAGGTGGTGTTATGGCCGGTGAATACATTGCAGAACTACTTGGCGGCAGCGGTAACGTTGTAGAACTTGAAGGTATTGCCGGTACCAGTGCGGCAAGAGATCGAGGTCAAGGCTTTAATGATGCAATAGGTACAACAGATATTGTAGTTGTGGCGAAACAAGTGGCGGACTTTGATCGTACAAAAGGCTTATCCGTTATGGAGAATATTCTACAGGCCCAACCTGAAATCGACGCAGTATTTGCCCACAATGACGAAATGGCGCTCGGTGCCCTTACAGCTGTGGAAGCTTCAGGAAGAGATATTCTTATTGTCGGTTTTGACGCTACAGATGATGCGGTCAAAGCGGTTGAAGAAGGTAAGCTTGCAGCGACAGTGGCACAACAACCGGCTATGATTGGTAGCCTAGGCATAGAAGCGGCCTCAGATCTATTAAAAGGCGTGACCTTAGAAGCTTTTGTGCCGGTACCACTCAAACTTGTTACAGGTGATGGTGCTGCAGTTAGTGATGACATGACTGGTAACGGTGAAAAAATTGGCTTGATTGTATCAACTCTAAACAATCCATTCTTTGTAACTTTAAAAGAAGGTGCCGAAGCTGCGGCAAAAGCTATGAATCTTGAGTTGATTGTACTGGATTCACAAAACGACCCTGCCAAAGAATTAGCAAATATGGAAGATTTGTTGACTCAAGGGGTTAGTGTGATTCTAATTAACCCAACGGATTCAGACGCTGTTATTGGTGCTATCGGATTAGCAAACGCAAGCGGCATACCTGTAATTACTTTAGATCGTGGTGCTAATGGTGGTGAAGTTGTGACCCATATTGCATCAGATAACGTAGCAGGCGGCGTTATGGCTGGTGAATATATTGTAGAATTACTTGGTGGAAAAGGTAATGTCGTGGAACTTGAAGGTATTGCCGGAACCAGTGCTGCAAGAGATAGAGGTCAAGGTTTTAATGATGCTATAGGCAAGACGGATATTCAAGTTGTGGCAAAGCAAGTTGCGGATTTTGATCGTACAAAAGGATTATCTGTTATGGAAAACATCCTCCAGGCTCAACCTGAAATCAACGCAGTATTTGCCCACAATGATGAAATGGCACTTGGTGCTCTTACAGCGGTAGAAGCTTCAGGAAGAGATATTCTTATTGTCGGCTTTGACGCTACAGATGACGCAGTGAAAGCGGTAGAAGAAGGCAAGCTGGCAGCGACTGTAGCACAACAACCCGCTATGATTGGTAGTCTAGGAGTGGAAGCGGCTCTAAAAGCGATCCTGGGTGAGAAATTAGAAGCTTATGTACCTGTCGATCTGATGTTGGTAAAATAGTCTATTTATATTGAAAGTAATGATTCAATTAATATGAAATAAATATATTAAAAAAGAAGGAAGATTGTCTTAAGCCGAGACATCTTCCCCTTTTTTTAGGGCAATTCTTATTTCCTAGGCATATTTACAAAAATGTCATAATTTAGCCATATAACTATGTTAGTATGATATAGGATTTTGGTATTATTAGACAATAAAGTCCTAGTAAAGTCCCGAATAGACTCTAGAAAGTCCTACGAATTTCTTTACAAAGAATAGGTTCTATGATATTATAAAATAAGTTATTACAGAAATGTTACAAATCTATGGAGGCTAACCATGAATGGGGTTCTTAAATATAAAGAGAATTTCTTTCTTAGGTATAAGAAGGAAATCGCACTGACGTTAGGTGCAGTTATGACTTTTTCTGCTGTGATCAGGTATACGCCAAGTGATGTTACACAAAGTGGGGTAGCACAAGCACGAAATTCAAACAATCAATCAGTCGAAGAACAACTTGTAGCAAGTGGCTACAGTGTCTCAATAAATGGGGTTGAACTTGGTATTGTCAAAAACAAAGACGAAGGTCAGGCAGCCACCAATCAAGCGCTTGAAATGGTTATTGCTGATTTAGGATACAATCCTGAAGTTGAACCGGCATTGACTTATGAGGCTTATTACTCTGATGAAGAAAACTACATGGCACCTGAAGTACTGGCAACGTTGATTGCAAGTCAGGTGATTGATCAATTAGACAGGCACAAAGTCATGGCTTATGTTATAAAAATCGGCGATGATTTTACAGTTGCGGTTAAAAATGAAGAAGATATTAAGAAAGTGCTTTTAAAAGCTCAAAGCATATATGTGAATACGGATATGGCACTGGATATCAGCTTAGCTAAAAATGAGCATAATGGTTTGATTATCAAACCTCAAGTCGTTATGATAAAGGAAGACGAAAGTTCCCAGTCTAGGACATTTACAACATCTACAACCGAAGAAGTACCGGAAACTACTGAAGGTGCGCCTATAGAAACACCTAAGGACGTAACCAAGGATGGTGTTACAGTAGAAGTGAACTTTGCTGAGTCAGTTATGGCTGTTGAAGCTTATGTGTTTGAAGATGAGATTCTATCTGTTGATGAAGCAACAGCGTTGATTACAAAGGAAAATGAAAAAGCGAAGTTATATACAGTTGTTTCGGGGGATGCTCCATCTACTATAGCAGCCAGTAACAGTATGCCCCTAGCTCAGCTCTATGAATTGAACCCTGGGCTAGAACAAAATACTTTGAAAATGAAAATCGGTGATGAGTTGGTGGTTATGGTTCCGGAACCGGAGTTGTCAATAGCAACCAAGGAAGAAGTGGTTTATACAGAATCAATCATTAGGGGTGTCTCCTATGTGGATAATCCTGATGTTTTTAAGGGGTCAGATAGCGTGGTTGACGCAGGTTATGATGGTGTGTTACAATTAACAGCTCTTGTATCAAAAGTCAATGGTAAAGAAATTGCCCGTGAAATTACGAATCAAACCATCTTAAATGAGGCGAAGGATAAAGTCATATCCAGAGGTACAAAGCCATTGCCTAGAAAAGGTGCAACAGGTAGTTATAAATATCCGCTAACAAGCTTTAAAATTACTTCGACTTTTGGTAGAAGATGGGGTGCTTTCCACTCCGGCGTTGATCTATCAGCGCCAACAGGTACAACGGTTAGAGCATCTGATGGTGGCACAGTGACGGTTGCAGGCTGGCGTGGCAACTATGGTTACTTAGTTGAAATCGACCATGGCAACGGTATCCGAACACGATATGGTCACAACAGTAAAATCGACGTCAAGATAGGACAAAAAGTTGCTCAATACGAGACTATAGCAAAAGTTGGCAGTACAGGCAGAAGTACAGGACCACATGTTCATTTTGAAATACTATTTGATGGTGTAGCAGCAAATCCTATGAATTATTTGGAATATTAATTGGTAAAGAGTCAAAACTAAAAAGCTTTGATGCGTTTACCTAATCTAAAAAGGATACAAGTCATAGATATAGGGCGGTGCCAAACGGCACTGCTCACAGCAAAAGCGGTTTACGTAAGTGTTGTTCTTAAACCCAGCATTTACGTAAATCGTTTGTTGTGTCATATTGAAACATACGAATGAATTGGAATTCGTAATGAGACTGGGAGGTCCCAATGGATAAACCTAAAACAGGTAGTTTGAAAAAAAAGAATATAAAGAATATTAGGAACCAAAAAATAAAAGCATCTGACATCAAAATGTTTATTTTAAAAAAGTTAAAAAGTAAAATAATGAGCATTAAGAGAATTGGCAATAAATATATGCGTATGAAAAGTATAAAAGGGAATCAAAAGAAGATTCTTTGGAATAGAGTTGATTGGAAAAATGTTCAAGCTACAGTAGGAACCATTATGAAAGAACCTAAAAGAGTCATAGCCATAGGTTTTATAAGTGTTATGCTTATGTCTGGTGTCGGCGTTGCCCAGAGCCTTATATTGTCAATTGGTTCAGATATGTCCATAGCTTCTGATGATGAAGTCGGCTATGTAGAAGTGGTGATTAACAATCAAGTGGTTGGCTATGTACCAAGTGTATCGGTTGGCCAGACAATGGTAGAAGTAGCTAGGATAAATCTAATTGAACGCATTGGATATGACCCGGAACTCACTCAAAACATTAAATACAATCCGCAACATGGGGAGCAAGTGATTTTTACAGATGAGAAAGAACTTCTGCAAATTCTGGAAAATACCATGTATGCATCTATAGAAAATCATAAAGTTAAAGGTTTTGTCATGAAGATAGGAGACGACTTTACGGTTGCCCTTGAAAGTGAAGAAGCCTTAAAAGCCGTTCTGGTAGGCGCACAAAAAGTATATCTTGAAGATGAGAGCACGGTTAGTGTAGAAATGAAACGAGACCCACACAACGCATTGGTCATGAAGCCTGAAATAAAAGTATTGCAAAAGGAACTAATTGTTGATAGGAACTTTCTGACATCAGCCACCTTAAGCGACACGGCGGAGAATGAGGAAACAGGTAAGGTCTTTCAATCGGTAGTTAAGGAAATAAGCCTAGAACAACAGATTGTTGTTATTGAAGCGTTTATAAACGCCGATGAAATCGTGGATGTAGAAACAGCAACGGCGATGATTACCAAAGAGAATGAAAAAGTGAAAACCTATACGGTTCAAACTGGTGATTCACCTTCAGTTATAGCAATGTCCAACGGTATGACAACGAGAGAGTTGTATGATCTAAATGCCGGTCTTGAAGAAAGAGCCAGTAAGATACAAATAGGTGAAGAGCTTATTGTTATGGTGCCGGAACCGGAGTTGTTTGTTTCATCTGTTGAGGAAGTGGTTTATACAGAGATTATTGATAAGCATAAAATATATGTGGATAATCCTAATGCTTATATAGGTACAGACGAAGTCCTTGAACCTGGTATTGAAGGTGTGCTTGAAGTCCATGCCCTTATCAAAAAATTAAATGGTAAAGAATTTGATAGAGTGATTCTAGAAGAAACGGTTATATCTGAGCCAACAACAGAAAAGGTTCTAAGAGGTTCAAAAGCATTACCGATTACAAATGCTACTGGTACTTTTCAAGTGCCTATGATAAAATATAAGTTGACCTCCAAATTCGGACCCAGATGGGGAAGAATGCATACAGGTATCGATTTGGCAGGACCAAGAGGAACGGAAATTAAGGCGGCTGATGGTGGGCGTGTTATTGCAGCAGGCTGGGACGGTGGTTATGGCTATAGAGTGGTCATAGATCACGGTAATGGTATGACATCCTTGTATGCGCATTGTAGTTCTATTTATGTCAAAGTGGGTCAAGATGTAGGAAAATATGAAAGAATTGCAGCCGTTGGAAATACGGGAAATAGTACAGGACCTCATTTGCATTTTGAGATTCATGTCAACGGTGTTAGAAAAGACCCAATGAAGTATTTGAAATTCTAATGTATATTGGACTAAATTGAGTCCTAGAAATGTTGAGGTAAAAATATGGCAAAAGTACTGGTCGTGGATGATGAAAAAACAATCGTCGACATACTCAAGTTTAACCTTGAAAGAGAAGGCTTTGCTGTGGTGACGGCAGCAGATGGTGAAGAAGGCATACGTATGTTCCATAAAGAACAGCCGGATTTGATTTTGCTGGATATTATGATGCCTAAAATAGATGGCTTACAAGCCTGTAAAACAATTCGAGCAGAATCGAATGTACCCATAATCATGTTAACAGCTAGAGCAGAAGAAGTTGATAAGGTGTTGGGATTGGAATTCGGTGCCGATGATTATGTAACGAAGCCTTTTGGTGTACGAGAGCTGATTGCTAGAGTAAAGTCTAATATTCGACGAACATCTATGGATTATGATCATACAAAGAATGCTCAGATTATTCATGTGAGCAACATGACCATTAATGTAGATAAGTATGAAGTGAGTAAGGATGAAGTTGTTATCGATTTAACGGTTCGGGAATATGAACTACTCAAATTCTTAGCGACACAAAAGAATCAGATTTTTACAAGAGAACAACTGCTTGAAAAAGTTTGGGGCTATGAATACTACGGAGATGTAAGAACGGTAGATGTTACCATTCGTAGACTAAGAGAAAAAGTCGAAGACGATCCAAGTAAACCGGGATTTATTTTAACAAAAAGAGGTATTGGTTACTATTTTAAAGGCTAGAAAGCACAATAGATATTAGGTACAAAGTCTGGTGAAAGTTGGAAATACAATGAGTATAAGCATACGATGGCGTTTGGTACTTATGTATGTACTTATGGTTGTTATTGTCATGATGGTGAGTGGTACGATGATCGTACTCTTAGTCAGAAGCAATGAAATGGAATCGGTTCAAGAAAGTATTCAATTAGCCGTTGAGGCCATTAAGACAACAGCCTTTGAAGATGTAAATATAGATGATATTGAAGATATCAAATTGAAGCTGTCAGATGTTTACGAAAAATATGCAGCACTCTACAAAGGGAAAAGAGTTTTTTTGTTGGATAGAACTTCTAGAGTGGTACTACCTCTTAGTGATGCTGAAAAGGGACTCAGTTTCCCAACCCATCAGGTTATGGGGGCTATTGAAGACGGACAACGTGAGACGTATGATAAGAACCGAAGATTACCGGGCGACGACAGGAAATACATAGGTTATGCAGAGAATATTAAAGACAGCAACGGCAGAGTGGTTTATGTGGTCTATGTCTTAGGAGAAACAACATCTGTCACCAACAGTATTGAGAAGACCATTATGGTTATCATCTCAGCTGCTGCGGTGGCTATTTTGATTGCCATTGTATTGGGCTTTATTTTCTCGGATTTTCTAACCAAACCGATTACCGCTTTGACGGTCAAAGCTAGGGATATGGCCAGAGGACAATTGGATAAACCTATTAAAGTATATGCCAATGACGAGATTGGTCAATTGACAAAGAATTTTAATAGAATGGCAAAATCTTTAAAAGAGACCTTAAATGAGATTACCAGTGAAAAAAATAAGCTGGAAATTGTTTTTAAACATATGACCGATGGTATACTGGTATTTGATAAAGTCGGTGTTATGATTCACTCTAATCCGGCATCTATTGATATGTTGAGATTAGATAAACAAATCAGCTTTCAAGAAGTATTTAATCCTTATTTGGAAGTGAGCTACAATGAACTAAAAAACATGGTACAAGAGGAAACCATTCTTCATGTTATCATTGTAGAGCATAGATACTACAGTGTTTACTTTGCCAAATTCTTAGATCAACATAATGAGGCTGTTGGTCTTATTTGTGTCATACAAGATATAACAGAGCATAAAAAGCTGGAAGAGATGCAAAAGGAATTTGTTGCTAATGTATCTCATGAGCTCAGGACTCCGCTGACTACGATTAAAAGCTATACGGAGACTTTGCTTGAAGGTGCATTAGAAGAGCATGATATTGCCGTTAGATTCCTTGACGTTATTAATCACGAAAGTGATCGAATGACCACTTTGGTGCAAGACCTTCTTGAATTGTCTAAGTTGGATAATAAACAAATTAAATTCGCTATGAACGACATCAATCTGGAAAATATATTGGAAGACAGCATCAATAAATATCGAATCCATTCTGAGAAAAAAAATCAGAGCCTGATTTATCATAAACCGGATAATGCTTTTAGAACTATAGGTGATGTGAATCGTATTGAACAAGTCATCAAAAACATTATTTCCAATGCGGTAAAATATAGCCCGGAAGGTGCCATCATTGAGATTGACGTGGAAGATCAAAACAAATATATCAAAGTCTCGGTAACAGACAATGGTATGGGTATAAGCAAGGATGATCTTAAGAGGATTTTTGAAAGATTCTATAGAGTGGATAAAGCCAGATCGAGGGAAATGGGTGGTACGGGACTTGGCCTAGCCATTGCCAAAGAAATTATGGAATGTCATGGTGGTAAGATATTGGTTGATTCTGAGGTTGGTGTTGGCACTACCTTCGAGCTCTATTTCCTAAAAAAACAGTCATAGTTCGTTATCATACCACAAAATGCGAGTCGGCTTAGTTTATGTTATTGAAAACCGAACTGTTAGCCAAACGTTATGGTTTTGTAATCATCGTGTAATGTAGAGCTTGTATAATCTTAGTATGGATGTTTACGTTCATCCTCTAGAAATAAATTATAAGAAGGTGGTGAAGCATATGCTTAAGCAATTTATAAAAAGTTGTATTCTGTTTACTGTATTGATGGCATTAAGTTCATTTGCAGCTTATGCTGAACCTATAGAAGCCGACAAAGCAGTATTTGGCACTTTTCTGAATACATTTAATCTAACGGAACAAAATATTGAGTATGCAAACAATAAATTAGAAGCTGGTATGACATCACAGGAGTTAAGTACAGTTGGGACTCTAAAAATTAGCAATGGTTTCAGTAGACAAGTATTTTCTACTTTTGCAAGTGATAAAAGCATTGTTGGTCAAGGTCAGTCAGGTTCAGTCGTAGGCCTAATGGTCTATACCGTAAACAGTAATCAACAAAAGGTAATTCATAGTCATGCCATTAAGACATTAGGTGCGTCCGGTATGTTTAGTGAAACAATTAATTATGCGCCTAGTCGTACGCAATATCTTGTTATTGCAGTTAAGGATAATCAAAATATTACAAGAAGGATTTTTGAAATCACGACAAAGGCTATGGAAACAAAATTAAAGCTTGAAAATATCGAAATAAGATTTGTTAGTGAAGAAAAGCAAGTCAATACCTCTGTGGAATCTATGTATGACTGGCTTAGGTTGAAAAGCAATATTGAGTTTTAATATAGGCACTGTAAGGATACTTTCGAGGTTATAATAATGAAAGCAGCCGTAAGCACCATCAAAATTGTAATCCTAATAACACTAATTGTCACCAGTGTATATCAGACAAGTAGGTTATGGTTTGACGATCAATCAGACCCTAACCTTTTTTATCGCGTTTTCTCATCTTCTGCATTAGAAAATCTAGAGGCCATGAGAGATGCCGGCAATTTGATAACGCCAAAGCAGTTAGGTGTGTATTTAGGTCAGCCAAATCTTGAGTATACTGTTGTAAAAAAAGGTGTCACCCACTATGAAAGCCTTAGAAACGAATCCATTAAGATATTAACAATGGGCTTAAATAAAGACTATTATATTGGTACGGTAGATAACTTAGAGTTGCTTTGGGGCAACCAACATACCAGTATTCATTTGGATTTTCCTTTGGAACAGGATATTTTTGCAAGAAACTTGGGCATCCCTTTGAATGCTGTTAATAGTATTAAATCGGTAGAGACTATTTTAATCATGCCGGCCTTTCGAAACGAAATATGGCTTAATATTTTCTTAGAAGACCAGGTCACCGGTCTATACCATCACTATCAAGTTCCTAGATCTGAGATTGTCATTTCTAATGATTCTTTGGTATATCAGTTGTCTAACGTTATTGCTAGTGGTAGCAAGACATCTTTTATTTCCACGCTTAAAAACAATATACCTTATTACAGCAAACATCTTCTATTACCATTGCCTTCAGAAAATAACCGTTACCATGATCCGGTTTTTATGAGGATTCCTTTTTTATCTAATGGTGTTGTGAATATCCCGGAGCTTGACGGGTATGTAAGTCTGTATTTTGATAACCCGGATATTATGAAAGCAATTCCGCTAGAAAACGAGGTTCGCTATGTGGATGGGAATGTGGTGGTCCGATATAACATAGACGGGTTATTAGAATATAATCGGATTGTTAAGGAAAATACCGCTTCAACAAGTCTGACGCTTGCCCTTACAGTAGCCAATCAATTTATTGAGCAAGATAGCCAGAGAATGCCTACAGAGTATTTTTTGAAGACTTACATTCAGGAAGCTCAAAGAACCGTTTTCTATTACGATGTTGGTTTTAATGATTATTCTTTTGTGTTGAGGGAAGAAGTTAAACAAAAGTATGGCATGTCACATGCCATTGAAGTAACCGTCAGTGGGGATAAAGTTATTAAGTACCGAAGAATATTAAGGCAGATAGATGATATGAACCCTCAGAACAAGACCTTGCAAGCCAAGTATGAGGATGTACTGGATAAAGTCATTGTTGAAGCGGGAACCTTGGATGTTGAGATTGATGAAATGTATCTTGGTTACAGTTGGCACATGGATAAGATGGAAATGTCACTTCATTGGGTAGTTCACTATGACGGCATCCCTCACTTTTATCCTGTGGATTAGAGGTGTTTCTATGAACATGCAAAAAATGTTGAATAGCTTCATCATGATTTTTTTGATCATAAATATAGGCTTGTTTTTGTTTTTATATCAAAGAGAAGTAACCAGACATACACTTTCTAGTGAACGTATCCTTCAGCTTGAGAATATTCTTGAGAAGAATGATATATATTTACTAGATCATTTACCGGATTTTTATCCGAAAAGTAAGTTGAGAATATCTATGCCGGCTGATATAGAGAAAGAATTGGTAGAAGGTTTTTTTCAAAATGAAGAAGTGCGCTTCACAATCTCGGCCAATGCCCATACTCATGAAACATCAAAGGAGCGCCTTACCTTTGATCAAGTCAATGAGAAAGGTAGGGTCTTTTATGGTAGCAGTGAACCGACTTTTGTACCTAAAAACTTACTTGAACACGAAAAATCAAAAACAGCTAATGATTTTGTAAAAGTGATGACCTTAGATAAAGGGAAGTATGAGCTTACGGATCAACGGGATGGGGATAATTTTTCCATTTATTATTATAATGAACGGTTTTTAGGTGAACTTATTTTTTCTAATGAGACAATTGTAAGAATTGATGAAGAAGGTATAACTGAAGCAAGAGCTATAAGGTATGTGCCTCAAGGTTTTGTAGGTAGTCCAATTGAGCTTTTTCCTGCGGATGAGGCATTGTATAAGTTCATGAGTTATATTAGATCATTTGAAGACACAACCCTTACAATTACGGATTTGGACCTTGGGTATGCAATGAGGCAAAGCACACTGGAAAACGTCATATGGATGGAAATTGAACCCTATTATAGAATTAAGCTAAGCACGGGCCAAACTTATTTCATCAATGCTTATACCAATGAAATATATAGGCCGTAATTTATTTTCTAGAAGGTGGTTTTGATATGTATGTACTTGCCATAGATTGTGGTACACAAAGTCTAAAAGCAGTGGTCTTTGACCAAACAGGCAAAACCATAGCTAGCAAACAGATTGAGTTTGAACCATACTATGCCCATAAGCCGGGATATGCGGAACAAGATCCACAGATTTACTATGATAGCCTTTGCAGAGCAACCCAGGATCTGATAAAAGCACATCCTATCTTCTTGGACACTGTTAAGGCAATCACCATAACCACACAGCGGGATATGGCCATTTGTGTGGATGAGCAGGGTGTGGCTCTAAGACCCGCCATTATATGGGCAGATCAACGCATGATAGATGAGCCTAGAAAGATGGCACTCCATCATCGTTTGATTTTTTCGGCTATAGGTATGAAATCTACAACGGATATATTGAGTCGCAGTTGTAAGGCTCATTGGATACAGGAACATGAACCGTCAATATGGAAGAAAACCTATAAGTATCTTCAACTGTCTGCCTACTTAAATCACAAATTGACAGGTCTTTTTTTAGACTCCGTAGCCAGTCAGATAGGACATATTCCCTTTAGTTATAGACATTTTCGATGGGAGAAAAAAAATAGCCTTAAGCATGATATTTTTCATATTGAAGACGATAAATTATGTGATTTAGTCCAGTCATCAGAGATTATAGGCAGACTGACAAACAAGGCGGCAAAAGAAACCGGCCTACCTCCAAAGCTTAGGGTCATTGCAGCAGGTTCAGATAAAGGATGTGAGACCCTTGGTGTGGGTTGTATCGATAATGAGAGTATATCCATTTCCTTAGGCTCTCAAGCGAGTGTCCAAACAACAACGAGAAAGTATTATGAGACACTTAATTTCATACCGCCATTCCAAGCGGTTATACCAGGCTACTATAATCCTGAGATACAGATATACAGAGGCTACTGGATGATTTCGTGGTTTAAGAAGGAATTTGCTGCCAAGGAAGTGAAGTTGGCAAAGGAATTAGGTGTTTCACCGGAATCCTTATTGGAAAAAGCTTTAATAAAAATTCCGCCTGGTTCCGATGGATTGATTTTACAGCCCTATTGGGGTGCCGGTGTTAAGATGCATGATGCCAAAGGTGCGATTTTAGGATTTTCTGACGGCCATACGCGCTTACATATTTATCGTGCCATCATTGAAGGTATAGGATTTGCACTATATGAAGGTATGCAACGTATCGAAAAAAAATCAAAAATCAAAGTAAGAAAGATTATGATCTCAGGCGGTGGCTCACAAAGCGATGTTATTTGTCAGATGACTGCGAACATCTTTAATCTACCTGTTAATAGAGTCCAAACATTTGAGACATCTGCTCTAGGTGCTGCTATAGCCGGTTTTGTTGGGTTGAAAATATACGCTGATTATGAGGAAGCAATTTTACATATGGTCCATAATCAAAACGAATTTTTGCCTCAAAAAGATCATGTTGACCTATATGAAAAAATCTATCATAAAATCTATAAAAAAATATACAAAAGGGTCAAACCAATTTATAAAAGCTTTGATCAAATATCATAAGTTCACATTCTGAACATTTTAAAGCAAAAAAGGTGAAATCCCTTGAAAAATAGGCATTTTAAACGTTTATTTTTACAAATGAAATAAGCTATGTTATACTATATAGGATTATAATTGAAATAATTTGAGAGCATTAATAGATGGTTGACATGTAGTTTTGACACGTTAACCGTAGATAAGAGGTGTATTATGAATCAATTTTTAATAAAAGGCGGTAAGCCACTAAGTGGTGAAGTCGCTGTGAGTGGTGCCAAAAATGCCGCACTTGGTATATTACCTGCAGCATTATTATCTCGTGATATATGTAGAATAGAAAATGTGCCTTGTGTGAATGACATCACCGTACTACTTGAAGCTATGGAAGATCTTGGGGTTAAGATTAAATTTGAAGATAACAATCATACAGTTATCATGGATTGTCGACACATCAAAAAACTCACTGTAGATTACGAACATATTAAAAAGATTAGGGCTTCCTATTATTTGTTGGGTGCCCTTCTTGGGGCATATAATAAGTCTGAGGTAGCATTGCCCGGCGGTTGCAACATTGGTAGCCGTCCTATTGATCAACATATCAAAGGCTTTGAAGCCCTTGGTGCAGTTGTGGATATTGAACACGGCATGATTAAGGTTAAAGCCCATAGTCTTGTTGGTGTTACCATCTATTTGGATATGGCCAGTGTCGGTGCGACCATTAATATCATGATGGCTGCGGTAATGGCTGAAGGGGTTACACATATTGAAAACCCTGCTAAAGAACCACATATCGTTGATGTTGCCAACTTTTTAAACAGTATGGGTGCCAATATCAAAGGTGCCGGTACGGATGTAATCAAGATTATGGGTGTTAGAAAAATGCATGGAACAGAGTATATGATTATACCCGATCAGATTGAAGCTGGTACTTATATGGTTGCAAGCGCTATAACAGGTGGTGATGTCACTGTTACCAATCTGATTCCGAAACATATGGAAGCGGTTGTAGCTAAGTTACATGAAATGGGCGTCGGTGTTGAAGAGTTTGATGATGCCATTCGGGTCTATAAAAAAGACAATTTGAAAAACATACAGGTTAAAACCTTACCATATCCGGGCTTTCCAACAGATATGCAACCCCAGTTTACAGCTTTGTTATCGGTGGCTGAAGGAACAAGCATTATGACAGAAAGCATATTTGAGAACAGATTCACCTATACCAGCGATTTGTCTAGAATGGGGGCATCTATTAAGGTGGAAGGCAATACGGCCATTGTAAGTGGTGGCGGCGAGTTGACCGGTGCAGAAGTTAGTGCACCGGATCTTAGAGCTGGTGCGGCTTTGGTATTGGCAGGTCTTGCAGCTAAGGGTGAAACCTTGATTAACAACATCCATTATATTGATAGAGGCTATGAACATTTTGAAGATAAGCTTAGAAGCCTCGGTGGTGAGATTTACCGAATCAGTGAAAAAACCAGTAAAGAATCCTTCAAGGCTATGTAAAAAGTAATTAAAAGTCTAAATAAATGAGATGTTCCTATGAAATAAAAAAAGAACAAGTTGACTGACAATCAACTTGTTCTTTTTGCAGTTTTTGATTAGAAAACCGTGTTACTTATTGTGGTTTTGGTGAATCTACCGGACAAACATCCGCGCAAGCGCCACAATCGATACATTCGTTAGCGTCGATAACATAAATACCTTCGCCTTCAGTAATGCAGTTTACTGGACACTCAGATTCACAAGCGCCACATGAGATACAATCATCATTAATAAAATATGCCATTTCAAGCACCTCCATATTAGTTGTGAGTATATGCAAAAATTACATGGTTACTCATTCTAGACTTACCACCTAATTGTAAACTAAATGCTCCAGTGTGTAAAGACCTTTTATGTTAAGTAGTGACCACATTTAGGTTATGTTTCTTTAATATAGCCATGGCCTCAATCATCTGTAGTTTTGTGGGTTCATCAAAATCATGGAGTCGATAGGTTTCGCCAAGTGCCGCCCATTTATATTCGCCCATCTTATGAAAAGGTAGTATTTCTATTTTTTCAATATTGTTGTATTGACTTAAATGCAGTGCCAAAGCTTCTATGGCTTCAGGTTGATCCGTTAGACCGGGTACCAATACATATCGAATCCAAACAGGCTTACCCAGTTCACCCAAATAGTTCAAAAAATCTAATGTAGGTTGTAACTTGGCACCGGTAATAAATTCATATTGTTTAGGGTCTGAATGTTTCACATCCAATAAAACCAGATCCACTTCATCGATGACTTTTTTAGCATATTCATTAAAAATATAACCGGACGTATCGATGGCTGTATGTATGCCTTCACGCTTGCAAGCCATAATCAGCTCATAGACAAACTCAACTTGAAGTAAGGGTTCACCTCCCGTTAAAGTAACACCACCATTTGAAAAACGCATAAAAGACTTGTATTTAACGATTTCTTTCATGAGGCTTTCTACTGACATATCTGTTCCCTCACCAATTTTCCAGGTGTCAGGGTTGTGACAGTATTGGCATCGCAAAGGACAACCTTGAAGAAAGAGCACAAATCGGATACCTGGGCCGTCTACGGTACCACAGCTTTCAATAGAGTGTATTTTACCTTGCTTCAATAGTTTCACCTCCTAGTTAAAGTTAAAAATCTAAGCCCGCTCGTGGAAAGTTCTGTGTATAACATCAAGTTGCTGTTCACGGGTGAGCTTGACAAAATTAACGGCATATCCGGAAACTCTAATGGTCAATTGAGGATAGGCTTCCGGGTGTTCCATAGCATCAAGCAGCGTTTCTTTGTCAAAAACATTCACATTAATATGATGGCCACCGTCATAAAAATAACCGTCCAGCATGCCGACTAGATTATTAACCTGCTGTGTCTTATCTTTACCAAGGGCCCTTGGTACGATAGAAAAAGTATAACTGATACCGTCTTCAGCTTGGTCATAAGGTAACTTAGCCACAGAAGCCATAGAAGCTATGGCGCCATGGTGATCACGTCCATGCATAGGATTGGCACCGGGTGCAAAGGGTTCGCCGGTTTTACGACCATCAGGGGTAGAACCGGTCATCTTACCATAGACCACATTAGAGGTGATGGTGAGAATGGACATGGTAGGCGTGGAGTCCCTGTATGTTTTGTGGCGTCTTAACTTGGTCATGAATTGTTCAACAACATCTTTGGCAATCTGATCTACCGCATCATCGTTGTTTCCAAAAGCGGGATAGCTGTCCGGTTCAACTTCATAATCGATTGCAAGACCTTCTGGGTTACGTATGATTTTTACCTTTGAGTATTTAATTGCTGAAAGTGAGTCAGCCACAACGGAAAGACCGGCAATACCACAAGCTGAAGTACGATGAACATCACGGTCATGTAGAGCCATTTGAAGCTTTTCATAAGCATATTTATCATGCATATAGTGGATAATGTTTAAGGTGTTGATATAGAGCTGAGAGAGCCAATCCATAACTATGTCAAATCTAGGCATGACTTCTTCATAGGTTAATACATCACCGGTGATGGGGGCGAAAATGGGTGCGATTTGTGAGCCTGACTTCTCGTCTTTGCCACCATTGATGGCGTAGAGTAAAGCCTTGGCTAAGTTGGCACGGGCACCGAAAAATTGCATTTGTTTACCCAGACGCATTGCTGAAACACAACATGCGATGCCGTAATCATCACCGTATTTCGGACGCATAAGGTCGTCGTTTTCATACTGAATGGAGCTGGTATCTATGGACACCTTGCAAACATACTTTTTGAAGGCTTCAGGAAGGCGGTTGGACCATAATATAGTGAGGTTAGGCTCAGGTGCGGCACCTAAGGTGTAAAGGGTATTAAGCATGCGGTAGGACGTCTTAGAAACCAAGGTACGTCCATCTACACCGACACCACCGATGACTTCTGTTACCCAAGTGGGATCTCCAGAAAAAAGTTCGTTATAAGCAGGTGTTCTAAGAAAACGGACCATTCTAAGTTTCATTACAAAATGGTCAATCAGTTCCTGAGCATCTTTTTCATCCAGAAGCCCATTTTTAATATCCTGTTCAATGTAGATATCAAAGAAGGTTGAAACCCTACCAAGACTCATGGCAGCGCCATCTTGTTCCTTAATTGCCGCCAAATAGCCAAAATAAGTCCATTGTATAGCTTCTTTAGCCGTAACTGCAGGTTGACTGATATCAAAACCATAGGTTTTTGCCATCTCCCTTACAGCGCCCAAAGCACGAATTTGTTCTGAAAGCTCTTCCCGTAATTTTATAACGGAAGCATTCATGTAATCCATTTCTAATTCTTTTTTCTCTTTGTTTTTCATCTGAATCAGAAAATCTATACCATAGAGGGCTACACGTCGGTAATCACCAATGATTCGACCTCTACCATAAGCATCGGGAAGTCCGGTGATAATACCTGAACGTCTAGCATCCCTCATAGCTTCCGTATAGGCATCAAAAACGCCTGCGTTATGGGTTTTTCGATATTCAGTAAAGATTTTTTCAGTTTCAGGATCCAGTTCATAGCCATATGCTGTTAGAGCGTCTTTAACGACTTTGACACCACCATAAGGCATAATGCCTCTTTTTAGGGGTTGATTAGTTTGAAAACCAACGATGGTTTCTAAGGATTGATCAATATATCCGGGACCATGTGATGTGATGGAAGAAGGTATTTTACTCTCAGCATCTAGGATACCTTTACTGGATTCTTCAGCAAAGAGCATTATGACTTTATTCCAAAGCTGTTCAGTCGTTTCGGTAGGACCAACTAAGAACTTATCATCACCTTCATAAGGTATGTGGTTACGTTGTATGAAATCGCGCACATCTACGGATGTTTGCCATGTTCCTTTTTCGAAAATTTTCCAAGCTTCATTCATGTTATACCTCCTGAGAGTCAGTTTAGTTTATTATTTAGATTCATTATAGCATAAAAAGAAGAACAGTTCAGGGAATAGAAAATGAGTCCCATAATCATTATAAGTGTATACTGTATACACGTCAAGAGTTTTTAGTATTTCTCAAGGTACAAGTATTAGGAAACGTTTGTATGTATGTTGGTTTTTTGATAAAATTAAGGTTAAAGTATCATAACTCAGAGTTTCGAGACCTTAACCATAATGTCACTTGAATAGAGATAGGGAGAAGCTTTATGGCAATCTACCAAGATGTAAAAAAAGAGTTAACCCATAGAATTTCGGAAGGAATTTATAAAGCAGGGGAGAAAATACCTTCCGAAAGAGATCTAAGTCTTGCATTTAAAGTCAGTAGGATGACCATTAGACAAGCTTTATCAGAGCTTGTAGCTGAAGGAGCCTTGTTCAAATCCACGGGTCGCGGTACATTTATATCATCACCTAGCCTGTATCAGGAGAATTTGAAAAGTTTTACACAGACACTGATTGGTCAAGGTATCGTGCCTTCAACTAAGGTGATTGAGGTAGCTACAATCTCACAGGTAAAAAAAATCAGCCAATGGCTGAATGTAGATCAGATGGCGCCATATTATAAGGTCAAACGGTTAAGACTAGGCGATGGTGTACCCATCGCTCTAGAAACCATCTATATACCTAAAAAATATGTGGAAGGACTTCCTAAGTATGACTTAACGACTTCTCTATATAAGATACTTGAAAAAGAATATGGTTATGATTTGACCCATATCACCTGTGATATTGAAGCCAATATCTCAAGTAGAGTCATCATGGAGGCCATGGGGTTAAACAAGCAAACAGCTTTATTAAAAATAACGGGCATTACATATGCTCAAAATGACTTAAAGCTATTCTATGAAGAATCCTATTATAGGTCACAGCTCTATAAATATCATGTGGATATATTAAACAGACCTTAAAGGAAGTCAATATATTTGCGGTCTGTTTTTTGTATATGATGAATGAGCCAATCACTTAGAAAAAGGAATATTTCTTCATTGAGCTCCGCAGTTTGTTCGGATATAGCATCTTTGAACTTGGTTACGTCTTCTATGAATTTTTTATGTTCTATGACATGTTCTTCATAGCCTGGGTAATTGGCTGCTCTCATAAGCTTTTCTTCTTCAGTAAAATGGAATATAGAATAGACCTTAAGTTCACTGAGGAGTTTGATGGTATTTTCAACAGGCGCTTTGGAGACAATCAAGTTATAGGCATCATTAAAAAGTTTTAACAAATTTTTGTGGTGGTCGTCCAAAACAAGGTTGTGTACGCTATAATCCATTGACCAAGTATAATTCAGCATAATATCATCCTTTCATGTTGTATAGTCCCTATATTATATCATTTTTTAAGTGTTTTGTACCTACTATTTCCTATGTTATAATGATTTTAAATTCAAAAATGAAAGGTAATACGATGAAAAAAGAACAGATTACTGAGGTTCTAAGTGGGGTTAGCCTCTTTAAAACCATGACGCCCGATTGTATTTTACTCAATATAAACAAAATGAATTATCTGGTTAAAACCTATGACAAGAGTGAAGTCATTGCCAGGGAGGGGGATGATTGCAACCGGATTGGGATTGTTCTATCAGGGAACCTTGAATTACGAAAAGAGTTTCCGGCCGGTCACTATATGACGCTGACTTACTTGGAAAGTGGCCATATCTTCGGAGAAGTCATTGTTTTTTCCAATGTTTCCAAGTATCCCGCCACCATTATCACGACAATTAAAACAGAGGTAATGTATATTCATAGGCAAGACATTTTACAATTAATGGAAGGATGCGAAGCCATTCTCAAAAACTTTGTGTCCGTTATTTCTAACAAAGTAGTTATGTTGAATAAAAAAACATCCATATTGTCCTTTAAAACGATTGAGGAAAAAGTAGCCAGCTACATCTTGGAAGAGTATAAAGCCAGAAAACAGATGACTTTTAACATACCCCTTAGTCGGAAGGAGTTGGCAGGCTATTTGAATGTGCCAAGACCCTCCTTGTCCAGAACCATGGGGAAAATGAAGACGGAAGGGATTATTGATTTTTATCAAAATACGGTTAAGATATTAGATCTTCAAGCTTTGGAAGATTGTCTTTTCAAAACATAAAACCTTAGAAGAAAAGGTCTCGTTCACCTTTTTCTATGGCTTCTAGACGTTTGATTGTTGTTTGCTTCATCTTCTCGCTGGGAATACGATCTATGTGGATTTTTATGGTCGCTTCACCAAGTGCCTTCAGATCCTCATCTGCATAATCTTCTAAATATTCTTTTAAGGTGAGTAGTGCATTTGGCTGGCATAGATTATGAATCTGACCGCTTTTTGCAACCTGCATGAATCGATCTCCGGTTCTGCCGGCACGGTAGCAAGCGGTACAGTAACTTGGTAAGAAACCTTTTTCCAGCAAAGACTGGATGATCTCATGCTGAGGACGTTCATCGGCGAGTTGGAACTGACTGGCCATTTTTTCTTCATCGGTATAGCCGCCTACATCGGTTTTGGAACCGGCACTGATTTGAGAAACGCCGATATGGATGACTTCTTCTCTAAAGCTGGCTTCTTCCCGTGTCGAGAGTATGATGCCGGTATAGGGAACAGCCAGTCTGATAATGGCAACCAAACGTTTGAATGCTTCATCATCAACAGCATATGGATAGGTTTCAACAGCAACATCCATAGCTTTTTTAATTCGTGGAACAGACATGGTATGAGGGCCGACACCGAAAGTTTCCTCAAGGTGTTCCTTGTGCATCATCATCCCTAAGAGTTCATATTTATAATCATATAAACCAAAAAGTGCACCGATACCCACATCATCAATACCACCTTCCATAGCACGATCCATAGCAGTCAGGTGATATTCGTAGTTGGATTTTGGTCCTTTTGGATGGTATAGCTTATAGGTGGGTTGGTGATAAGTCTCTTGGAAAAGGATATAGGTACCGATATCGGCAGCCTTGAGTCGCTTGTAGTTTTCAACGGTTGTTGCTGCTACGTTGACATTGATACGTCTTATAGCGCCATTGTCACTTTTGGTCTTATAGATGACATTCATAGCATGCAGTACATAGTCTATATCACAGTTGATAGGATCTTCTCCGGCTTCAAGTGCGATACGTTTGTGACCCATAGCTTCGATTTTTAAGGCTTCACTTGCGATTTCCTGATCGGTAAGTTTGCGCCTTGCTATGGTATTGCTTTGCTTATAGCCACAATAGGTACAGCCATTGACACAATAGTTGGAGATGTATAAGGGTGCAAACATGACGATACGGTCCCCATATATGGTATTTTTTATATGGTTGGCACAAGCGAACATCTCATCTAGCAGTTCCTGATCCTCAAATTGTAAGAGAGCCGCTACATCTTCAAGAGACAAACCGACACAGGTCTTTGCTTTTTCTATGATAGTACGAATGTCTTCTTTGCTATACTTATAGCCTGCCTCCAATAATGCTAAGATTTTTTGATCATCTATAAAATTTTCCATTAGTAATCCTCCGTTTTAAGTTATTTATTGTCTTTCTTTGATAAGGCGCTTTTGACGTTGACCCCTCTTAGGGATCCGAGTTGGCCGGTTAAGCTTCCGATCTGGTCGGTGGTGCCGTCGACAACAACAGAGATAATACTAATCTCACGCTGATTGATATTCGGTAGTCCCATTCGACCTACGATGATATGATTGTGGTCATGCAAGACTTGATTAATACGATGGATATCGCCGTCTTTTTCTATAACAACGCCCACAACACCAATTCGATTTTCTATCATATTAATTCACCTCGTCCCAGATCATTTTTGCCAGTGGAAAGGGTTCAAGTGCTCTATCTAGAATGCCATGAACATAGGCAATCATGACGCCGTAGTTTACAATTGGTACCTGAAGGTGTTCTACAGTCTCTAGTCTGTGGGCCATAGCTTTCTTATTAAGCATACAGGCGCCACAATGAATGATAAGGGCATAATCTTTTGCCGAATCTGTAAAGCTTACGCCTGAGACATAATCAAAGTGTAAATGCTTACCGGTGAGTTGTTTCAGCCATCTTGGAATCTTGACGGTACCGATATCATCCGATTGTCTATGATGGGTACAGCCTTCTGAAATGAGCACTTTGTCACCGTCTTTTAAGGCTTCAATGGCCTTTGCTCCTTTAACAAGTTGTATGAGGTCGCCTTTATGTCTGGCAAAGAGTATGGAAAAAGAAGTCATTGGTATATCTTTTGGGGTATCAGCTGCAACCTTTAAAAAGGCTTGTGAGTCGGTGATAATCAGTTTGGGTTTTGTTCCAAGTCGATTCAGGGTCTCTCTCAGTTCGTGCTCTTTGCAAACAATGGCTATGGCATCACTTTCCAGAATATCTCTTATGGTTTGTTGCTGAGGTAAGATGAGACGTCCTTTTGGAGCAGCTTTATCAATAGGGGTGACCAAGACAACAAAGTCACCGGGGTGAATGAGGTCACCAACAATTTTGAACTGATCTTCATCACTGGGAAGGGCAAGGCTCATGGCTATTTTTAGCTCTTTTATACCTTCTTTGGTAACACTAGAAACGGGATAGATGGAAATGCCCATATCTTTTGACATAGATTCTAATTGATGGGCATCTAAAGCATTTAGATCAGATTTATTTAAGACACCGATTAGAGGCACTTTTTTTTCTTGAATGGTTTTGACAAGCTTCATTTCAAAGTCAAGATTTGGATGAAGACTATCGATTACCAGAACTGCGAGATCGGTTTTGTTTAAGACCTCCAAAGTTTTCTGTTTTCTTAGAGCACCAAGCTGGGTGGTGTCGTTGAGTCCGGCGGTGTCTATTAGCATAACAGGGCCAAGGGGTAGAAGCTCCATAGCTTTATAAACCGGATCCGTGGTGGTCTCCATAGCTTTATAAACCGGATCCGTGGTGGTGCCGCTTACATCAGAGACCAAAGCAATGTCTTGTTGGGTAACGGCATTAATCAGACTGGATTTACCGGCATTGGTTTGTCCGAAAAAGGCAATATGTGTTCGGTTGGATTGGGGGGTTTGATTTAAGCTCATAAAACTCTCCTTAGGATATGCCGGGGATACCCGGTTTGGTCACTTGCCTGGGGTTTAAAATAAGATCAACGGTAGCTTCGGGCATCACTTGGTGTTTTATAAGATAGTATCTTAGGGTCATATTTGCTTCTTTTGCTGCGAGTGTAATGGTTGCGGTTTGTTCATAACCAAGGTGATGGATCAACGCTGCGCTAAGTGCCGTGGACTTTTCCAGATGGCTTTTACAATTTTCTGTATTGGCGGTTAAAGTCTGAATGCACAACCGGTCAAAACAATCCACGCTACGTATAAGCAAGTCGAGTGATTCAAGAAGGGTATCGGCAATTAAGGGTGTAAAAGCATTAAGCTCTAATTGACCTAGATAAGCGGCCTGCGTTAGAACAGCATCGTTTCCAATAACCTTTAAACCGGCTTGCAAGACAGATTCACAGATGACGGGGTTGACCTTGCCTGGCATAATAGAAGATCCGGCCTGAAGAGGCTCTAGTCTAATCTCATCTAGTCCGCCGGCGGGGCCGGAAGCCATCAATCTTAAGTCGCTGCTTATTTTAATCAAATTGGTGGCACAGGCTTTTAGAAAACCGGAGACCTCAACAAAGACATCCATATTTTGGTACGTATCCATGAGAAGATCACTACGAGCAATGCCAAGACCGGTTAAGTCTTTGAGTAGGTCGGTAACCAAATAGATATAAGGCATGGTTGCATTAAGGCCGGTGCCAACTGCTGTACCACCGATGCCGACTTCACGAAGCCTTTCTTCAGCTTTATAGATGCGCCAACGGTCTCTTGATATAGCTTTTGCATAAGCGCCGAATTCCTGACCAAGGGTTACAGGTAAAGCATCCATAAGCTGGGTGCGACCTAGTTTCAATACATCAGAAAAAAGTTGCTCTTTTTCTTGTAGACTTTCTTGTAAGGCTGCCAAATGGTCAGCTAGGATTCTGATTTTATAGATGGCAGTAATTCTTAAAGCGGTAGGGTATACATCATTGGTGGATTGGGACAGATTTACATGGTCAAGGGGGTGAATATTTTTGTAATCCCCTTTAGGAAGACCCAATAGCTCAAGAGCTACATTTGCGATGACTTCATTGACATTCATGTTTGTGGAGGTACCGGCACCGCCTTGTAAGGCATCGGTTATCAAATAATCATCGTATTCACCTGCTATAATGAGGTCACAAGCCATTATAATACGAGTGGCAATCTCTGAATCAAGTGCTCCGGTTTGTTTGTTGGCCATGGCACAGGCCTTTTTCACTAGAACCAGATTATGCACCAAATCCATATGAACAGGTCGATTGGCAACTGAAAAATTATGAAGCGCCCGTTTGGTATGTATGCCATAGTAGGCATCTGAATGAATAGACAATGAACCTAACTGGTCTTTTTCCGTTCGAAAATCCATAAATATCCTACTTTCAAAAGCTTGGGTGTATGGTAAAATTATAGGGTAAAAAAGGTATAAGAAAACCCAACCCTGCTGTGTCATGGATAACCACTTCACATAGTGACTGGAAATACTTGAATTCCTTGCTCTTAGACGCATCCTTGAGTTTAGAAAATGAATTTATAGATTTATTGTAAAAGATTATCGACAGTTTGTCAATAATTTATCAATAATTTAGATGATTAATTTAGAGATTTGGTTTTTTGGTTTACTAACGCAACATATTTATTTTTTATAAAGCTTTTATAACTTTTTATGAACTTATAAAGAAGTACGTGTTAAAATAAGAAAAATAGGCTTAAAATGGAGGGAGTAGCTTTGTGATTAACAAACAAAAAAATGAAACAGAGCAACCTGTTAAAAAAAAGTTGGAGATGCCTGTAACCAATCAGATATTTATTAAAACTTTTATTAGGACCAATGGAAGCAGTACGAATACAACTGAGGAACAGCGCCGTAGGCTTAAAAAATATCTCTTATTTTTAAGATTGTTTCCATTCATTTTTTTACTAGTGACCACAGGTTTTTTCTATTTACTCTTTTATCTATCTAGGTATAATTTCCCAAGATTAATATTGTCAGGGATTTTTATGGTTATTTTTATCCGAGAGGTCAGCACCTTGATTTTTTCTTTTAGGATGCGTAACAATATCTTACGACCTTTGGAACATCTTCAGCAGGCAGTAGATGAAGTGGCGGGCGGTAATTATGGCTATACAGTTGATGATACAGTTCCTACCATGATTAGTGGTCTTTTTCATTCCTTTAATAAAATGAGTGTGCAATTAAAAGAAGGTCAGGCGGTTAAAGAAAAATATGAGCAAAACCGTAAAGAACTCATAGCAGGCATATCTCATGACCTTAAAACGCCAATCACTTCTATTCTTGGCTATGTAGAAGGTATTAATGAAGGGGTTGCCAATACGGAAGAGAAAATGCAGACTTATATGGATATTATTTATAAGAATGCACAGTATACCAACCAACTCATTGATGATCTTTTTCTTTTTTCAAAGTTGGATATTAATCAAATGGAATATCATTTTGAGACCATATCCGTTAAGGATTATTTTTCGGATATATTTGTTGAAAAGAAAATCGAATTAGAAGAACAGGGCGCAAAAGTCATTTACAACATAGACATGAAAGAAGATTTTGTCATGGCGATCGATTCGAAATTGGTCCATAGGATTGTGAGTAACTTAATGGGTAACGCAGTTAAATATAATGACAAGCCGAATTTGAGCTTACGTCTAGAGGTTAAGGCATTAGAAGGTAAAGTCCATGGTATTATAGTAAGTGTTTCAGACAATGGCATAGGTATAGATGAGGCTCATATTCATCAGGTTTTTGATGTATTTTACAGAGGTGATGATTCCAGAAGTAAGGATGTGGGTGGCACAGGACTGGGGCTTTCTATATCAAGACAGTTGGTTGAGGCTCATGGCGGCAAGATATGGGCAGAGAGTATACCCGGGACAGGAACGACCATTCACTTCACTTTAGTAGATCAACATAAGGAGGTAAAACATGGCTAAGATATTAATTATTGAAGATGATAAAAACATTGCAGGTCTTGAAAAGGATTATTTGGAAATGAACGGCTACGAAACAAAGATCGTGGCCGACGGTTTAGAAGGTGTTAAGGAAGCCAGAACCAAAATATACGACTTAATTATTATTGATGTCATGTTGCCTACGATTAATGGGTTTGACATATGTGCAATGATTCGGGATGAACTCAGCATACCGATGATTATCGTGTCTGCAAGAAACGATGATATTGATAAAATTAAAGGTTTAGGTCTAGGTGCAGATGATTATATTACAAAACCTTTTAGCCCCAGTGAGTTAATTGCCAGAGTCAAAAATCAGTTGGCCCGTTATGAAAGGTTTTTAAAAAGTAATGAGGAGGGTGTTACCCTTGAGTTTCACAACATCGTATTAAATAAAGAAGCAAGAAAGGTAATCATTGGAGGAAAGGAAGTGGCATTTACGGCAACAGAGTTTGACATGCTTCAATTCTTCATGAAAAATCCGGACATTGTTCATAGTAAAACCATTCTTTTTGATCGTATATGGGGTGAAGATGAGTATGGTGACATCGCAACAGTGGCGGTCTATATTCAAAAAATACGGAAAAAAATTGAGAAAAACCCTTCTTCACCGAAATTAATAGAAACTGTTTGGGGTGCTGGCTACCGTTTTAACAAGTTTTAGTGTTGGTTGACAAACCATAATCATAATGTTACCTTTATTTAAGGATGTTGAATTTTTATTCAACATCCTTAATCTTAGAATAAGAGGTGTACGATGAAAATAGAGATGATAAAAGAGGCGGCTGACTTACTCGCAGATGTGATTAAGAAGACGCCTTTAATTTATAGTCAGGTATTTAGTGCGGAAAGCGGTAATGAAGTGTATTTAAAGCCGGAAAACTTACAAATTACAGGTGCCTTTAAGATTCGGGGTGCCTATAATAAAGTGAGTCATCTGACTGAACTAGAACGTTCCTGTGGTATTGTAGCCGCATCAGCAGGTAATCATGCCCAAGGCGTAGCTTTTGCAGCAAACAGACTTGGTGTGAAAGCCACAATTGTCATGCCCAGTCAGACACCCTTAATAAAAATAGAAGCAACTAAAGAATACGGGGCGGATGTTGTATTATATGGGGACTGTTATGATGACGCCCAAGGAAAAGCGTTGGAAATCCATAAAGAAAAGGGCGCGACCATCGTTCATCCTTTTGATGATCCTTATGTTATTGCAGGACAAGGAACCATAGGTCTTGAGATTATAGAAGCCCTTGAAGATGTAGATATTGTCGTCGTTCCTATTGGTGGGGGCGGTCTCATCAGCGGTATTGCCTGTGCCATTAAAACAATCAATCCCCAAATACGTGTTATTGGCGTTGAGCCTAAGGGTGCTCAGACCCTGAATTATTCCTTACAAAACAATTGTGTTAGTGAGTTAAGTGCCGTATCCACCATAGCAGAAGGTGTAGCCGTCAAACGTCCAGGGGATTTGACCTTCTCTATGGTTAAGACTTATGTTGATGAGATTGTAGTTGTATCCGATGTGGATGTGTTGGAAGCATTTCTCTTAATGGTAGAGAAAGAGAAGTTAATTGTTGAAAATGCAGGGGTGCTATCTTTAGCTGCGTTAAAAAAGTTGCCTTATAAAAATAAAAAAATAGTAAGCGTTATTAGTGGCGGCAATATTGATGTGGTGACCATTTCAGAAATGATTAATCGAGGCTTGATCTCCAGAGGTCGTTTGTTCTGCTTCTCAGTAGAACTTCATGATACCCCAGGTGAATTGTTGAAGATTGCAAAAATACTGGCGGATCACAAGGCTAATGTAATAAAGCTTGAGCATAACCAGTTTAAGACAATTGATCGTTTTATGCATGTTCAACTGGAGATAACTTTAGAGACCAATGGTCACAAGCATGTTAAAGAAATCAAGAAAGCGCTTCGCGATGAAAGCTACCATGTAACGGTGGTATACTGATCATTTCCTAATTTTTGAGTAAGACAGAGGGTTTGTGTGATACAAATATGTTTTAAAAGTGATAAAATACCTTAAAACTTATGGCTATGCTATAAAATGCCTCTATATTTTTTGACATAACGGTCAACTTTCGATAAAAATGAATAATGGGATACTTAAACTTTCACAATATTTTTTAATATATTATGGAAATTAAAAGAAAACTAAAAAAAATAACAATGATTTTTTGAATAACACTCGAAAAAAAGTCCAAAAATCAAGGTTTGAGCCTAAATTATACGTTGACGTTGCATAAATTCACCATTATAGCAAGATAAAGTGCAAAACCGCTTGAAAATGAAAGAAAAAGCGTGTATAATTTCATTATTGTGAAGTCATGGAATCTTTTTTAATGTGACCATGATAAAAATAGCTCGATAGAGCATAATAGAAAAGGGTGGAAAATCATATGAAAAAACTTTTATCATTAGCATTGGTTTTAGTTATTGTCCTAACAACGTTCTTAACCGGATGTGCAGGCGATAGTAAACCAACAACTCCAGATGCAACAGAAACAGAAACAGAAACAGAAACAGGAACTGAGACAGAAGCTACAGGCGAAGCTGTAAGACTTGGTCTTCTTGCACCAACAAGTGGCGCTCTTGCACCATATGGACAAGCGGTTAAGAACTCAGTGGAACTTGCTATCCAAGAAATTAACGCAGCTGGCGGCATAAACGGCGCTGATGTGGAATTGTTCTTCTATGACAACGAAGGTGACTCAACAAAGACCGTTAATTTATTTAACAAATTAGTAGATGTTGATAAAATTCACGCTCTAATCGGTCCCGTTATCTCAACAACAAGTCTTGCAGTGGCACCAATTGCCAACGAGCTAGGCATTCCTATGATATCACCAACAGCAACCAACAAAGATGTAACACCTGGTCTTGAGTATGTATTTAGAGCATGTTATATCGATCCATACCAAGGTAGTGTTGTTGCAAAATTTGCTATGGATAATTTAGAAGCAAAAACAGCAGCGGTATTTACGAACGTGGGTAGTGATTATTCAGACGGTCTTGCAAAAGCCTTTACAGAGACTTTTGAAGCAGGTGGTGGAACCATTACAGACGCTGAAGGTTATACGGATGCAGACAATGATTTCAGTGCAATCCTTACTAAAGTAAAAGCTAATGCACCGGATGTAATTTTTGTACCTGACTATTTCAATATGGTTGGTGTTGTAGCTTCTCAAGTACGTGAACTAGGTATTGAGTCAGTATTACTTGGTGGTGACGGTTGGGATGGTATCCAAAATGACTTCGCAAGTGAAGTTGAAGGTTACTTCTTTGCAAACCACTATTCAACAACAGATCCAGATCCGATTGTACAAGATTTCATCACAGCTTATGAAGCACAATTTGGTGAGACACCAAATGCACTTGGCGCACTTGCGTATGATGCAACAAAAGTTATGTTAGCGGCAATTACAGCAGCTGGCTCTACAGATGGCGAAAAAATAATTGAAGCACTTATGGCTACAGATATGCCTGCGGTTGCTGGTCATATCACATTTGATGAAAATGGTGATCCAATCAAAGACATTTCTATCATAACTGTAAAAGATGGAAAGTTAGAGCTTGAAGCAAAAGTATCAGGCAACTAAGTTTTAAGTTGAATATTCAAATAAACCAGTAAGATAATAAGGGGGTTATCCCCTTATTATTTTGCGTTATGGATGAGTTCAACGGTTTAATGTACGAAACTGTTGGGTGCATCCGCAAAAGCACTAATAAATAATAAATAATAAAGTGGATGTATGTTTTATTAGCGACTTTGCGGCAGTACTCAAATCAACCTAGGAGGTGTGCTCATGGCACAATTTATACAACAAATTATTAACGGTCTAAATGTGGGAAGTATTTATGCTCTAATTGCTTTAGGCTATACCATGGTTTACGGTATTGTTAAGTTAATTAACTTTGCCCATGGCGATATATTAATGATTGGTGCTTATTTTGGATTTTTCGCATTAGCAACATTCAATGTACCTTTTGGACTTGCTCTGGTCGTTTCGATGATTCTATGCGCATTGGTGGGTATGACCATTGATAGATTGGCATACAAACCCCTTAGAAATGCACCAAGGATTTCTGCACTTATTACAGCACTTGGTATGAGTATGCTATTGCAAAACCTTTTCAGACTTCTTTTTGGTGCACAACCTAGAAGAATGCCTGCAGTCATTGAACTACAGAGAATTGAGATAGCACCGGGTATAGCTATATCCAATCTTGCAATTATTACGATTTTACTTTCTGTAGGTTTGATGTTACTTTTAGAATTTATTGTCAAAAAAACAAAAACAGGAAAAGCCATGCGTGCTGTATCAGAGGATAAATCAGCAGCGAAGCTCATGGGTGTGAATGTGGATAAAACCATTTCAATTACCTTTGCAATTGGTTCCGCACTTGGTGCTGTTGGTGGTTTGTTATATGCCATCAACTACTATCAAGTTGAACCTTATATGGGTATGATGCCGGGTCTTAAGGCTTTTGTAGCGGCTGTTTTAGGTGGCATCGGTGTTATTCCGGGTGCGATGCTAGGTGGCTTTGCTATTGGATTGATTGAGACTTTGACAAAGGGCTATATATCGACTACATGGGCAGATGCTTTTGTGTTTGGTATCCTGATCATTGTATTGATTTTCAAACCTGCAGGCATCCTTGGAAAAAATACGAGAGAGAAAGTGTAGGTAATCATCATGGATAAAAAAGTCATTTCAGGTTATATAAAGAATATAACAGCCATCATGGTTGTTTACGCCATTGTTTTTTACTTGATACAAATCAAGGTTATTAATAATTACTATAACGGTATTCTTATTTTGGCTGGTATCTATATTATTGTTGCGGCAAGCTTAAACCTAGCTACAGGTTACTTGGGACAGCTGGCCCTCGGTCATGCAGGTTTTATGGCTATTGGCGCATATACAGCGGCGTTATTTGCCATTGCAGTCGATTTACCTAAGTACGTAGAACTTATAGCAGGGTTAATCTTAGGTGGTGTGATGGCGGGAATTTTTGGATTGATTATTGGTATTCCTGCCCTTAGACTTCGTGGTGACTATCTGGGTATTGTCACCTTAGGCTTTGGTGAAATCATTCGTATTGCCTTGCTTAATCTTTCTTTTACAGGTGGTGCTGCAGGTCTTAAGGGTATTCCCAGATACGTTAATTTTACAGAAATATATTTTTTAGTAGTGTTGGTTATAGCATTTTTATTTGCTTTTATACGTTCGCGTCATGGTAGAGCCATCTTGTCCATCAAAGAGGATGAGATTGCAGCAGAATCTGTGGGTATTCCAACCACATTTTATAAAGTCTATGGCTTTGTTGTTTCTGCATTTATTGCCGGTGTCGGTGGTGGTGCTCTTGGTTTTTATCAAAGGATACTGGATCCCAAAAAGTTTAATTTTATGTTTTCTGTTGAATTCTTCATTATTGTTGTATTAGGTGGTATGGGTAGTATCACAGGTACAATTTTAGCGGCATTAGCACTAGCGTTCATTAATGAGTTCCTATATTCAATTGATGAGCTTAGGTTAGTTTTCTATGCATTAACTTTAATTGTACTGATGATTTTCAAATCAGATGGATTACTGGGAAGAAAAGAGTTCTCTCTTATTAGGCTACTCAATCGATTCGGTAAAAAAACTAAAATAGAAAATGCGGATTAGGAGGTAATACCATGAGTTTATTAAAGACGGAACATATAGGTATGACTTTTGGAGGTCTTAAAGCCGTATCTGATTTTAGTATAGAGGTTAAAGAAAATGAACTTGTTGGGCTTATTGGACCCAATGGCGCAGGGAAAACGACTATTTTTAATATGTTAACTGGTGTTTATGCGCCTACAGAAGGTAAAGTCATTTTGGGTGAGACGGTTGTTAATGGGAAAAAACCTTACCAGATTGTCAATTTGGGGCTTGGTAGAACTTTTCAGAATATTCGCCTATTTAAAGAATTGTCGGTCATTGATAATATAAAAATTGCATTTCATAAAGATATGAGTTATAACACATTGTCGGCTGTTTTTAGGGGTAAAAAATTCTGGAAAGAAGAAAAAGAAATTGATATAAAAGCAAGAGATTTGCTGAGCCTTTTTAATATGGAAGAAGATGCAAAAGTGTTATCAAGTAATTTACCCTATGGTAAGCAAAGAAAGCTTGAGATCTGTAGAGCACTTGCAACCAACCCGAAACTCCTTTTACTGGACGAACCGGCTGCAGGTATGAACCCACAAGAAACTAAGGAACTGATGGAAACCATTGCTTTTATTCGTGAGAAGTTCAAAGTATCTATTCTATTAATTGAACACGATATGAGCTTAGTTATGGGAATATGTGAGAGAATTGTCGTCATAGATTACGGCAAGGTGATTGCTGCCGGCACACCGGATGAGATCAAATCCAATGAGAAAGTTATTGGTGCTTATCTAGGTCAATAAAAGGAAGGTGACAAAATGTTAAAAGTAGAAAATCTGAATGTATACTATGGCGCGATTCATGCTCTTAAAGGCTTATCCTTTGAAGTTAACAAAGGTGAAATTGTTACATTGATTGGTGCCAATGGTGCAGGAAAAACAACGACATTACATACGGTATCTGGACTATTAAAGCCTACAGAAGGTAGTATCAGTCTTATGGATAAAAGCATTACCGGTGTAGAAGCCCATAAGATTCTTGGCATGGGAATGGCACAGGTGCCGGAGGGTCGACGTGTTTTTGCAAGAATGACCGTTCAGGAAAATCTTGAAATGGGCGCCTTTTTACGAACAGATAAAGCTGAAGTTGAAGAGAGCTTTGAAAATATTTATAAGAAATTCCCAAGGCTTAAAGAACGTCGCAAGCAACTTGCAGGCACCATGTCTGGTGGCGAACAACAGATGTTGGCGATGGGTCGTGCTTTGATGAGTAAACCGGATATCTTACTGATGGATGAACCATCCATGGGTCTTGCACCTATACTGGTTAAAGAGATTTTTGATACCATTGTAGAGGTTAACAAACAAGGCGTTACAATCTTATTGGTAGAGCAGAATGCCCACATGGCTTTATCCATTGCAGATAGAGCCTATGTTCTTGAAACGGGTAAGATTGTTCTTGAAGGCAATGCGAAAGAACTGTTGAACCATGAGGATGTAAAAAAAGCATACCTGGGATAGATTCATGTAGGGCTTGTTTTGATTTCTAATGATTTTTTAATGGTAATACCTGCATGATCAGCTATAATAAAGATAGATTATTTTAAAAGTTGATATTGGAGGAGATGTTATGAACAAGAGAACAGTTATTGGTATCCTGATTCTTGCTGTAGGGTTGTTGGCTTTGGCAGGGAGTTTTGGCTATGTTGAAATAGATGGTCTTATCAGTACTTTTTGGCCGATACTGCTTATTGCCATCGGACTAGTTAATCTGATAGATGAACCTAAGAACTATGTTTTTAGTGGTATCATGGCTATTGTAGGGACCATACTTTTACTTAGAAATCTTGGTTTTGAATACTTTGAGGATCTACGGGTTTGGGAAATGATATGGCCGCTTGCCATTATTGCATTGGGCCTATGGATTCTGACTTCAAAAGGACCACGAGGTATGTTTGGACGAGGTGAAGTAAGTGAGGATATGGTGGAGAACATTGTGCTATTTTCCGGTGCGGAGACCATTAATCTGTCCCAGAACTTTAAAGGCGGGAATATCTTTGCTATGTTCGGTGGTGTAGACCTTGACCTTAGAGGTGCTAAGATTGCTGAGGTACCTGCAAAAATGGATATTTTCGTCGCTTTTGGTGGTGTGGATCTTAAAGTCCCTGAAGAATGGAAAGTCATGGTAACAGGTATACCTTTGTTTGGTGGGTGGGGAAATAAGACAAGATTGTCTAAGGATCCTAACAGAGAGGTTGATCTAGTTATTAATGGGTTTGCATTGTTTGGTGGGTTTGATATTAAGAATTAGAGGTCCCATGAAAACCTCTCCGCTGTATGTATGACTACGGCCCTCAAAATTAAAAAGGAGCTTTACTGTGAGACTGAAGTCTGACAGTAAAGCTCTTTGTTCTACTCTAGGAAAGTCTATGCTATGTAAACTATTAAGGAAATCTTTCCTGCCGGAACAATTTGCTATGCAAAGCGAGGCGTAGCCTCTTTGTTCTTGAACGCTTATCTTTATTCGTTTAGGTTTTGGCGAACACTAAGTATCTCGTACCCGGAGGCTTCAAGGGCTTTTATTAATTCGTCGGTTTCTGTGGATGCAAGACGGATGATAATCTCGCCTGCATCATCACTGCCGATGTGGTCGTAATTGGCTACATGGGCGATGTTGATGTTGAAATTTTTAATGATCCCAGTAATGTCTGCTAATATACCGGTCTCGTCTTTGGCTTTGATTGAAACCCGTGTACCAAATTCGCCAACGCCGGTTAATTCAAGGTATGATTTAAGAATATCGGTTCGGGTTATAATACCGACCAATTTTTTTCCTTCTGTTATGGGAAGGGAATCAACACCACTATTAATAAGAAGTTGCGCAGCATCTTCCATAAGCATATTCGATGTACCGGTTGGCATATCTGTAATCATGATGTCTTTAACTTTGGTTTTACTAAGTAAATAATTAAGTTCATACATACTGAGAGTTGTGGCTTTTGAAGGGCTTACTTCTGAAAGAAGTTGTTCTGTAACGCAACCAACAAGTTGGCCGTCATCAATAACCGGCAATTGCTTGCATCCTTTT
>PGZS01000221.1 GCA_002841435.1 Firmicutes bacterium HGW-Firmicutes-3 | reverse complement strand
TGGACCAGATACTTCGTTTTCTTATTCATTTTAAAGCCTCCTAGTTTTGTTTATAGTCAGGATGGTTACGAACTGACTGTTGACTATAATAGCACAAAACAAGGCATAATAAAAGCTTAATATACTTTTATTATGCCTTATACAATGTAATCTACTCGGCCGGAACGATGATTAGATTGAAACTAATATATTCTTCATCTCCATTATCGTCCGTTATTTGCACATTATAATTCATGCCTTCTAATACACCCATACTCATATACATACCTTCGAAATTCTGCACCAAGGTCGATTCTGCACCCACTAATGCATCTTCATAAAATTTTACTACCGTTGCCATATCATCCTTGGTCTGTCCTACTATTGTGAATCCGTTTTCTCCATAATCTGCAGCCATTACAATTTTATCTTTAGCATAAATCGGGAGTATGTCTTCTGGATATCCCTTTGGAATTGCAACACTTGCATTCTCATCACTTGCTACCTCAATCTTACCTTCATCTGTTGTAATCACCGTAGAGCCATCCCCTGAACTTGAGTCCATTTCCACCTTAACATCCTCTGAACTTAACATAGTACCTACGGCTTCATCGGCCATCTTTTCGACGATTTTGCCGCACCCCGTAAGTAATACAGCGAATGCCAATAATAACAATAAAAATCTTTTCATAACTAACCTCCTCACTAGATTTGTCTTTACAGTCTTATGCTATCATATCATTATAATCATAACAATAAAGAATAGGACTCATAAACAAGAAGAGTGGAGAAGTTCAGTCTTCTTCATGCAAAGCAGGCTCCAAATTAAATGTTCTTGTTTGATTGGGCCATATAATGCTACAATGATAAGAAACGATATTAAAACAGTAGGAGCGTGATTGAATGACTTTAGTATTTTTATCTGCCTTAGTAATCGCTTTTTCAGGCGCAATGATGCCGGGTCCATTACTCACATATACCATAAAACAGTCTTTACATACCGGTATTTTTGCCGGTTTTATTGTTATTATCGGTCATGCAGCCCTTGAGATTATGCTGATTGCTTTAATTTTTTTGGGATTTGACACCATATTACAATCTAATATGGCACAAGTTGGTATAGGTCTAATTGGTGGTGCCTTGTTAATATATATGGGCTTTGATATGATTATAGGTTCTGCTAAAAACAAAATCAGTATTCAATTGGATGAAAATAAAAGCAACACCGGTAATATCCTAGTTTCAGGATTCTTACTTAGTGCTGCTAACCCATACTTTATACTTTGGTGGGCCATCATCGGTCTTGGTTTCTTATTACAAGCTTACAAATCATTTGGTATCACAGGTGTCCTACTTTTTTACAGTGGTCATGTCCTTGCCGATTTCATATGGTATGGATTCATCTCCATAGCCGTTGGCACCACAAGAAAATTTATGCCTCTTGGCCTTTATCGAACAATTATAGCAAGCCTTGGTATTATGCTTGTCTACTTTGGTTGTAATTTTGTTTACGGCTCTATTTTCTAATTTTTAGGCACTCATTGCCGTAGTCTTTTTCATTCCAATTTCTGTTACAGTTTTTGATAGAATACCGGTTCTTATATCTTTTTCCTCAACAATAATCAACTTGTTGATTTTATCATAGATCGTCTTGATTACAAAATTGTCATCTTCCGTAACAACTATCTTTTTATAATCATTATTTTCCAGTACTCTGTTCATCAACATATTATCACTCTTATACATACATGTTCCCTCTTAACTTTCTAAACAGGGTTAAGGTGTAAAAAAATTGATTGTAAAGATAAAATCATATATCAATCAAAAACATGATCAATATATGATTCCTTCCATCCCTAGGCGGATTTCCTAATCTGGATGGCATCTGATATATTTAAAACTACTTCCCCTCAGAATGTAATTTTAAAGATCATTAATTCGTTGTGTGAATCAATAATGTTTTGTAATTAAAATGATACCATAATCTGGGACTTATACAACCCATCATAGGCAAACGGTATGCATAAACAAACAAACAGCAACTTTTTTAGAAAGAAGCTGTTTGTTTGTTTATGCATACCGTTTGTTTCTAATGGCTTTTATTTTAATTTATATATGCTAAACTAAAAATTGTAGACTAATATCTCTTGAGGACAATGCATATGCATACACTTATTATTGATTATATATATGGGAAGATATCCTCTCAGGAAGACTTAGGCACCGATGAAAAGGCTATGATACGCTATTCATTAGAGGTGCTCATCAATACTTTTTTAAAACTGTTCATGGTTTTTATTGCTTTTTTACTGATTGGTAAGTCTCTTGAGTTCTTTTACATTTTACTTTGTGTCATCGGCTTACGTAGTTTCAGTGGTGGACTTCATTTTGAATCCTTTACAGGTTGTGTCGCTTTTACACTTATCTATTTTATAGGCACCTTGATTTTAAGCCACCTACTACCAACCACCGATCTACTCATCTATATGACCTGCTTTATTGCATTTATTATAACTTTACTATTTGCTCCTGTCATCTCACCCAAACGACCTAAGTACCCCAATAAAAAAATCAGACGCTTTAAAATGGCTAGCCTGATTTTTATCATCATCTATCTTGGTGCTTATATGGTTATCGGCGAACATGCTTTTTTTGAGGTAACCGTTTGGGGTTTGATTATACATATTATTCAACTATTCATTGGAAAGGGGGTCAATTACCATGTCGAAAAAAAGACAATTCACAACCTTCAGTAGTCTTTTATGTTCACTTCTGATTGCCATTGCACCGCTTATCGT
>PGZS01000019.1 GCA_002841435.1 Firmicutes bacterium HGW-Firmicutes-3 | reverse complement strand
GAGAAGATGGTTCTTTTTTGCCATCTTTTTCTTTGCAAAAAAATAGTATGACACACAGCGCCATACTATTTTCGATAAGGGCTATTTTCCGACGGCCCCCTCTTTATTTCACTCTTGAAAGTAGCAATTAATACTGTTTTGATCCTATGGGATTCTTTATAATACGCATCGCATTAATAATCGCAATGAGCGCAACACCCACATCGGCAAATACGGCTTCCCACATAGTAGCTAAGCCACCGGCTCCTAAAACCAATACAATCAGTTTGACTCCCATGGCAAAAGCAATATTCTGCCAAACAATGGCTTTTGTCCTTTTTGCTATGGCAATCCCATCCACCAGTTTATAAGGCTCATCTGTCATAATCACAACATCTGCAGCTTCTATTGCTGCGTCCGAGCCAATGCCCCCCATTGCTACACCAATGTCAGCTCTTGCAAGAACAGGGGCGTCGTTAATACCATCACCTACAAATAAAGTCTTACCTTTTTTTTGCTCCTTAATGATGTTTTCAAATACTTCTACTTTATCATGAGGCAATAGACCGGCATAGACTTCATCAATTCCCAATGTAGATGCTATTTTATGAGCCACTGCCGGTAAATCACCTGTCAGCATTACGATTCTACTAATACCTCTGGCTCTAAGATCTGTGATTGTCTTCTTACTATCTGATTTTATTTCATCAGATATGACCATATAACCCATATATATGCCTTCTCTAGCAATATGCACCAATGTACCTAGGTGGTCGTTAGATGTAGTTTCTATACCATAATCGGTCATAAGCTGATGGTTGCCTGCAAATACTTTGTCGCCTGATAAAGTGATGCCTATACCTTTTCCTGCTATTTCTTCATAATCATCAATTATTTCAGCATCTATAGCTGCTCCGTAGGCTTCAATAACCGAATGACCAATTGGATGGTTCGAGTAATATTCAGCATGAGCACCTAACCTCAGTATTTCTTCTTCGGTGGTGTTTACCGGGTATATCTGTGTCACTTTAAAGACGCCTTTTGTTAGGGTACCTGTTTTATCAAAGACCACCGTTTTCACTTGATTCAGTGCCTCTAAATAATTGCTACCTTTAATGAGAATACCATGTTTTGAAGCTCCACCAACACCACCGAAGAAACCTAATGGTATGGAAATAACCAAAGCACATGGACATGACACAACCAAGAAAATCAAGGCTCTATGAATCCAAGTTCTAAAATCCTCACCAGGTATAAGTAGCGGTGGTAAAAAAGCTAAGGCAAGGGCTAAGTAAACAACAACAGGTGTATAATATTTGGCAAATTTGGTGATAAATTTTTCTGTTTCTGCTTTCTTACTTGAAGCGTTTTCGACCAAATTCAGAATTTTAGATACCGTTGATTCGCCAAATACCTTCGTCACATTAATCTCAATAAACCCATTGGTATTAACAGATCCTGACAATACCATGTCACCTTCAGTTACTTTACGGGGTACAGACTCTCCTGTTAACGCTGAAGTATCTAACATCGCAGAACCTTTAATAAGTATACCGTCAAGAGGGATTCTTTCACCCGCCTTAACCCAGATTCGTTCATTTACATTAATTGTATCTGCCATAACTTGACTCAGCTCTGTATCTTTTATTACCCATGCTACATCCGGTCGTATATCCATAAGACCTGCGATGGATTTTCTAGATCTGTGAACAGCCATATCTTGAAAACGCTCACCAATCTGATAAAATAGCATAACGGTTACAGCTTCCGGAAACTCTGAAATCGCAAAAGCGCCTATAGTGGCTATAGACATAAGAAAATTCTCATCAAAAACCTTACCTTTAGCAATATTACGTCCAGCAAGTATGAGGACATCGCCTCCTATGGTCAAATAAGCTATTAAAAAGATGATGAGCTCAACCGTCAGTGATAAATCTAAAATCAATCCGAATGCAAAAAATAGTGATCCTACGATAAGTCTTACCCATATACGCTTATCTTCCCATGAGTCTATTTCCTGGTAAAGTTCCTTAGTTTTTTGATCTTTCTTCTTTATGACCGTAATACCATTTTCAATCTGATTTACTTTTCTTTGCAAAATCGGTAATAAATCAAGATCAAGAGCTAAAGTCTCAATGGTAATGGTTTGTGTCGCAAAATTTAAATGTGCTTGATTGATTTCGGAGAGCTTACATACCTCATCTTCAATTTTCATTGCACAACTATGACAGTTTAAACCTTCAAGAATATATTCATGACTCATAATAGCCTCCCTGTTTTCATATTAACATATGCATACTTGTTCATATATTAATATTATACAGCCAAAACCTCTTTTCGTCAATCAAGAAAAGAAGCTTCGCTTCGTTATGAGCTCTGCTCATATTTCTGAAATGTTCGAAAGGTAATTTCCTTTAGAAGAACAAATAAGATTATCTCCTAAATGTTTATGAATATTTTTTTGACCCTTTATCCTTTTTTTACATTTGTGGTATAATGAAAATAGATACCAATATGACGCATTTGAAAGTATATAAGGAGGTCCCTATGTCCTATTACAAGAATATTATACATTATTACAATCAATTATTTCCTTTGGACCAGAATAAACTAGACTTTGTTAACACCTCTCAAGCAACACAGAAAATACTTGATATCGGTTGCGCTACCGGTTCCCTATGCCACGCGCTCTACCACTTAGGTCACGAAGTTGTTGGTATCGATATTGACAAAAAAATCATTGATCAAGCTAGGGGACTAGGTGATAACGGCCCTACCTTCCACGCCCTTGAGATGCTTAATCTTGAACAACATTTTGAAACCAATTCCTTTGACCAGATTCTATGTTTTGATAATACCATCGCCCATTTACCGAATGAAATAGCTGTTGGGCAGTTCCTTAAGGCTATGTCAAAAGTTCTTAAAGATGATGGTGTTTTTAAATGCGAGGTCGTCAACTATGATCTCGTCCTAGCCAAAGGCATGTTAGAACTACCTGTCATTGAAATAGATGGCCTCATCTTAAAAAGACACCAATGTCTTGAGCAGCAGTGTATGGAGTGTTATACGGAACTGGTTCACAATGGTGAAGTAGAAATAAACTGTGTACCCTTATTTCCAGTTCGTTATGAACAACTTGAGTTTTTATTAATTGAAGCTGGATTTTCAAAAATAAAACTTTTTAGTGATTTTAAGCGTAATTTGCCTGAAGGCGAACAGATTTACAACATTATAGAAGCTTGGAAATAATCTTCTATAATTTTGTAACCGTCACCTGTCTTGCTCTATCATATACATCATCCAAATCCAGTCTAGGATAGCCTTCAACAGATATCGTAAGCGCACTACATGCTGTAGCGATGGCCAGACAATCATCTAAAGGTTTCTTCCTTGACAAGCCATAGATGAAGCCTGCCAACATAGCATCACCGGCACCAACTGTGCTGATGATGTCTACCTTAATGGTACCGCCACGATAGGCCTCCTCAGCTGTAACCAGTAGACTTCCTTTTGAACCCATGGAAACAAGTACATATGTTATTTTGTACATTTTAATGATTTCCCTAGCTGCTTCAATAATCTTTACATCACTCTCTAGTTTACGATTTAGTGCATTTTCAAGCTCGTGAATATTTGGCTTAATAAGATAAGGCTCACCTTTTAAGCCTTCCCTTAATATGTCATCATCCGCATCCATGATGATTTTAACTTGTTTACCATAACGGTTGGCAATATTTTTATATGTATCTTTGGATAGACCTTCCGGTAGGCTACCACTCATAATAAGGTACTCACTTTTCGGTGCTATCGTGTCTAATTTCTCTAAAAATTTTTCGTAATTTTTCGGGTCAACACTTGGTCCGGATTCATTTAAGTCTGTGGTTCTGTTCATACCCATCTCAACAATCTTAATATTGGTCCTCGTATGACCCGGAACTTCTACGTAGTTAACAGCCATCTGATCTTTTTTGAAATACTCAAGAATTTCATGCTGGTTAGATTGGCCCAGTATGGTCATATTCATAGTCGGTAATGTGAAACCGGATAAAATCCGTCCCACATTAATCCCTTTACCTCCAAGATCTTCTCTAATTTCACCGACTCGGTTGACTTCACCATATTTAATACTTTGAATATGAATGGTTCTATCTATTGCCGGATTAAGGGTAATCGTTGTTATCATAACTTACCTCCTATACAATGCTGGTTTATATGTTAAAGTCCGTACACTACTATCCCGATAAATATATTAGCCCACCATATTTTACCTTAAAAGATTCTACTCAAAAAGGAGTTCTATATGATTAAAGCATATAAGTCCGGATTCATTAAGATGAATGATGAAAGTGCAAAAAGAAAAGGCAACTACTTAGTCATCGAGATGACGGTAAAAAGCCTTTCCTTCATTCATCTAATTATCATTAGCCAAGACGGCTTAGTCTTTGCCGAGGCTATTGATTCCATGACTGAGATTACAGGATACCATCGATATAGCACCACATCTTCTACTTATATTGGTGCAGGAGAACTCATTCCTCTTAATACTCAAGACAAAAATGGAATGATTGAGGGCTTGACCATACAACTTGGTTTTAACTATCATCTAACCGCACAAGCTTTCGGTGAAGGTTTACTTAGGCTTTCAGGTCAGCTGTGAATACTTCTTTCATGATTTTGTATGCTGCTTCAACCAAACCGTCCCAGTGAACGACTGCATCATAACTTATGACGAACCACCCCAACATAGGTGCTTTGTTCTTAAAAGGATTAAGAGGCTCATACTCAATCTCTCCGTGTTGCCTAATGTCATAATCTTTACCTAGCTTAAACACCATACTGTCCCCATAGTAAAATGCAAACACCTTATTATTATAGACAAGCGCAGGAGATGACATCATTTTTCCATGATGAACATCTTCATATTTTTGCACCATTTTTTCAGCAATTTGATCATAACTCAGCTTAACTTTTGCCATGTTCAGCCTCCTTTACTTTCATCATCTTTCCTATAGGTCTTCACCAATCATGTGTAACTGCTTTACAAACTGATTGGCCACCCTACCGGACATACCACCCTGTCTTAAGCTCCACTTCTTAGCCTCTACTTCGACCCATGCTCGCTCATAGTCTAACTTTTCTTCATCAATCATCTTAAGTACCATTTCCAGATAGGCTTTTTGCGATAGTGATTCGAATGTAAGAAACAAACCAAAACGGTCAGATAATGATGTCATCTCCTGAATGAAATCTTGAATGTGGATTTCCCCTTCACGATCTGATCTTACTTCTTTGATAAGATGCATCCTATTTGACGTCACATAAAAGGCTACATTCTTTGTTTCGTTTAGAACTCCGCCTTCTATAAAAGATTTCAAAAATTTATATTCATCCTCATTTACCTCAAAAGATAAATCATCCATAAAAATGATGAATTTTAGATTAGAGGTCTTTATTTTTTCAATCAAAGACGGTAGTTGTCCTAGCTGTCCTTTATGAAGTTGAATCAATCTTAACCGCCTGTCTTTATACAAATCCACAATTGCTTTTATGGACGATGATTTACCCGTACCACTAGCCCCTACCAGTAGAGCATGATGATAGAATTCACTTTTAACAAAGGCTTCGGTATTTTTTCTGAGTCTTTCTTTTTGAATATCATAATCATAAATTAGTGACCATTTAAGCGGTTCGTATTTTTCTATCGGCATAATTGTGTTGTTTGTAGCCATATAATAAGCGATATGACTTGAAAATCTACCGGTTCCTTGACTTTTCATCATGGCTACAAAATCATCACATTGCTGATGAAAAATAGGTTTGTCTCTCACAACCGTAAAAAAATCCAAATAACACGTCACTTGACTGTGTCGACTCGTTTTTTCCAACAGAAACGTTAACAGTCCATGTTGGTTATCGATATCATGTATGGCTTGATCCACATTATAATGGACCAACCAATTAATTATCATCAAATCATTTTTGATACAAGCATAATCAAACTCAGTCAAATTATACGCCTCATCTGCCAGCTTTGAAATGATTTGATTTTCAGATTCTATCATAAGTAACATGATATGCTCCATTAGAGTTTTACCACAATGTACCAAGTCTTTAACCAAATTAAAGTAGGACCTTTGCCGTTCATTATAGTCTTCTTTTGTTATCAGACTATAATAATTGCTGACAATTAAATCACTCTCCAAGTTAGTGTAGATGACTAGGTTCTTAAGCTGATGGGACATAGGTTTGGCCTCCTTTACTTAACTACATTGTTGATGGCTTGTATAAGTGCTTCTTCAACTTCTTTTGCAAGTGATATTAAGTCCGGATTTTCCTGCAAAGCAATTAGAGTCGTTGGTCGCATCAAACCCAGTACAAGGTTACCTTTTTCTTCATAAATAGCCATTTTACACGGCAAGAAATACCCGGCACTAATGTCAATATCTAAAACTTTTTTTGCAGCTACCGGGTTACAAACCTCTAATACTATGAAATCTCGGTCAAATTCCAATCCTTTTTCCTGTAGTTTATCTTTCATATTCAGTTCCCAGAGAATACCAAAACCTTCATCCTTAAGTGATGATTCTAGTTTGCTTCGTACTTCTATTTTACTTAAGTTGGTTACAACTTCATATCTAATGTCCATACTACACTTCCTTTCTTAATTCGTTTCATGGCTTACCTGTTATAGATTCTTAACTTTTTTGATAGTCATTCTTAATATAATTATATATCAAACACACCCATACAACAAGGCGTGTTTGATTAGCGAGGTCAATCTTCTTTATCTGTGTGGAAAGCATGTGTTAAATAAATAGAAAAAGGTAGCTCGAGCTTTGGTCTAAGTGACTTTACTCTTACTACCTTGTACGATAATTAGAAAAATATGCCTTCGTCTCCGATAAAATCTGCAACCTCCGACATAATATGTGTTAGTGCAGATTCATCTATACATAATAATGCCATGGCATCATCTGAAAATTCGTAATTCAATCCATCTATTCCTAGATTGTAGCCCATCATCATCATTAAGCCATCTGCTATGTGTATCATTGCCGTCATTTCCGGATTTAAAACTGCCTTTTCAGGATTATGATGACAAGCAATCGCCTCAATCAAGTCTTGGGGCAAATTCCATTTTTCGGCAATCCTCGCACCTACTTCACTATGATTATAACCCAAAACTTCAGTCTCAACTTCAAGAAATGACTTGTTATGTAACTCTACTTCTTGGATAATCAGCTCAAACTGGTCTTTCATATACGTATCTAAAATAACCTTGCCAATATCTCGAAGCAAACCGGCTGTATAAACCTGATCCGGCTTTGGAAATTTGATTTTTTTCGCAATGGTTCTGGCTGTTATTGCACACATCTGTGATTGACGCCATAAACCTTCACGTTCTAGTGCATAGCCTGGCAACTCTCTTTCCATTACCTTACCTACAGTTGAGGCAAATACCATACTTTTAATAGCCTGAAAGCCCAACAAAACAGTAGCCTCAGAAACAGACTTAATATTTCTTGACACACCATAATAAGATGAATTCGCCAGGCGTAATATTTTCGTTGTTAAGCCTTGGTCTTTCATGATTTCACTTTCAAGATCCTTCGCACTAGACTTGGGATTTTCTGTTATCTGGATAATGTGGTTCACTGTTTGGGAAAATACAGGAATCTCATCAACCCGACTGATCAATTCTTCCAGACTTAGTTTGTTCATCTAAGACCTCCTCATGAGGATTAGCATCGTAACTGTTTTATCTTTTATGGCTGGCTAAATACTCAACATATTTACCCGTTCCGATTGCAACACAAGTTAAAGCATCTTCAGCTACAATGACATTAATACCGGTCTTGCTCTCAATGAGTTGGTCAAGCCCTTGTAGCAAACTGCCACCACCTGTCATGACAATACCTCTTTCGGCTATATCCGATGCAAGTTCAGGTGGTGTTTTTTCAAGCACACTATGCACCGCTTCTACAATGTTACCTGCTGCTTCTCTAAGTGCTTCTTCTGTTTCATCTGATGTAACGGTTATGGTTTTTGGTAGACCTGTTATCAAGTTACGACCACGAATATCCATTTGTATAATCTCCGGTCTTTTAAAAGCGGTTCCAATCTTGATTTTTATTTCCTCAGCTGTACGTTCACCAATTAAAAGATTATGCTTTTTACGCATATATCTAACTATAGCTTCATCAAAAACATCGCCTGCTATTTTAATAGACATGCTGACAACGGTTCCTCCAAGTGAAATTACTGCGATATCTGCTGTACCGCCACCAATATCTACCACCATACTACCACAAGCTTTAGATATATCAATTCCGGCACCTATTGCTGCTGCTATAGGTTCTTCAATAATCTCTACTTTTCTAGCGCCTGCTTGATAAGTTGCATCTTCAACAGCTCTTTTTTCAACTTCCGTTACACCACTTGGTACGCAAACCGTTATACGTGGCTTTCTAAGCTTTCTACCTACTGCTTTACTTATAAAATACTTCAACATTTTTTCTGTTACAGTATAATCTGAGATTACACCTTCTCTAAGTGGCTTAACCGCTATAATATTTCCCGGTGTTCTACCAAGCATGGTTCTGGCTTCATTTCCTACGGCCAAGATTTTATTTGTATCACGATCGAAGGCAACCACTGATGGCTCTCTTAAAACCACCCCTTTGCCTTTTATATAAACCAACACATTTGCTGTACCAAGATCGATGCCTATATCTGTACTAAACATATTTGTTCCCCTTCCATTTATCTCAACTTGAGCTACTCTCAAGTCAATGACGACGATATCTTCTATATTATAACTAAAAAAAAGTATTATTGAAAGCTTTTTTAAATAATATAGTTGTTAAAAGTGTCAAAACTATATATTGTATGTTACCGAAACTTAGTTTTGACCTTTCAACCATATTTATGCCCCGACTTTTCTTAACTAGTTTTAAGGGACTGCATAAGCAGCCCCTTAATTATTATGCTTTTGTAAGATCGACCGGTGTCTTTTTTAGGTGCCAAATCTCTGTTGCGTATTCTTCAATTGTTCTGTCTGATGAGAATTTACCGGCATTGGCCGTATTCATCATAACCATTTTTGCCCATTTGCCTTGATTCCTATATGCTATGTCCACACTTTTTTGAGCTTCAATATAGGCTTCAAAGTCTTTTAAGATAAAGTATTGGTCAGCCGGTTCACCACCACCATTTAAGAGAGAATCGTAAATTACTCTAAATAGATCCGGATTCTCAGGTGCATAAAATCCATTAATCAACTGTGTAACAACTCTTCTAATAATCTGATTGGTATTGTATAAGTCCCAAGGATCATAACTACGTTCATGTTGTAGCTGAATGACTTCGTCAGAGGTCATACCAAAAATGAAAGCATTTTCTTTTCCTGCTTCTTCCACAATCTCAATATTGGCGCCGTCCATGGTGCCAAGGGTCACTGCGCCGTTTAACATGAACTTCATATTACCGGTTCCTGAAGCTTCTTTACTGGCAGTTGATATCTGTTCACTCACATCTGCCGCCGAAAAAATAATCTCAGCATTAGAAACACGATAATTTTCAATGAAAACCACTTTTATTTTATTATGTATGGTCACATCATGGTTGATGACATTGGCTACGTTGTTAATAAGCTTGATAATCAACTTTGCACGTTCATAACCCGGTGCCGCTTTTGCTCCAAAAACGAATGTTCTGGGAATCATATTACGGTCAGGATTTTCTCTTAACTCATTATAAAGATGCATAACATGCAGAATATCCATTAATTGACGTTTGTACTCATGAAGGCGCTTGACTTGTATATCAAAAATGGACCTTGGGTCAATCTCTATACCATTGTGCTTCTTCACATATTCTGCTAAACGAACCTTATTCTCATACTTGATATGCATAAATTCTTTTTGGGCTTTTTCATCATCAACAAACGCTTCCAAATGTTTCAAATGTGAAAGATCTGTTGTCCATTCATCACCGATTTTCCTTGTAATCCACGCTGCTAACTTAGGATTACCATGGAGCAAGAACCTTCTTTGAGTAATTCCATTGGTTTTATTATTGAATTTATTCGGATATAGCTCGTAGAATTCTTTTAGCTCTTCATTTTTTAAGATTTCAGTATGGAGTCTTGCAACGCCATTGACTGAGAATGCACCTACAATAGCCATCCATGCCATTCGAATTTGTCCATTTGCAATAATGGCCATTCTACGAATGCGTTCATTATCTTGACCATACTTATCCACTAGACTCACAACGAATCTTCTGTTGATTTCCTCAACGATTTGATAAATCCTTGGCAACAATCTACTAAACAACTCAATCGGCCATTTTTCAAGAGCTTCGGACATAATTGTATGGTTGGTGTAGGCACATGTTCTCGAAGAAATCGCCCATGCTTCACCCCAAGCAAGACCCTCATCATCCATAAGTACGCGCATTAATTCCGGAATAGCTAAGGATGGATGTGTGTCATTAATATGAAAAGTTACTTTATCCGGTAATTCACGGATATCACTATGCTTTTGTTTGAATTTACGAATGACTTGTTGTATGGTACCTGATATAAAGAAATACTGTTGCTTCAATCTTAATTCTTTTCCCTGATAGTGATTGTCGTTAGGATAAAGAACTTCAACAATCGATTTCGCCAAATTCTGTTGCTCGACTGCCTTATGATAGTCCCCACGGTCAAATGATTCTAAGTCGAAGCTTTGAATCGCCTCAGCATCCCATAGTCTTAAAGTATTAACGGTATTATTATTGTAACCTACGATAGGCAAGTCATAAGGGATGGCATTGACCGACTGATAATTCTCGTGAATATAATGTTCTGTACCGTTTTCTCGTCTCTCGACACGAACGTTGCCACCGAACTTGACCTCCACAGCGTATTCAGGTCTTCTTACTTCAAAAGGATTACCGTTCTTCAACCACTCATCCGGCTTTTCAACTTGATAGCCATCAATAATACGTTGCTCAAATATACCATATCTGTATCTGATGCCGCAGCCATAAGCCGGATACTCAAGCGTAGCTAGAGAATCTAAAAAACAAGCTGCCAAACGTCCAAGACCACCATTACCAAGTCCCGCATCTGGTTCCTCATCTTCGATGACATTCAGGTCAACGCCTAATTCATCAAGAACTTCTTTGACGATTTCATTAACACATAGGTTAATCATATTGTTTCCAAGTGCTCTACCCATCAAAAACTCCATCGACAAGTAATAGACCGTCTTAGCATCTACTTGCTCATAAGTCTTGTGTGTTTCAATCCATTGATCTATTATGATATCCCTAACAGCATAAGCAACTGCTTGGAAAACTTCCTGATTGGATGCTTGATCGATGGTTTTTCTGAATTGATTTTTAATATTCTCAAATATAGCTTCTTTGAAAACTGTTTTATTAACATTTAATCTGTTCATATATCCTCCATTTAATAAAATGAATTTGTAAGCGTTTACATTTTCCAGAACACTGATTCTTACTAATGATAGCACACTTCATCATTTTCATGCAAGCGCTTACAGTTCGTTAATTTTTTTACCGCATACAAAAGTACCAATATTACCATCAAATCCTTTAATATAAAGACATTCAAGACTATTATCTATATTTTTATATTAACAAGTAAATATGTTTACTAAATATTAACCTATTAAATCTTATGATAATGTATTATTTTGTATTTTATTGTTTCTGCTATAGTACTGATTTTTGATATATTCAGTAACTATTTCTTTGCAACGACATACAGACTATGGAAGGGTTTTCAGGGGATCTATTAAAAAAGCCTCTAAGCTTTTCTTCGCTTAGAGACCTGTTTGACTCATGAAAATCCAACTCTTGTTACTAAATAATATTAAGCTCTTCTCACCACTGTCAAATCAACAGACGTACCATTAATATTCCAGTTCTTAAAATACCCCGTAGCATCAGAACCTTCTAGAACAGATACGGCCAATGTCTCACTAGCAATCAAATCCACATTGCCTTTAATAACTTGATTGGCCTTCTCACTGTTGGCATAATAAACATCGATTTGATCCGTTACATCAAAATCCGCTTCCTTACGCATGGTCTGAATCTTACTAATAATCTCTCTAACAAATCCTTCTTCAAGTAATGCATCTGTCAACTTCGTATCAATAACCACCGTTACATTACTATCTGTCGCAGATTCATAACCTTCTTGTTTCGTTGACTCAATTAATAGATCCTCTTCCAATAAAACAACCGGATCACCATTCACCTCAAAACTCAAAGCACCTGTGTCCTTTAACCTACCCATCGCCTCATTACCATCTACTTCAGATAGATAAGTCTTAATACCGCCAAGTTGCTTGCCGTATTTTGGTCCTACAGTTCTAAGTTGAGGTTTAAACAAGAACGTCGTAAAATCACTAACGTCATCTCGCATCATTACTTCTTTAACATTTAGCTCTTCTTTGATGATATCTAAATAAGCCGGGTCCAGCTTCACGTCACCTTCTGACTTGATGTACATAGCAGCTAAAGGCTGACGGTTCTTAATAACCGCTGAATTTCTACAAGCACGACCGGATACTACAACTTTTAGAACCAAATCCATCTGTGCTTCAACTTCAGGTACAATCCATGCTTTGTTAGATACTGGAAAATCACAATAATGAATGCTTTCCGGCGCCTCCGGATTAAGACCGACAACCAAGTTCTGGTAAATATCTTCCGCCATAAACGGTACAAACGGTGCTGATAACTCAGCAAGTGTCTTAAGGGTTGTATATAACGTCATATAAGCATTGATTTTATCTTGTGGCATATCCTTAACCCAGAAACGTTCTCTAGATCTTCTAACATACCAGTTGCTTAAATCATCTACAAAAGCAGCCAAAGCTCTGGAACTTTCAAATATCTTGTAGTTTTCTAAATTCTTATCCACCTCATGAATCAATGTATTTAGCTTCGAAAACAGCCATTTATCCATTAATGATAAAGCCTCATAATCCAAAACATGCTCATTAGGATTAAATTTGTCTATATTTGCGTATAGCACATAAAACGCATAGGTATTCCAGAAGGTACCCATGAATTTTCTTTGACCTTCAACAACCGAAGTACCATTAAATCTGTTCGGTAACCACGGTGCACTGTTGTTATAAAAATACCAACGAATCGCATCTGCACCATAAGTCTCCAAAGCCTCAAACGGATCAACTGCGTTGCCTTTGGATTTGGACATTTTCTGACCGTTTTCATCCTGTACATGACCAAGAACAATGACATTTTTATACGCAGGTTTATCAAAAAGTAAAGTGGAAATAGCAAGCAAAGAGTAGAACCATCCTCTCGTCTGATCCACTGCTTCACTTATAAAATCAGCCGGAAAATTGTCTTCAAATATTTCTTTATTTTCAAAAGGATAATGCCACTGTGCAAACGGCATAGCACCGGAGTCATACCAACAATCAATAACAGGATCGACCCGTTTCATTTTCTTCTCACAAATAGGACAATTAATCAATACCTTATCAATAAATGGCCTATGTAGCTCAATATCCTCCGGGCAGTTGTCACTTAATGATTTTAATTCTGCAATACTTCCAATGGCATGTCGATGACCGCAAGAACACTCCCATATGTTCAACGGAGTCCCCCAATAACGGTCACGGCTTAGACCCCAATCCATGACATTCTCCAACCAATCACCAAACCGCTTCTTACCGATAGCTTCAGGCAACCAGTTGATTTTCGCATTGTTAGATAGCAATTGTTCTTTGACCTTCGTCATCTCAATAAACCAAGAGTCTTTTGCATAGTAGATCAGCGGTGTGTCACAACGCCAGCAATGAGGGTATGAATGTTCATATTCAAGAGCTTTATATAGCTTACCGGATGCATCCAAATATTGAATGATATCCGGATCACACTCTTTTACAAAGCGTCCTTTCCATGGTGTTACCTGTTCAACAAACTCACCTTTACCATCAACCAATTGGACAAATGGTAAGTTGTATTTTTTCCCAACTTGAGCATCATCTTCACCAAAGGCCGGTGCAATATGAACGATACCTGTACCATCAGATAAGGTTACAAACTTAGCACAGGTTACATAATAGGCTTGATCCGATGGCTTTTCAAAATCAAACAAAGGCTCGTAGTGAACAAACTCCAGATCCTTCCCCAACATGGTTTCCATGATTTTATAATCTTCACCTAACACCTGTTCGGTCAACGCTTCTGCTAGGTAATAGATTGCATCACCTTGCTTAACTTTTACATATGTCTCTTGAGGGTTGACACATAAAGCAACATTAGACGGTAATGTCCATGGTGTGGTCGTCCATGCCAAGAAAAAAGCATTGGATTCGTCGACGACTTTGAACTTAGCAATTACTGATTCATCTTTAACATCCTTATAGCCTTGAGCAACCTCGTGACTGGATAATGGTGTTCCACATCTTGGGCAATACGGTACAATCTTATGCCCTTTATATAGAAGATCTTTTTCCCATATTTGTTTCAGTGACCACCATACAGATTCTATATAATCATTCTCATAGGTTACGTAGGGGTTTTCCATATCTGCCCAAAAACCGACCGTACCACTGAAATCTTCCCACATGTTCTTATATTTCCACACACTATGACGACATTCCTTAATAAATGGTTCAAGACCATAAGCCTCAATCTGATCTTTACCATCGATGCCTAGTGCTTTTTCAACTTCAAGTTCAACCGGAAGACCATGGGTATCCCACCCTGCTTTTCTAAGTACTTTGTAGCCTTTCATAGTACGGTATCTTGGAATCATATCCTTAATAACCCGTGTCAGTACATGTCCAATATGCGGCTTACCATTCGCCGTTGGAGGCCCATCGTAAAAGGTGTAGGTTGGCCCATCTTTTCTAAGCTCAATGCTCTTCTCAAAAATACTGTTCTTATTCCAGTATTCTAATATTTGCTTCTCTCTTTGGACGAAATTCAAATCCGTCGAAACCTTTTTATACACGTTGTCTACCTCCTCGTTGAGTAAATAACAAAGCCCCAATTAGATAGGGCTCAGTCAGGGTATCCTCAATAAATTATTATATCATACATCCCTTATTTGTAAAGTTTTTTCATGGTCACCAGTTGATAATTTCAAAGGAATCGTTCATCAATTCAATGGCTTCAATCGGCGGCAATGGTTTCGATATGAAGTAACCTTGAACCATATCGCAATTCTCATATCTTAGAAGTTCCATTTCCTCAAGTGCTTCAACCCCTTCTGCAACCACTTCCATTTTATTGACATGAGCAAGTTGAATAATGGTCTTAATAACTTGCTGCTTGCTTTTACTATTTGTACTCTCCGAGACAAAGGCTTTATCAATCTTAAGAATATCTATAGGCAATACATTTAAATAATTCAAAGATGAATAACCTGTACCAAAATCATCTAACGAGATTTTGTAACCCTGTTTTCTTAAGTCTTTTAGTATACTCGTAGCATAGCCTAGATCTTGAAGGGCTGTAGTCTCTGTAATCTCCAGTTCAACATGCTCAGGTCGTATGACTTTCCCTATCATGGCTTCCTTAATTGTTTCAATAAGCTTAACGTCAACAAATTGTTTAGCTGACAGATTAATGGACACTGTTAAACGCGTATGCCCCATTAAATGCCACAGGTTCAATTGAGAGATTGCTTCGTTAATAACCCATTTTCCAATCATGATTATTAGTCCGTTTTCTTCTGATAATGGTATGAAATCATTGGGCGGTATAATGCCTTTTTCAGGATGCATCCACCGGATTAAGGCCTCATATCCAACTATAGTTTCTTCTTTTAAATCATACTTTGGTTGATAATAGAGCTTGAATTGATTGTTTAGTGTCGCTATTTCCAGTTCCTTCTCAAACCATAATTGCTGTTCCATTTTTTTCATTAGTGAACTTGTATATTGATGGTATTGATTTTTCCCTTTACTTTTTGCTTCATGTAATGCAAGATCGGCCTGTTTTAGCAACATATCAAAATCAACATGATCACTTAGAGCTGTCGCAATACCAAGACTTAATGTAACAGAAAAAACAGAGTCATCGATGACAAATTTATTCCGGAATATTTTGAGTATTTTTTGTGCCTGTCTTTCAACTTCCTCCACATCAATAAACCCTCTTAACAACACAATAAACTCATCACCACCGTAGCGAATCACTTCATATCTATCATCAACTTCCTTACGAATCATAGACGCTACCTTCTTAAGTACTTGATCCCCCATCTTATGACCGTGGTAATCATTAATCGTCTTGAAATTGTCAACATCTATGAAGTATATTGCCAATTTACGATTATGTGTCAATGCTTTTTCACTAATAACTTGATTGTAATAGGTTTTATTGGGTAGATTTGTGAGCTCATCTGTAAATGCCAGTTTCTTGATTTTTATTTCGGCTTCCTTTTCTTTTGTAATGTTGGTTAGAGAGCCGGCCAGTCTAACCGGATTTCCCTCCGCATTATACTGAGCTTTACCCCGTATGGAAATCCATTCCACACTTCCTTTTTGAATTTCTATAACCGTTTCATGTTCAATTACATTATTATCTTCAACACGCAAATGTTTTTTGATTTTTTCATATAGTTTTATGGCTTCATTTGCCGGCAAACAATTAAAAATTTCAGAATAAACAAATGAGTTTTGATCAGCAGACAATCCAAATATATCCTTTGCTTGATTTGAAAAATACATTTTTTTCGTTTCAAAATCATAATCCCATATGCCAAACTCAGAACCTTTTGCCGCCAGCCTATAACGTTCCCTACTTATTCTTAGTTCTTCTTCTTTTTCCTGTAACTCCATATATTTCCTTGTGACTTCACTTTCAGTAGCCAGTAACTGCTGATGAGTCGCCTCAAGTTCCATGTAACTTGCCTGAAGATCTTTCCTAGCCACCTTACGATCTTTTTCAGCTTTGAGCCTTAATAATAAATTTGTAAGAGCATACGTCAAAATGACCATCATAATGACTAGTGCAAGAATAATGAATTCTAGTGGATGGCTTTGAATCATATCTAAGACTGTGGGGCGATTAATAAACCGGGCATTTTCCGAAAGATTGGCATGCAGGAGATTAAGTTCCTTGATTTTTTTATAGTCATAAATCTCAATCGGGTCAAGATTTTGATAGGAGGATAAATCTACATCACCACCGTTTATTTGTTCCATTAACATGTCAACTGATTTATGAATATACTGGTTTTGCTCAATCGCAATGGCGCCGGTAGCACCTTTTCCTACATACGCATCATAAATGGTGTAGACAGAACCATTCCCACTTAAATTAATGAGTTCAATCAATTCATCTAATGCATATACTTCGCCGGATATGTCTTCAAGGGCCGAGAGTAAAATAGCGCCTTCATCTTTTTCCATATTCACAAGATGATTGACATACTGTCGCCCATGACGCTGTGAAAAAACCTGGTATAGCAGGTTATGACTTTCAGCAAAAATTTTTAATTCCACTAATTTATCATCTGAAAGCATATTCGGTCTGGTATAGATATTTATTTTTTTAAGATTTGGATTTAATTTTTTTGCTGATAGCATCAAGGACGCCAATGGAATTTCTAGGTGAATGCCTGTTATTCTACTAGATGCAATGGTTGCATAAGCTTCTGACTCTAAGCCAATATAGACAACTGGTTTGTTATCAAAAAAATCCTCATAATTATTTTCAATAAAGCTACTTGCACCTTGGTTAATAGATAGAATGCCATCTATGGTTTTATTATTATATTTTGCTTTTAAATAGGCTAAAAATACTTCATTATAGTTATTAATATCAAATCTAAGGTCATCTAGATATTCCACATGTAGCTGGACATTATCCATCAAATAGCCATCCATCGCCCCTTCAATTTGGCGATTCAGGGTATCATTGCTGCTCATCCCCTGATGATAGGTATGAAGTACCAAAATATTAACAGCCTTATTTCCCATATCTTCATTAGCCAATATAGGTATGGTCACACTTGTAAGGATCAAAAGTATCAGTATGATCATTCTTTTTTGAGCACCTGTAAAAAATCGTTCCAATATTAACACGATTAAACCCTCCTGTACTTAAACGAATCGCCATTTCATTTAAGTTTCCCACATTACATACATTTCTATTATATCATAGACTTTCATATATTCAATAGCTAAGTCATTAGACCTATTCGCTCTTTTCATATCTTTTTTATTTTCAATTGAATCCTATAATCTTTACATCCATTGTAGTTTTTAATAATTTGATATAAAATAGAATCATAAACAAGAAAAGAAGCTGCGCTTCGTTATGAGCTCTGCTCATATTTCTGAATGGTTCGAAAGGAAAGGACCTTGAAGCTTTTGGCTATAATAGAACTTTCCTAAATCATATAAAAACATGACGAAGTCCGCTTCGAATGTGGAAAGAGGTTTAATGATGCCCCAAAAAGATTTATCCCTACTCACAGATTTTTACCAGCTTACAATGATGCAAGGTTACTTTTTTCAGGAACGTTCCGGTGAAAAGTCGATTTTTGATTTATTTTATAGAACCAATCCAAGTGGAAGCAGTTTTTCTATTGCAGCCGGCCTTGCGCAGGTTATTGATTATATCAATAACCTCTCCTTTTCAGAAGAGTCCCTTCAATACCTAGATTCACTTGGTGTTTTCGAGCAAGCTTTTCTGGACTACTTGCGTAAGTTCAAATTTACCGGAGATATTTATGCTGTTTTAGAAGGCACGGTTGTCTTTCCAAATGAGCCAATACTAAAAGTCATCGCACCAATTTGTGAAGCACAGCTCATCGAAACCGCCCTTCTTAATATCCTCAACCATCAAAGCCTGATTGCTACCAAATCAGCTCGTGTAAACTGGGCTGCCGGTGATGATATGGTAATTGAATTCGGCTTAAGACGTGCACAAGGTCCAGATGCGGGTATTTATGGCGCCAGAGCGGCGGTTATCGGTGGTTGTAGTGCCACATCAAATGTTTTGGCTGGTAAAATGTTCGATATACCTGTCAAGGGCACTTTAGCCCACAGTTGGGTCATGAACTTCGATAGCGAATTAGAAGCTTTTAGATTATATGCAAATCAGTATAAATATGCATGTTTTCTACTCGTGGACACTTACGACACCTTGAAGTCTGGCTTACCTAATGCCATTACTATTTTCAATGAGTTACAGGAAAAAGGTACCTTACCCGAACGATACGGCATAAGACTAGATAGTGGTGACTTGGCCTACTTGTCAAAAAAAGCAAGAGTGATGCTTGACCAAGCCGGTCATGAAAAGGCCATTATCAGTGCTTCAAGTGACCTTGATGAGTATCTTATTCGAGACTTGAAACTTCAAGGTTCAAAAATCACCTTATGGGGGGTGGGCACCAATCTAATTACATCCAGTGATTGCCCTGCTTTTGGTGGTGTTTATAAACTATCTGCCCAAATAATAAATGACGTTGTTACTCCAAAGATAAAGCTCTCCGATAATAATGAAAAATTGACGGATCCGGGTAATAAAAAAGTGCTACGCATCTACGATAAGGAAACCGGTAAAATCAAGGCCGATCTTATAACTCTTATCCATGAGCAATATGACGAAAATCATCCTCTTGTTATTTTTGATCCTATAAGCACCTGGAAAACTTCTACCCTGAAACCAAACTCCTATACCATAAGAGAGCTCTTGGTCCCGATTTATTTAAATGGAACTTGCATCTATGAAAGCCCCACAACTTTTGAAATCAAAGCATATTGCCAAACAGAGCTGGCTACGTTATGGGATGAATCCAGACGTTTGATTAACCCTCAAATTGTTTATGTGGACTTATCAGAGGAGCTCTACAACCTTAAGCATACAATGATTAAGGCTTCAAGAGCATCCTCGTAATTTCACTATTTTTCTTGTTCTAATGTGCTTATAACACTGGTTTAATCGTCTCTTTTTTAAAAAAATTCAACCGATTAACCCCTTGATAATAGGCACTTTCTATTGGCAATTGTCACCATAGACATTGTTGATTTTTGGGTAGTTTTTTCCTTCCTTTTTTCACGATTTCGTGTATAATGATTATAAGTAACTGTACAATAGTTTGCATTTTTTTATAGGATTATTGTGCTTACAATTAAAATGCGGTTGGGTGTACAAAGTTGTGCAAACGGTTTACCTACAATTATATTGTTGCACACGATGATTTAACTACCTTAACCACTATGATTAATAGGAGGATTAACCTATGGGCACAGAACCCGTCAACATCATGGATAAAAATCCAAGAAAGTCCGGCATTATTGCACATCCCACATCTTTTCCCGGTCCTTATGGTATTGGTGACTTAGGTAAAAGCGCTTATGCTTTTATTGATTTTTTAGAGCGTTCAGGACAAAAATTATGGCAAGTACTACCTATCGGACCAACCGGTTATGGTGACTCACCTTATCAATCTTTCTCTTCATTTGCCGGACAGCCTTTGATTATAAGCCCTGACCGATTAAACGAAATGGGTTTGTTAGATAATGTAGATCTTGAAAATATTGAGCCATGGGATCCTAGCAAAGTGGATTTTGGACCGGTGATTATGTATAAAACGCGCCTACTACAAAAAGCCTTTGAAGGATTCGATAGTTCCGAAGATGATATACTTCTTAAGAGCTTTAAAAATTTCTGCAGCAAGCAAAAAGCTTGGCTTGGTGATTATGCTCTTTTCATGGCCTCCAAAGATTATCATGAAGGTGTGGTTTGGACGAAATGGGATGCTTCCATAGCCTTTCCTAATGAAGCCGGCAAGAAGTCTTGGACCCGCAAGTTGGCCAAATCTATCAAGTATTATAAATTCCTTCAATTTGTTTTCTTCGACCAGTGGTTTGCATTAAAAACCTATGCCAATGAAAAGGGTATTGAAATCATTGGTGATACACCTATTTTTGTTGCTTTTGACAGTGCTGATGTTTGGGCCAACAAAGAACTCTTTTATTTAGATGAAAAAGGATATCCGACTTCAGTTGCCGGTGTACCACCAGACTATTTTAGCGAAACAGGACAGCTTTGGGGCAATCCTCTTTATAACTGGGACATACACAAATCAACGAACTACGCTTGGTGGGTAGAAAAAGTGAGATACACCTTAACACTCGTGGATATACTCAGAATTGATCATTTTAGAGGTTTTGAAGCTTATTGGGCAGTACCTTTTGACGCACCCAATGCTATTACCGGCGAGTGGCGTAAAGGCCCATTCAAAGATTTATTCTATGCTTTCCAGGAAGCACTTGGTCATGATTTACCTATCATTGCCGAAGACTTAGGTGTTATTACCCCTGAAGTAGAAGATCTAAGAGATACTTTTAATCTTCCCGGGATGAAAATCCTTCAGTTTGGTTTTGAAACCGTTGAAGAAAATGGCTTCTTACCCCATCATTTTGTACCTGGTTCTGTGTGTTATACAGGTACGCATGATAACGACACAACCCTTGGTTGGTACCAAACCATACCTGAGGCCAGCAAAGATAAGATACGTCGTTACTTGAATACAGATGCTTCTCATATTGTTTGGGACATGATTCGGGCTTGTTTTGGATCTGTTTCCGTTATGGCCATTGTTCCTCTACAAGACGTTATGAACTTAGATTCATCTGCTAGGATGAACGTTCCCGGTATTGCTGGCGGAAACTGGCAATGGCGCTATACCCAAGATATGTTGAACCATGATCTTAGTGGTCGACTTAAAGCGATTACAACCTTATACGGCAGATAAATCAAACTGATTTGTCAAATTGTCTAAGATGGTGGTATAATAATGCAAAGTCTATAATTAATCTACTATGAAAGGTGATTTTATGAGACGCATTCTTATACTACTATTTTTTTTCATTTCTTTTACCCTATCCCTACCACTTTTAATAATAGGCATGCTCATCGGTAAATTCAATCGCTATTTAGCAAGGTCTCTTGCCGGTTACTACACCCGTTATCTGGCTTGGGGTCTTATGGCTTTAGCAGGCGTTCGTTTTATTGCAACAGGCATGGAAAATCTAGGCCAAAAGGATCATTATCTATTCGTTTCCAACCACCGAGGTTTATTAGATACACCTACCCTTGCCCTTTACGCTAATAAGCCTCTCTCTTTTGTTAGCAAAAAAGAAATGGCTAAGGTTCCCATCCTTAAACAGTGGATGGATATGCTTGGGTGCCTTTTCCTAGATCGAAAGGACAACCGTTCAGCTGTCAAAACCATATTAAAAGGTATTGATTATCTTAAGTCCGGAGATAATCTTGCAATATACCCACAAGGTACAAGGAGCCGTCAAGATGAGTTCCTACCTTTTAAACAAGGCAGCTTTAAATTGGCTCTAAAATCCGGTGTTAAAGTGGTTCCTGTTGCCATAAAAGGTACGGATGTTGTTTTGGAGGATAATGGCTTTAATGTAAAACCTGCAAAAGTATATGTCCATTTTTTCGAGCCTATTGACCTAAGTACTTGGGATGAGGATTCAAAAAAACACTGTGCAACAATCATTGGTGACCAGATTAAGGCTAAATACCAGCTATTTGGCGATTGTACCTTATAAAAACCTATTTTTAATATTATTGCCTTGCATTTTTAAAGTTACATGATAAAATGGATATAGTTATCTCCCTACGTAAAGAGGAGCTAATACAGCATCATAAGAAATGAGTGTTCAGGAGGTATTACCCATGGAATGGTGGCAAATCTTAATAATTGTTCTCGCTGTCGTAGCCGTTGTTTTGGCTATCCTATATTTTGTAGGAAAGAAAATGCAAAAAAAAGCTGACGGTCAGCAAGCGATGATTGATCAACAAAAAATGACCGTAACAATTCTCGTTATTGATAAGAAAAAAATGCGCATAAAAGACTCCAACCTACCAAAAATTGTACAAGATCAGGTGCCGGCTTATCTAAAGCTTCGTAAGATGCCTTTGGTAAAAGCTAAAATAGGACCTAAGATAACGACACTTTTATGTGATGAAAAAGTCTTTAAGGAATTACCGGTTAAGAAAAATGTCAAAGTTGATATTGCAGGTATGTACATCATTGGTATCAAGAACTATAAAAAATAGGAAGACCCCCAACATTCATGTGAACCGCTCCCCGTCAAGTAGACAATTGAAAAAATATAAACTTTTTCATCCAGCAGGACAACATCTGCTGGATTTTTTATGCTGCTTGTATATAAA
>PGZS01000220.1 GCA_002841435.1 Firmicutes bacterium HGW-Firmicutes-3 | reverse complement strand
GATTTGTCCAATCGGATGCTAGATATTCAGCTTCATCTCGATGGTATTGTGACGATTGCAGATCAGACCAATCTTTTGGCCTTAAACGCTTCAATAGAAGCTGCAAGGGCTGGTGAACATGGTCGTGGTTTTTCTGTTGTAGCTGATGAAATTAGAAAGCTGTCTATTGAGAGTAGAACATTTGCAGACGATATTCGAGTGATAACATCTCAATTAATGGAAGCGACTCAATCAGCAATGAATAAAGCAGAAATAGGTCAAGTGGCAACTTCAGAAGGCGTTGAAGCAATGAATCGACTAAATGATCATTTTTCTATTGTTAATCGTGATTTCAAACATGCAGGAGACAATTTAGATGATGAATCAAAGCATATTAAGAAAATTCATAGCGAATTTTCTAAAATCGAGGATGCGATTACGAGCATTGCAGCAATTCTCGAAGAAAATGCTGCACATTTTCAAGAAATTGCATCAAGAGTTGGCGTCCAATCTGAGATAACAAATGCAGTAACAGAAGAAATTGCTAGTGTTGCTCATATTGGTAAACAACTCTATGAGAGGGTTAGTAGGTAAGATGGATATTTTATTACAACAAGGTACAGTATTAGATTTGGAAATGATATTACCTAGTTACGTCGATTTATTTCCGGAGCAAGAACGGAAAACGACTTCAGTGTTGAAGACACTTTTAGATTCAAGAGATTACATTTTATATAAAATAGTTAGTGAAAAATACAGCGCTTATATGGGTTTTGTTTTATTACTCCAGCTAGAGGATTTAAGTGCGATTTGGCTTGATTTTATAGGTATTGACAAGACGTATCAAGGTTATGGAATAGGTTCGAAAGTGTTGGATCTTTTGAAAAATAAGTATTCTAGGGGATATAATGGCATGTATTTTGAAGTGGAATGCTTAGATGAAAATCCGGATACAGCCCGTCGCATCAAATTCTATGAAAAATTTGGTGCTAAAGATTTAAAGGTTGATTATACTTTGCCGACACAACAAGGAGATTTACCCATGTTGTTGTATTATCAACCTCTTTCGAGTGAACAACTACCGTCACAAAAAGAAGTAGTTGAACTTTCGCATACAATATATAGTTATGAATGTATCAACGTAATCTATATATTGTATGTGAATTTAGTGAAACTTAGTTTTGACCCTATAACCAAAGTTAAGGTATCAAAACAGTATATATAGAATAAAGAATCTTAGTTTTAAATTTTTTACTATTATAAGAAAAAAACCTTTGTCGATATCTAGTGACAAAGGTTTAGTAAACCAACTTTTGATATGATAGATAGAATAATAAAAGTTTGAAATATAGGGGTGTATGTTATGATAGAGTCATACTTTCAGTGGAGTAATGATTTGACAACAGGAATAAGCTCAATAGATTTTCAGCACAGAAAACTAATTGATATTATCAACGACGTTTTGCGACTGTGTTTTAACAATGATTTAATTGATGAGAAAAAGGTATCGGAAATTTACAAAAGTCTTTCTTTGTATGTCGTGGAACATTTCACTTCTGAACAGCAAATAATGAAAGATTTTTTGGTAGACTCTCGTCATTTTGCTGAACACGTTCGAGTTCATGTAGAGTTTAAAAAAACGATGAACAAACTTTTCGTTGATCATGAAGCTTTAATTAATCCGGATAAATTGGGTGAAGTAGCAGAATTTTTAATACGCTGGTTAGCATATCATATACTTAGTATGGATAAGAGCTTGACAAGACAAATTGGCCTAATACAAAACGAGGGTCTTTCTCCGGAAGAGGCCTATGAAAGAGAAAAAGAATTTGTTGAAACATCTTCAGAACCGCTTTTAAAAGCACTTCGAGCTCTTTTCCAACTTGTGACTGAAAAAAATAATGCACTCAATAAAGCCAATGATGAACTTGAAGAAAAAGTTCGGGTGCGAACAATTAGTCTTATGGAAGCAAACAAAAAACTTGAGGAATATTCTATGCAAGACGAACTTACCGGTCTTCCCAATAGGCGATATGCATTTGCAGAAATCGAACAGTTGATCAACAATTGGAAGCGATATGGTGGGGTGTTTTCGGTACTTTTCATCGATGTTGATAAGTTTAAGGCCGTAAATGATAATTTCGGTCATGAATACGGTGATAAAGTGTTGAAATGGGTGGCAACTTTTTTGAGAGCACATTTAAGAAGCAGCGATATTCCTTGTAGATTAGGTGGCGATGAGTTTTTGATAATTTGTAGTCAGTGTAATGCCGAAAATGCAATGAAACTTGGCATTAAAATTAGTGAAGCATCTAGAGTCTATTCACGAGAAGAAATAGCTAATAGCTGGGAGCCGTCAATAAGTATCGGTATAGCTGAAGTTGATCACACTTGTGAAACGGTCAATGATATTTTAAAAAAGGCAGATCATGCCATGTATAATTCTAAAAAGCAAGGCGGAGGATTAGTGACGCTCGCAGAAAACAATTAATGCATTCTTAATGGAAGTCCGAACTTCAAAAACCATATAAGAGATTGAAGACTAAAGGTGCAAAAACGGATATTTTCATATACTATTATTCCTCAACGAATCTATAACCAATACCAATTTCCGTCAATATAAAACGGGGAGATGAGGTATCACTTTCGATTTTGCGTCTTAGATTCGCCATGTAGACACGAATAGAGGTTGTATCACCAGATTCATTATAGCCCCATATTTTTTTTAGTATATAATTATGGGTCAAAACCTTGCCTTTGTTTTCAACAAGTAACAATAGAAGTCTGTATTCTATAGGTGTAAGGTGCACTTCTTCTTCATGAATCAGAACCAATCGCTTCTCATAATTAATAGTTAAATAGTCTAAAATAAAGATTTCTGCATTTTCTAAAGAGGAATCTTTTTTTGTTTTTCTCTGAGCAACCCTTATCCTGGCCATGAGTTCTCCCATATGAAAAGGTTTTGTGACATAGTCATTGGCACCATAATCTAAAGCTGTTATTTTCTCGCTTTCCTGACCTCTAGCAGATACGACAATAATGGGAACTTCAGAGGACAATCTTATGGCTTGAATAATCTCAAGGCCGTCAATATCCGGAAGACCTAGATCGAGTATGATGAGATTAGGAGGATTAAGGTTAAATAAAGACAGACCAATTAAACCGGTATTTGCTGTTTCAAAGTGATAGCCACCAGCTTTTAACGACAGTGATAAAAAGTTCAGGATATATTTGTCGTCTTCAATAATGAGTATCTTAAAATCTTGATCCATTAGTCTTCCTCCGTAAGTGGAATTGTAAATTCGAATAATGCACCACCTTCAGGTGCTTGACCGGATGATATGGAACCACCATGGGCTTCGACAATGGATTTACATATGGCTAAACCCAATCCCATATCTTTCTTGCCATCTACAGTTTTACTGGATAAGGTCACAAAACTTTCAAACAAATCATCCTGAATACTGGGATCGATACCATTTCCATCATCAGCAACTTGAAAGATTACAAATCCCTTTATCGTATACACTCTTAAGAAAATACGACTGCAATCAAGTGTATGCTTGATGGCATTGTCCAGTAAGTTAATAAGAACTTGTACAATAAGCTTACCATCTATCAATAAAGTCGTAACAGTATCAGGCAAAGAAACGGTAATTTTCTTATTCTTAGATAGATGTCTAACATGCTTGATTGCTTCAGAAATAACATCATCAACGACTTCATATTTTTTTTCTATAAGCAGCTTACCTTCGCCGATTCTGGTCATATTCAAGATGTTTTCAACGAGGTTGTTGAGCCATAAGGCTTCTTCATTAATATCTGTTACCAATTCTTCAATACTTGTTTTATCAAGAACAGATAGGTTGTCAATGACAACCCGACTTGCACCAATAATCCCTGTGAGAGGGGTCCTTAAGTCATGAGAAATGGCTCTGAGTAAGCTTGTACGCAGTTCTTCTTTT
>PGZS01000018.1 GCA_002841435.1 Firmicutes bacterium HGW-Firmicutes-3 | reverse complement strand
TGGGAAAGGTGGCCTTGCTAATGGTTGTAATGCTATTGACATTAATTTTACTGGGTTGTCATCTGCTGCGATTCGATTAGAACTTAAGTGCCCACATCTATTGCATCGATGAATAATTGCCCATTCACCATTTTTACGAACCCAAACACCAATCGGATCCATAAGTCCCCTGCAACTTGCAGCACGATCTCCTGGCACTTCATCGACGTGTTTGCTACTTAAACAATGAGGACAATGATTTCTATGGTTACTCCCAGCACCTTCTGGTACAACCATACTTGTGCAGTTATTGCATATAAAGTCATCCAAACACGCTTGTGTTTGATAATTGTTTTTTTCTCTTCCTGAGTACTTCAATGTTCGCTCCTCCTAAAGTTTTTATACTTTATGGGAGGCTCTATTCAATTATTTTTTGCAAGCCTCCCGGATTGCGACACGCTCATTTCTATTGCATAACATAAATGTTACCCCTTTCTAGTTGATTTCAAATATTTCTTATAACACATTAGTGGTCATATTAAGACTGTTTCGCACATATTATAACATTTAAATTTCCATCTTTCAATCACCAAATGTTTACGTTATGCGAAATTTCAATAGGTTTAAAAATCAGATTTTCATGGGACCCAACTTCAAAAAAACAGATCTCTAAGCTTTTTCCACTTAGAGACCTATTTGGCTTAATAAAACTCAGAGTTCTGCAACCCTAAAGTTCTTATTATTAATCTTAGTTCTGAACAAGTGCTGGTGTATCTGCAGGTGCAAATAATAGATCTTTAAGCTCGGCATCCAATTTTAAAACTGTAACTGAAAAACCAGCCATGTCTAAAGAAGTCATATAGTTACCTACATAAGTCTTAGCAATACGAATACCTTTTTCTGCCAATACTTCTGCTACTCTTAAGTTCGCAACATAAAGTTCCATAATTGGTGTTCCACCTAAACCATTCACTAATACTGCTACTTCATCATCTTCAACAAGGCTTAAGTCCTCTAATACTTTGCCAAGTAAATGGTCTACTGTATCATTTGCTGAACGTAAGGTTTCTCTATGCGTGCCAGGCTCGCCATGGATACCCATACCAATCTCAACTTCATCATCGCCAAGAACAAAACTAGGTTTACCTGCAGCCGGTACTGTACATGTAGTAAGTGCCATACCCATTGATTTCACATTCGCAATAACTTTCTCAGCTACACGCTTAACTTCTTGAAGGTCGCCACCAGCTTCAGCTTTTGCACCTGCAATCTTATGAATCAATATGGTTCCGGCAATACCTCTTCTACCTGTTGTCCATGTACTGTCTTCTACGGCTACGTCATCATTTACAACCACTTGTTCAACAGTGATGCCTTCTTCTGCTGCCATCTCTGCTGCCATTTCAAAGTTCATTACATCCCCAGTGTAATTTTTAACAACCAGTAACACACCTTTGCCGCCATCTACTGCTTTGATCGCTTCATAAACTTGGTCTGGTGTAGGTGATGTAAATACTGCTCCGGCAACCGCGCCATCTAACATGCCTTTTCCAACAAAGCCGCCATGTGAAGGCTCATGACCACTGCCTCCACCGCTAACCAAAGCAACTTTAGGTTGTGGTGCATTAGCTCTTACCAATACCTCAAAACCTTCTACTCTCTTTACGTAGCTTGGATGTGCTGCGATAATCCCTTTAAGCATTTCATCTACTACATTGTCTGGATTGTTGATAATTTTTTTCATTTTTCATCCTCCTTTTGATTAATGGTATCACTTTATAATATTAGCAAGAAGTGTGCCAGCTAATAGTTTCCTTATTATTTTTACTTCTTTTTGCTTAAGTACTTCTTCTACAATATTTTCTTCAACATCCATTTTTCGAATAATCTCTTTGATTTTAGGTATGGATGGTCCACTCATACTCAGCTCATCGACACCCATCTCAACCAAAAGCTTAGTCGCTAAGGGATCACCGGCCATTTCACCACAGATGCCTACCCATTTCCCATGCTTGTGAGCCCCATCTATAACTGTTTTTATAGACCTTAGAACAGCCGGATTGAAATGGTCGTACAAATGACTAATTCTTTGATTACCTCTATCTACTGCAAGTGTATATTGAACCAAATCATTGGTACCGATACTAAAGAAATCCATCTCCTTAGCCAATTCATCAGACATAATTACCGCTGCCGGTGTCTCTATCATAATACCTATTTCAATATTTTTGTCGTAAACCTGACCTTGCTCATCCAACATAGTCTTAGCTTCTACAATTAAAGCTTTTGCGGCTATAACCTCTTCATACCCAATAATCATAGGTAACATGATGGCTAGTTTACCATAAGCCGAAGCCCTAAGAATCGCTTTAATCTGTGTTAAGAATATGTCCGTTCTCTCTAGGCATATTCGAATCGCTCTCCAACCTAAGAACGGATTTTCTTCTTTGCCAATATCCAGATAACTTAACGGTTTATCCCCACCAATATCCATCGTTCTGATGACACATAGATTGTTCTCAGATCTTTCAACAACATACCGATAGGCTTCAAACTGTTCTTCCTCTGTTGGCATTTGCTTCTTACCCATGAAAACAAACTCAGTTCTGAAAAGTCCAACGCCTTTTCCCCCATATTTCAAAGCATCATCAATGTCCTTGGGATTTCCAATATTGGTCGCCAAGGTAATTTCCCGACCGGTCATAGTAACTGCCGGAAGGTCCTTTAGACTCAGATAATACACACGCTTTTCTTCTTCTATCTTCAACGCCTCTTCATACTTCCTAACTGTTGCTTCATCAGGATGCATCAGTAGTTTGCCTTCATAACCATCTACAATGGCTATATCATCATTTTTTAACTCGCTAACCTCTTCTCCAATGCCTACTATGGTAACAATACCTTTTGACTTGGCGATAATGACCGAATGAGAAGTATCGCTACCACTACCCATAACGATACCGACCACTTGTTCTGATGATAGGTTCGCAATTACCGATGGTTCAATGTCTTCACCACATAGAATAATATTATGTCCATCTAATTTGGGATCTGGAATCCCAAGCAGTATCCGGATGATTCTATTCCCCACATCCTTGACATCCGCTGCCCGTTCTCTAATATAAGGATCATCCAAACTTCCTAAAATAGCCGCCACCTCATCCGAGGCCTTTAAGATAGCTTCCGGTGCCGATAGACCATCCTCAATATATCGATCAATTGTATCTTGTAGCATTGGATCATGCATCATGAGCACATGGGCTTCCATAATGGCAATCTGATCCTTATTGGTGCTGTTTCTAGCCTGATCCAGTATTTTGTCTATTTGTTCAAGACCGCCTTCTATGGCTTTTTGGAGTTTATCTTTCTCCGCTTCTTGACTTTCCTTTTCATATGCTTCAAGCTCATGATCAAAGGCAGACAGCAGAAGCTGTACTTTACCCATGCCGATGCCTTCAACAACAGCCTTGCCTTGATATTCCATTATTTGCACCTCTAATCCTCGTAAAAATTATTTGTAATCAAGACATCCAAGGCTTCTATAGCCTTCTCTTCATCCGGTCCGTCTACAGCTATGGTTACTTCTTGACCATTTTTAATACCCAAAGCCATAATCATTAATAGGCTCTTAGCGTTTGCATTTTTGTTGTTGCCTTTAAGTGTGACATTACAATCGTATTTTGATGCTATTTTTGCAATCTCAGCAGCGGGTCTTGCATGAATACCCAAACGGTTTACAATCATATAAGCAACTTCTTTCACCTTAGCACCTCCTCGTTGTCTCATCTATGACTTTATTGTAGTTTTAGCACTTCTCTAGCAAGTTCTGCTGCAGATACGACTTCTTCTATTGTTCCTCCAATATAAGCTTGTACAGATGCACTAACAGCACCTTCAAGTACCGGACCGTCTGCTATTTTAATGTCAATGTTCAACCCTTCTTCTTCAAGGAGTTCTATGGCAAGATTTGAACTGATTACAGCACTCCCAAGATCTACTAAAACAACAACACCTTGTCCTGTATCTGCTTCTTTAATTGCATTTGCTATTCTAACAGCATCTGTTCCTATTTCGCCGTCGTCCATACCACCAGCCGCAATTATTTTTTGGTTAGGTCCGGCCATTTGCATAGATAGCTCTACGATGCCTTCCGCCACTTTTTTACTATGGGATACAACTACTATACCGATCATCTTTATACCCCCAATACTTTTTTCTTATAGTGCTCGGTTATTGTTTTTAAAATAATGGTAAATGAAGTCGCTCCGGGATCTTGATGACCAATACTACGATCGCCTAGATAACTTGCTCTTCCTTTTGTTGCTCGAATGGTCTTTGTATACTCTATGCCTGCCTCTGCCGCTTCAACAGCACGTTCAAGGCCTACTTCAATCGTAGCCCCTTCGCTCATGGCTTTTTTGAAAGCTTCCATAGCCGGTTCAATGGCATCAATCATGGTTTTCTCACCAAGTGTTGCCTTACCTCTTGCTTTTATGCCCTCAAGTCCTGCTAACCACATCTTGATTATGGTCTCACCATCTAAAGTCGTCATCCCAACCGCTTCACCGCCTGCTTTCATAAAAGCTGTACCATATAGTGGTCCTGAAGCACCTCCAACTGTAGAGATGAGTGTCATACCTACTTTTTTCAGCGTCGCACCTACATCTGTATCCTCCTGATTCACTTTTGTCACGACAGCATTAAAACCGCGGGTCATATTAATTCCGTGATCTGCATCACCTATTACCCCATCTAAATCTGTCAGAAATACTTTATTGCTTGTTATTGAATCGTTGATTGCACTTATAAAACTGCTTACTGATGCTGCCATAATAAAATCCTCCATTTTTTTCTTAGCTGTTTTTTAGTTACTTAACAACTCTATTTTACTAGTAGCAAAAACTGTGCCAACTTAATCGGATATTTCATCAAAACGAATATTATACTTCCTTGCTTTTGCTGCCACAGTATTATGTGTCAGTCCAAGTGCTTTACCTGCCTTATTATAACTGCCATGTTTTTTAAGAGCTTTTTTAATAATTATTTTCTCATATTCTTCAAAGGTTAGCTCATGATCCAAAGCCATAATCAAGGATTCATCAGGTCTTTTCAAGTTTTCTTGATGATTACCTACAACATAGGAAGGAATATTACCCAGTCTAATCACATCACCCTCTAAAAGTATGATGGTTCTTTCCATGATATTTTCAAGTTCACGTACATTACCCGGCCAATCATATTGAATCAAGGCACGTATCGCCTCTTTTTCAAATGTAATATTGCCTCTTTCCAAGTCTTTACATATTTTTTCTGCAAAATATAACACAAGCACAGGTATATCTTCTTTTCTCTCTCTAAGAGGCGGTAGCCATATAGGAATCACGTTCAGCCTATAGTATAGATCCTCTCTAAAATCACCTGTTTTAAGAAGCTCTTCAAGGTTTTGGTTGGTAGCTGCTACAATACGTACATCTACTTTGATGGTTTTTTCTCCACCCACTCTTTGGAATTCTTTGTTTTGAACCACTCTAAGGAGTTTCACTTGCATGCTTTTATCTAACTCGCCGATTTCATCTAAAAAAATCGTGCCTTTATGAGCTAACTCAAAACGCCCCAGTTTGGTTTTTACAGCACTTGTAAAAGCACCTTTTTCATGTCCAAATAACTCGCTTTCAAGAAGTGTGGGTGGTATAGCACCACAATTAACCCTAATGAAAGGCTCTTTGTCTCTAACACTTGAATAATGGATTGCTTCAGCAATCAGTTCTTTACCAGTACCACTCTCGCCTCTTATTAAAACAGTGTAGTTACTAAGGGACGCCTTTGCTGCAATGGCCATTGAATCATATATTTTTCCACTGACACCAATAATGCGGTCAAATGCCGGGCCAAGTCTTTTGGTTCTAATCAATTCTTCTTGAAGGTAATCCGCCTTTGCCGAAATCTGATTCAGTTTTTCCATCAATTCTTGCAACTCTGTAATATCTTTAATGGTGGATATGCCACCGCGTATCTGCCCATCCACAATGAGTGGGTTAATGTTCGCTACAATCGTAACACCGTTTTCTTTTTCACTAATTCCACCTAGAATCGGTTGGCCCGTTTCTAAAACTTTGGCCCTATCACCCTCCGGTGACAAATCATGAATATTTTTACCCATGAGTTCCTTAATATTTTTCCCTACGATTTGACAGTAAGCTACATTCACATACGTGATTTTGCCTTTATGGTCAAAAACACAGATGCCATCTTGTACGGATTCTAAGATCAGTTGATATTTCTCTTTTAACTCTTTGATTTCTTTAAGTTGCCATGAGATTTTAACTAATTTTGATATATCTTCAAAAACACTGACGGCACCTCTTGTTTCATTTTCCACAATCAAAGGTGTGGTGTTGGTTATTATGGTATACTTGCCTCTATTTTGCGTATAGCCGATTTTTGGTTTTTTGGTTCTTGCCACCTCTGGCAATTCTGATTCCGGCATAACATCCTTGATATTCTTGCCAATAATGTGGTCGGATGTTATACCAAAAAGACGTTCCGCTTCAGTATTAAAAAGTGTTACGATATCATTCTCATCTATAACCAATAAACCGTTTCCAATATTGTTGAATATATTCTCCGCTGTCAGGATATTGTCCTGCAATAGGTTGTCAATGCTGTTCATGGAAGTCTGATCATAATCAAAATCACTTTCCAAATAGCTTCCCATTTTTTCAGATGCCTCTTTAGCATCTTTTCCTATGGTTAATATCTCTATTTCTTCTCCAGCTTTAATTCTCATGGAGATTAACAGTAAAATACTGGTTAGTGGCACTTCTTTAAAGGTACCCTTTTGCACCTTAAAAATTACCTCAAATTCCTTTTGCAACTCCACGGCTTTTTGAACAATCATTGCAGCCACTCTTGCATGTAAACCTTTTTTATGCTTAATCATAACTTTTCTTACTATACTGGTTGAACTCATTTTTTAGCCCCTTGTCTATAAATTCTTCTATACATCACAATTGTAGCAATAATCATGCCCACTTTTTTGCGTTTCTGCCCTTTGAATCGTAAAACGGTTGTCAAATTTTTACAAGTTTGATCTGGATTGGTAATTATTACCCGTTTTATGTGTAATGCTTTCTTATTTGTCCGGATGGTATATCTAATTGTTCTCTATATTTTGCAACTGTTCTTCTGGATATGCGTATTTCCTCGCTTTGTAGTAGGTTACATATTTTCGAATCACTATAGGGATTATGCTTATCTTCATTATCTACAATACGCCTTATGGCAAATTTTGCCATAGCTGACGATGCGTCTTCTCCCACCTCTTGTTTAATGCCTTTGCTAGAAAAAAAATATTTCAGCTCGAATAAGCCCCATTGGCACAATAAATATTTACCATTAACTGTTCGACTTATGGTTGATTCGTGAAGGTTTAAATCATCAGCCACTTTTCTTTGGTTCATAGGCGAAAGATACGCTCTTCCTTTGTCAAAAAAATCCATCTGATAGAGGAATATCGTTTTTGTCACTTTTTCTAAAGTTTTCATTCTGTGATCTATACAATGAATCAACCAATTGGCGCTATTGATTTTATTCTGAATGTACGGATAAGCATCGCCTAATTTTTTATCGCCTTCCTTCAGTAAGTCCAGATAGTAAGGATTAACCTTTATAATAGGTATTTTATCCTTGCATATATCAATTACATAGTTTTCATCTTGTTTGGATATAATAACATCCGGACGAATATAATGGGTCACATCTGTTTGAAAACAACTTCCTGGTTTAGGGTTTAGTTTACGTATTTCTTCGATTAATTTCTGTACTTCACTTATGGGAATACCCATACTTTTTGAAATCCGAGGCAGTGCATTATCTCCAATCGCTTCCAGATGATGATCAATTAAGGCCATCAATTCTTTTTTAACATGTTTTTTATCATCCAACTGTAATTTCAAACACTCCTTCAAGTTCCTGGCACATATACCTGGCGGGTCGAATTTTTGAAGCTTTTGGCGCACTAAATTTATTAGCGTCTCTTCTACATGAAGTATCCTCGCAACATCTTTGATATCTATCTTTAAGTAACCTTTTTCATCTAGACTTTCTATCAGAAACTCTCCTATTTCCGTCATTTTCTCGGGTAAGTTCAATAAATGTAACTGTAATTTCAGATGATTCACAAGGTCTGTTTTATAAGAATTCATATCCGGTATACCATTGGTATGAACTTCATCATCCTCCTTAAAATCACGGTTATAGCTTAAACGATCACTTTCACTGCCATCATTTCTTATTTTTAATTTAATTTCTTTCGGCTCTTTATACTCTAGAATTGGGTTTGATAACATTTCTTCTTGTAAAAAATCAACCAATTCCTCATAGCTAAGCTTTAGAATCTTTAAAGAATATTCTAACTGAGGGGTCATTATGATTTTTTGAGTCATTTCCATATTCATATCCATATTCATTTTCATAGCGCTCCTATATGGTTTTTGTATGGGTCCTTATCTTCATTTTAACACATGGTGAAAGAAGAACAAAGTGGCTGCGCTTCGCTTTGCTTGCAAATTGTTTACAGGAAACACAAAAAAAGTGCTCTCAAATTACAAAAGCACTTTCTCGCATCTTATTCATATACAATGAGTTCCATATCCATGACCTTGTCAATATTTACCAGTTCGGCTTTATCTTTTGGCACTACAATCGTATTTGGATTGCCATCGGAAACATAACGCTCTTCAGCATGTTTTTCATAATAATCAAGAAACCACCACAAGTCCTGCACATCCCCATCTGACCCTCTTACTCTCGGTGCATTATAAGGATCAAACTTAGTATGGCTTGGCGGCACCATTTTACTGCTGGGTCCTTCCCTGAAGCCAACCGCGTAACCAAACTCTACACCTTCATATTGACCATATTCTAATATCTGAATTAATGATGCTTCAGGGCGTTTGCCATATGGATAGGTTATGGCCAACATATTATACTCAGGTAGTAATGCTTTCAGAAAATAGTCGACTTGACCGATTTCTTTAATGAGTGCGTCTTTAGATAGCTTACTTAAATCTGCGTGCGTTGCTGAGTGATTTCCAATCTCATAGCCGTTTTCTACCAACCATTCCAAACGTTGTGAAGCATTTCCATCACCTTGGAAGTTTTGCTTGGTCGCATGTATGAACAAAGTAGCTGCTTTTCCAAAATCATCGTGCTCTTTTACAAACATTTCAAGGATACCAATAGCTGATTCAGAATCCACTTCATTTTCGATAAGGGCAAAGGTCGATGATAAGCCATCATCAAAGGTTAAAACAATCGGCGTTTTAGCAAGGGGCACATCTATCTTTTGACTCAGATAATCTTTCATAGAAATCAAATAATAGTTATTGTCATACAAATACTGTAAATCACGTATAAAATCTTCTTTACTTCGATGATAAGGTGGATTGTCTTTAATGCCATGATACATGACAACCATAATGTCACCAATCTCATTAACACCTACCATTTTATAATCTATAGGCACTTGGGGTGATATTTCTTCTTCATCTTGGTTATCTTTTTCGTTGCTTGTGTCTGGTTCTACAGGTGATTTATCATACTGATTATCTTTTGTTTGACTTAGCACATCCGGTTCACCCTCTAGAGTCTCATCTGAGTCAACGTTTGTTGTGCATGAAGAAAAAACTATTATAATCCATAGTGCAAATAATAGCCTCATTACATTTCCTTTCATGTCAATCTCCTTAAAATGTCCAATCTGTGAAGTAATTTTCCAAGTCTTCGTTAACAATAGCGGCTAAATAGCGGTCTACCATCATGAACAAGTCTGTTTCATCTTTTAGGGTTACATCCACATTCGTGCCTTTGTAGATTAAATGGCTACTTGGTCTTTTTGCTTCGATAAAAGCTTCAAAATTTTCAAACCATTTCTCAATCATTGCATCCGTCATTTCTTCATAACCAAGCATCTCGGTTTTTATTTCTTCTTTAAACTCAATTAACTTCATTTTTAACATATTGCGCCTCTTTCTTCCTACTTAAATCACATGATTACATTCAATCGTTTGTGCAAAACCTCAATATCCAAAGGAAAATGTGGTCCCGCTTCACCATCTATATCCGATTCTTCAAAGCCTTCTACACCTTCTAAACACTTAATCGATATATGCTTGCTTTGAAAACTAATAATATTTTTATCCTTTAGATGCTCTCCAATCAATATTTTACCAAAAAGACCCGGCATATCTGCTAACGGGCAGGCTTTAATGCCCACAAAATCCATAAGTCCGTCGCTGATGTCAGCATTTTGCCCAAGCTTTGAAAAGCCACCTGCACTGGAACCATTAAGTACTAAAAACAAATAGAAAAAATCATCAATCACGCCTTGGTCATGTTGTATCTTAAACCTAAGCTTTTTAAATCCCGGTAGCTGTTGAACGCCTTTAATATAATAGGCGAGTTTGCCAATAGTATTTTTTAACTCAACATCAATATTTTGGGATATATTTGTAAAAAGACCTCCACAACACACATTCACAAAATAGCGATTGTTCACTTTACCTACATCTACTTGAGAGATTTGCATTTTAGAAAGCATTTCAATAGATTTTGTAATATCTGTCGGCATACCTAGATGTTTCGCAAAATCATTTGCCGTACCTGCAGGTATTACACCTAGAGGCATATCAATATTTTGTTGCATCATAACATTAACCACACTATTGACTGTACCATCTCCTCCAGCAATAATCAGCGCGACACAATCCTTTAGTATATTTTTATTGAGTATTTTTTCAAAATTATCTTCAGTAGATGTCCGATGTACTCTTACTTCAATGCCTTTTTCTTGAAAATTGGCTAAAAATGTGTCTATATGAACATAAAAAAGCTTTTGTCCTGAGTTTGGGTTATATATGAGCTGTACGTATGACATATCGCACCTCCCTTATCCTTCAAATCATCGTTGAGAATTATTTTAGTTTTATACACTTAAAACCTATAATTCTGGCAAAACCGAATGTACATCTTTGATTGTAGATAAAACAATGGTAGTCTTGGTTTTTAGCAACCCTTCTACATTTTTAATCTTACCTATCAAAGTCTCTAAAGTAGCCGTATCTTTTGTTACGATTTTGAGCGCATAGTCATAGTCACCTGCCAGATAATAACAGTCTAAAATGTCTTTTTCATTATTGACAAATACCTCAAATACTTCTGCGTATTTTGGACGTTCAAGGGCAACCATAATAATTGCGGTAAGAGACTTCCCAAGCATTGTTGAATTTAATATAGTGGTATAATTTTCTATCATACCCGATGCTTCCAGTTTCTTTAGACGATCACCTACCGCTGATACGGATAAATTAATCTGATTACTGATATCTGAGGCTGTTATCCTTGCATTCTTATGTAAAATATGTAATATTCGCTTATCTATTATATCCATCTCCAACAACTCCCTGCTTATATTTCTTAACATTATAACACTCGAACTTATTTTATTAAAGTGTTTTGTAGGTAAAGCTATATAAATTCTTGGTAAATAGAGTTTCGAACAAATTATATTCTACATAAAGCCCTATTATGGCACAATCTATGGCATCCTTGGAATATGAAACAAAACAATCCTACCAACATAATTGGTAGGATTGTTTTTATTCTGCCATCTCTAATGCTATTTCCATCATCTTTACAAAAGAATTTTGTCGCTCTTCGGATGTGGTGATGTCCCCTTTTACCAAGGAATCACTGACCGTCAAGATACAGGATGCCTCTTTTCCAAGTATACTTGCATTTGCAAATAAAGCAAAGGATTCCATTTCAACAGCCATGCAGCCATATTCATCTCGTATATTCTTATAGACATTGAAATCTTCTCTATAGAAAACGTCAGAGGAATGTATCTTGCCTCTTTTCATTGGAATATCCAATACTTTTGCTATATTAGCAAGCTTATCATTAAGCTTGGGTGTAGCATAGGTTGTATCCGAAGCATAACCGCTTTGTGTCTTGGCATAACTGGACTCTGACCATGCTTCATCGACCAACAGAACATCATAAACATCTAAATCCTCAGTGTATGCACCACATGAACCAATTCTTATGATGCGTTTTACATCGTAAAAAGCATAAAGTTCATAAGAATAGATGCCAATACTCGGCATGCCCATCCCTGAACCCATAACAGAAATTTTTCTGCCTTTATAGGTACCTGTGTAACCTAACATACCTCTTACGCTGTTAAATTGTTCAACATTCTCCAAGAATTTCTCTGCAATGAACTTTGCTCTTAATGGATCACCCGGCATCAAAACGGTATCAGCGATAACCCCTTTGTCTTTCACCTCAATATGTGGTGTTGGTATATTCATACTCATTTTATCTGCTCCTTTTCCATGATTTACTAGTTTTAGTATAAACTTCTCGGCATGTAATTGCAACAAAACATGTATGCATTATATATCTAAATTTTGCTTTAATTTCAAAAAATAGCAACCTCAGTTTATCACTTTGATTGCTATTTTTCGACTTATATTTTAATTCTCAACACTATAATTTGGTGCTTCTTTTGTAATCTGGATGTCATGAGGATGAGATTCTCTTAATGAAGCTGCTGTAATCTTAATAAACTGGCCTTCTTCAATCAATGTTCTAATCGTGGATGTTCCGCAATAGCCCATACCTGCTCTTAAGCCGCCGATGAGTTGATAAACTGTATCCTCAGCCGGTCCTTTATATGCCACACGACCTTCAACGCCTTCCGGTACCAGTTTTTTAGTATCGCTATGATCCCCTTGAAAATATCGATCTTTGCTACCTTTTTCCATGGCTGCAAGTGAACCCATACCTCTATACACTTTATATTTTCTACCTTGAAATAATTCCGTATCACCAGGACTTTCTTCACATCCGGCAAAGAGACTACCTAGCATACAAACTGACCCACCGGCGGCAATGGCTTTAACCAAATCACCTGAGTATTTGATGCCGCCGTCGGCAATAATAGGTACACCGTAAGGTTTCGCACCTTCTGCACAATCACTAATTGCCGTAACTTGAGGTACGCCTACACCAGCCACAACCCTTGTTGTACATATGGAACCCGGCCCTATGCCGACTTTCACAGCATCTGCTCCTGCTTCAATCAAAGCTATCGTCGCTTCTTTTGTTGCTACATTACCGGCTATAACCTGCAAATCCGGATAAGTTGTCTTAATTTGTTTTACAGCATTTATTACACCGGCCGAATGACCATGTGCAGTGTCTAAGACAACAACATCTACTTTTGCATCTACCAAAGCTGCAACCCTATCCATCATGTCCTTTGTGATACCAACTGCAGCACCAACTCTTAAACGTCCTTGATGATCCTTTGTTGAATCCGGATACAGTATGGCCTTTTCAATATCTTTGATGGTAATCAAACCGCAAAGATTGCCTTCTGAATCTACAATTGGAAGTTTTTCAATTCTATGGTTACCCAATATTTTTTTTGCTTCATCCAAAGTTGTACCTTCTGGTGCGACAATCAGATTTTCACTGGTCATTACATGCTTGATTTTTTGATCGAAGTTTGTTTCAAATCTTAAATCTCGGTTGGTTAAGATTCCAACTAACTTCTTAGATCCAACTTCAATGATTGGTACACCTGATATTCGATATTTTGCCATTAACGCATTGGCTTCATAAACATAATGTTCCGGTGTTAAAGAAAAAGGATTGGTTATAACACCGTTCTCGGATCGCTTCACACGGTCAACTTGATCTGCCTGTTCCGCTATTGACATATTCTTGTGTATAATGCCGATACCACCCTGTCTTGCCATAGCAATTGCCATTCTCGATTCTGTTACCGTATCCATACCTGCACTCATTAAGGGTATGCTCAGTCCTATTTTTTTTGTAAGTTGAGTACTTAGGTTGACTTCATTTGGTAGGACTTTGGAATGGGCAGGAACCAGTAGCACGTCATCAAAGGTTATTCCTTCTTTAAGAATTTTTTGCATGAATTAAGGCCTCTCTTTCATTATAAGCGCGTTGTTGAATCTATCAGGTCCATAGTCAGTTAGGGTGTTTAGTTCTATGTATTTTATTGGCCATGGACAGTAGATACAATGAAGATTAGAGTGAATACACTCTAATCCGTTATGTATTGGTTTTATTAAATTGTCACAACATTATTAATTACTTTTTCATATTGGTTATTAATTCGAGATTTTAACAAATATAAACCTATTTGTCAATCTCTTTTTCATCTATAATCAGGGTACTTAGGTTAACAGATAAGTCCACCTCACCTATAGCTACCATTGAATCTTCATCAATTATGCGGATAACCGGTCTTGTTGGAAAATCCTCATTAAGTCTTGCTACTATACCAATACGACCATCATTAAGTACAACGCCTGTTGAAATCGGATATGGTGATATAGATTTTCTAAATATCTTTATAATTTCCGGATCAAACCACGTATATGCCCTTGAAACAATCATTTCAACAATCTCATAATGCCGCATATGTGTATCTTTAGGTAGGTTATAGAGCAGATTATCGTATTCATTGGCTACAGCAACAATTCTTGAAAACTCATGAATCGATGTGTTCTTTTTCCCAAGGGGAAACCCAGTCCCATCGTAATGCTCATGATGGGTCAAGGCTATATTAGCAGCCAGTAAAGAAGATTGTGGGATAGACTTAATCATTTCATAGCCTAGCCTTACATGCTCTTTATAAATCTTATATTCTTTCTCGACATAGTCTTCTCTATATCGAATAACATCGTATTTTATCTGGGTTTTCCCCACATCATGTAGAATAGCCCCCAGCGCTAAATGCCTTAATTGGGCATCATTGTAGTTTAGTTTTTTACCAATCAGAAGGGAAATCACACATACATTAATTGAATGCATATGCAAGTACTCGTCTCTATTACGAATCTCTTGAAGGCTAACCATCACATGGGGATTGGCAACCACTTCTGATATGACCGCGTCCACTTTTTCTACAATACTTTGGCTGGCACTAAAATAGCCTTTTCGCATTTTTTCCATGCTATCTTCCAAAGCTTTTTTTGTGGATAACACAGTCTCTTCACTTATAAGTGCCTCAATCTCAATACCCTCTGACAATTCATCTCTAATATAGATGTAGTCCACATCAATGTCATGAATCTTATCAATGAATTTTTCAGTTAATAAAGTGCCTTCTTTTAATAATATGACACCATTGCTGGTGTATATGGGCTTTGCCAAGACCATATCCTTTTTTAGTTTGTCGATTCCGACTCTACGCATTTGACCAACCACCTTGCCAATCTTTTATCTATGGTTAAAGTGTCAAAACTATATAGTTGAACTTTTACATACAATATATCGTTATGCGTGTATCAACGTAACCTATATCTTGTATGTAAATTAGAGAAACTTAGTTTTGACACTTAACCATCTATCTATTTTTTGATTTTTCTTGGGATATAAGCACGAATTGCGTTAAACATTTTCTCGTTTGGTTCGAAAATCAACTTGATTTTTTTTGAATCTTTATCAAAAATAGCCGCGTATGTGTTTTCTTGAAGTAGCCCGCTACTTACGTCATATAGCTTTGAATACTTCTCAACATCTTTTCCATAATCTTTGTTAGATATCGGAACCATGATTATAAAACTATCCACGTGGACGGACAATAACCTTTTTCGCTTGTTTTTATTTATAATCTGATCAATATCTAGCTCGCCATTGGTAAAAATATATTCATACTCTACATTAAACCGTCTCAGTAAAATAACCATGCACGAAATGACAACTATGGCGATGACATAAATCAAGCTTCTAAGACCAGGAATTAAGAAAGCTACCGCTATAAATAAAACACCCCCTGCTAGGATGGTTAACTTCTTAAGATTATCTGTTATGTTTTGTTTTCTTTCTACAAGTTGTTCATTAAAAATATCATTTACTTTCATTATGGCCTCCGAAGTCTACGGTACTTTCTTGCTTTCGGGAAAATGAGTCAATTACATTATATCGGATTGGTCTAACAGAAACAACCGTTATTCATATTTTATGTTTTGTTTAGTACAGTCCACCTGTTTGCACATGTGAGAAACTTTCTTAACACACAAAAAAGGAGACCATCGTCTCCCTTAATGATATTATAATTATAAAAATGGCAAAGCCACTGTTACATCATGCCCATACCTGGTGCGCCACCACCCATTGGCATCGGATTTTCTTCTTCAACGTCTGCTACAACAGCCTCTGTCGTCAACAATGTTGATGCTACGGACGTGGCATTTTGTAAGGCTGATCTTGTTACTTTTGTAGGATCGATAATGCCTGCTTCCACCATGTCCACATAGGTTTCAGTTAGGGCATTAAAGCCAATACCCATAGCGGATTCTTTCACCTTATTGACAACAACAGAACCTTCAAGACCTGCATTCACTACAATTTGGCGTAAGGGAGATTCTAATGCTTTTAGAATAATTCTAGCGCCTGTTTTTTCATCTCCGTCCAATCCATCCACGATTGCTTCAATTCTTTTGGTAATATGGATGTAAGCTGCACCACCACCTGCTACAATACCTTCTTCAGCGGCTGCACGTGTTGCTGCCAAAGCATCTTCCATACGTAATTTCTTTTCTTGCATTTCTGTTTCAGTTGCAGCACCTACTTTTATTACCGCCACACCACCGGATAATTTTGCCAATCTTTCTTGAAGCTTTTCACGATCAAAATCGGACGTAGTATCTTCTATCTGATTCTTTATTTGTGCCACGCGACTGTGTATGTCGTCCTTACTACCGGCGCCATCTACAATTATGGTGTTTTCTTTCATTATTTTAACGGATTTTGCTTTACCAAGCATCTCCATTGTTGCTTCTTTTAGGTCAAGGCCTAGTTCTTCAGAAATAACCGTTCCACCTGTTAATATCGCAATATCTTGTAGCATGGCCTTACGTCGATCACCAAATCCTGGCGCTTTAACCGCTACACAGTTAAAGGTACCTCTTAATTTGTTAACAACAAGGGTAGCCAATGCTTCTCCTTCAACATCTTCTGCAATAATGAGTAATTTTGCTCCTGCTTGAACAATTTGCTCAAGTATCGGTAAGATCTCTTGAATGTTAGAGATTTTTTTATCTGTAATTAAAATATAAGGTTGCTCAAGTACCGCTTCCATTTTGTCCATATCTGTTGCCATGTATGGTGACAAGTAGCCTCGATCAAATTGCATCCCTTCAACGACTTCAAGTTCTGTATCCATACTCTTTGATTCCTCAATGGTAATAACGCCATCTTTAGAAGCTCTTTCCATGGCCTCTGCAATCAAATCACCAATGGCTTCATCACCTGCAGAAATTGCCGCAACTTCTGCTATTTGTTCTCTACCTTTTAAGGTTTGGCTCATTTCAACAATGGCTCTAACCGCTTCTTCAGTCGCAGCTTTCATACCACGTCTTAGAATGATTGGGTTTGCACCAGCCGCAATATTTTTAACACCTTCTACAATCATCGCTTGAGCAAGAACGGTAGCTGTTGTTGTGCCGTCACCGGCTACGTCATTGGTTTTTGTTGCAACCTCTTTAACCAACTGTGCACCCATATTCTCAAAGGGATCTTTTAATTCTATTTCTTTTGCTATTGTTACACCATCATTGGTGATCAGCGGTGCTCCGAATTTTTTATCTAAAACGACGTTTCTTCCTTTTGGTCCTAAGGTTACTTTTACTGTATCTGCCAATTGATTCACACCTGATTCAAGTGCTGCTCTGGCTTCTGCTCCGAATTTTATTTCTTTTGCCATATTAAACCTCCTCTATTCCACAACTGCAAGTATATCGTTTTGTTTTACAATAATATACTCGACACCATCTAATTTGACTTCTGTTCCAGCGTATTTTGAGTAAATGACTTTATCACCCACAACGACCTGCATGGTTATTTCTTTACCCTCCACATTGCCACCAGGGCCAACAGCTACAACTTCAGCTTCTTGAGGTTTTTCTTGTGCCTGTCCTGGCAACACTATACCGGACTTGGTTTTCTCTTCAGCTTTAAGCTGTTTTAGGACAACACGATCATTCAATGGTTTTAAATTCATGATATTCCTCCTCTTTCATAAAAGATAATTTCTTATCAGCACTCTATTATAGAGAGTGCTAAGTCCTGTTCTTATATTACCAAAAATTTTAATGATATGCAAGTAAAAAAACAAAGCATGTACAGCAAATTTTCGAGTGTTTATTTTCCTATCTGATGGTCTCTTCCATAGTAAAAAAGATATTGTTGTGCCAAACCACCTAAACCTTTAAAATACCGTTCTGCAAATTCAAGAATAATCTGATCCGATATAGTCTGATCATTAAAGTAGGCATGGGTCATCATACGTCTCACCCAAACATCCAGCGGAAATACCTCAATTCTCCCGAAAGCAAACAACAAAACACAGTCCGCTACTTTTTGTCCGACACCATTTATCTCCATAAGTTTATTTCGGGCCGTATTGTCATCCATCTCTTCAATGGCTACAAAATCTATAGCACCTTCTATGACCTTCTGTATTGCATCATATAAATAGGGCGCCCTAAAGCCAACTTTTAGCTTTCTCCATTCCTCCACCGAGACCTCTGCAAGGACCTCTGCCGTTGGAAAAGTGTAATAAGAACCATATGGATCTATAACCATTTGACCGAATTTTACACATAGTCGCTCTACCAGAACTTTAATTTGAGGAATGGCTTTATTTTGAGATAGGATAAAGGTAAGCAACATCTCAAAAGGTGCTTGTCTTAGAATCCGAAGCCCTCTTTTTTCTATGATGGCTTTTTTTAATATCGGATCCAGTTTAACTAAAACAGATTGGATTTGTTCATAGTTCCGATCCATATCAAAGTATCTCACCCACAAGCGATTATATTCTTCATTAGAGCAATCCATATAGACATGTTTGCCGACTTGATTAATTCGAATACGTTTTTCAAAAGCAATTATATCGTAAATATTATTTTCAATATGTTTGTACCTAAAGCTTTGTCCGCATTCCAATATCTGACTAATTAAAAAACTATCATCCACTACGATTTTAATCATTTTACTCCCCTCGATTTCAAGCATGGAAATTGATGCAACTTCAGCACCGCTATGGTATACTGATAAATAGGCTTTATCAATTTATTATACCTCAAATACAATCTATCAACATCTATTCTGTTTAGATTAAGGTGGTTTTTATGTCTAAAGAAGAAATTTATACCATACCAATATTAGATGCATTTAATACTGATTGCGAATGCCCTTTTTGCCATTTATCTGATAACCTTGAGAAGGATACCATCGACTTTGTCTTAGGCCCATCTTATATGGATGTCGGCATAAGGCATCTTACCAACGCAACCGGTTTTTGCCCTACCCACTTTGCCAAGCTTTTTAATGAAAAAAACAGGTTGGGAATGGCTTTAATTCTTGAAACGCATATAAAAAAAGTGCGCCAAGATCTTGAAGATCGTATGAAACCCGATAAACCGAAAGGCTTTAAAATAGGTAAACGTACAGCACCCGGTCCTGTAAAAGACTTCACCGATAAGCTGGTATCTCATTGCTACATCTGTGATCGAATTCAGGATTTTTTGGACCGATATATGGATACTTTTTTTTATCTTTGGAAAAAAGATTCATCTTTTCGTATTCTATTTACAGCTTCTAAAGGTTTTTGTATAAAGCATTTTGGTCAGCTTTACGATATCGGCGAACACGTTTTAAAAGAGAATGACTTTCAAGACTTTAAAAGCCAACTCCTTACAATCCAACAAACCAATTTTGACCGTGTTATAGAAGACCTTGAGTGGTTCATCACCAAATTCGATTACAGATTTGAAAACGAGTCCTGGAAGCAATCAAAAGATGCTGTTAGCAGGAGCATTCAAAAGCTTTCCGGTTCTAAGCCTTAATCTGTAATAATAAAGATTCAAAATTAAGACTAAACAGCTCATTCGCATGGCGATCTCTTTTTTTAGGACCTTTATGTCTTTTTTTCATCATTCTTAATGATTTGTGCATATGTCTTTCAAACAAAAGCTGATCAATATTGTTTAATGTGAAGGCTCTGCCATTAGCATCCATAGCATACCCTTGCTTGCCGAGTACCAAAGATGCTAATCCGTAATCATTGGTAATGACGACATCGCCAACTTTCATATCCCTTATGATGGCTAAATCCACTGAATCAATGCCTTGGTCCACTGTAATGACGCAAGTTGTCTCATAAGAGAACTCATGATTGACATCTGTGTACATGACCGTTTCGACCCCATGTTTATTTGTAATCTTTATGATAGATGCCCGAACCGGGCAAGCATCTCCGTCGACTCTTACTACCATATGGTTTCCTTTCATATCAGATTCATTCAAAGCTAACCTTGATTTTATTATATAGGATTTCATTAACATTGCAACCAAGATTCATGTGTTAAAACTCTAAAAAAGCAGGTGTCGATATGATACAACTCACTTTACAATGGATTAAGACTTTTGCCGGTAATGATCGAAAGTTCAAATCCGGCTTTATGATTCACCAACAAAACAATATACTTAGTATTGAAGCCAGCTCAAAAAATGGCTTTCATGTTATCTTAAAAGACCTAAAAGATGAGCATTTTGATCTCTATCTATCCTTTTACTCGGATACCGGCACCTTTAAAAATGCTAGATGCACATGCTATGATCCAGAGCCATGTATTCACACAATAGCGGCTTTATTATATATACTTTATAAGAAAGAGTCTTTGACTCTTGATCTTACTCATAACCAAACCCTAAAAATGTTCCAGTCCTTTGAACATGTGCTATATGATGCTTCATCTACCAGCCAGCCGAACCTATTAAATCTAGAAGTGAATCTGCACCCTAAGGATGCTTATCATAAAACCCTACAATCTACTATCTCTCTAAAAGTAGGGCTCTATCAAACCTATGTGGTTAAGAATATTGAAGCCTTCATTTATGCAGTTATGGAAAAACAAACCTATGAACTATCAAAAACCCTAACCTATGACCCAAATACTTTTACTTTCACTGAGGAAGACAATAAGCTTATAGCTTTACTTTATGATTTTTACAAAACACGACTCTTTTTACTACCAAAACGCCAGAGTCTAGTATCTACACCTATTAAGGCTTCTTATCAAGTCTTGCCGGATACGTATTTAAGAAGGTTATTAGAGCTTCTAAGATACAGGCCCTTTAACTTAGACTATGACGGTATGCTTTTTAAAAATCATGAAATCATTGACCATTTGGAGGTTGATCTCTTCATGATGGAAGAGACCGGTCATTATAACATCTCCGTCAATGCCTATGATATATATTTCCCATTAACAGAAGATTTTTCATTTGCTTTTTATAACAACCAGATTAGTTATTTATCTACCAAAAAGGCAGATGCATTCAAACTCTTCTACAAGTACTTCAATGATAAATCTCTAGATATTCAACATGAGCATATTCATAATTTTATGAATCAAATCCTACCAGTACTTGAAATGATTGGTTATGTAACCCTTGAACCCGCTATCGCCCAAAAAGTATTACGTTATCCTTTGGATGCAAAAATCTATTTGGATAAGGATATGGAACAACTTAAGCTTAAGGCATTTTTCATCTACGGTCCTTATGAATTTGGTCTTTATCCCGAATCCGATCCCGAACTGGGTGACCAAATCATTTTCAGACACTTGGAAATCGAGCAACATATTCGCCAGTTACTCAAAGATACGCGTCATACAATTGATTCCATGGGACGCTTAACACTCGCATCCGAAGAAGACCAATTTTATTTCATTGATCAAATTCTACCAACTCTCCAAAAACTTGGGAGTCTTTACTACTCGGATACGTTTAAAGACACCTACTTAAGATCTGAAAAACATCTTAGTGCATCTGTAGCATACAACAGCAGTTCCAATCTTTTGGATCTAAGCTTTGAAATGGAGGGTATCAATCAAGAAGAAATCTTCACGCTATTAAAAGCCATAGTAGAAAAAAAGCGATACTTCAAATTATCTGATGGCAGCTTTTTCAAGATACAAGACACCTTATCTCATCAAATGAGTGTTCTAGACAGCCATTATCCGCTTATGGATTCACATCAAGAAGGTAACCCACTAAGGCTTCCTGGGCACCATGCTTTCTTCTTAAATCATCTCATGAGTAATACACAAACCGTCCACTATAACCAGGCTTATAAGAAGCTTCTAACCGCTATTTTAAATCCTGAAACTTACTTGACTCAGATACCAAAACATCTTGACAGCATCTTAAGAGACTACCAAAAAACCGGTTATCGTTGGCTTAGTGCTCTTACTTCTTACGGACTCGGCGGCATTTTAGCCGATGATATGGGACTTGGCAAGACGTTACAAGCCATCACCCTGATGACGAGTTATGCAGCAAACTTACCCTCTCTCGTTGTTGCTCCCACGTCTTTACTCTATAATTGGGAGGAGGAAGTTCATAAATTTGCGCCTAATCAGAAAACCATTGTCATTTCAGGAAACAAAAATGAACGCATTGAGCAAATTGAAAACCTGTGTAATGATGTCATCATCATTACCTCTTACGGTGCACTAAAAAGAGACTTGCACCATTATAAACAGACATTTATGTTTTGTATTATTGATGAAGCTCAGCATATTAAAAATCCAAAATCTCAAAACGCCATTGCCGTTAAACATATTAATGCTTTACACCGTTTTGCCTTGACCGGTACACCTATAGAAAATACATTGACAGAGTTATGGTCCATTTTTGATTTTATTTTGCCGGGCTTTTTAGGTAATGCTCATTATTTTGCTAAAACCTATGAACGGCCCATCACCAAAGACAACGATTATCATTGTTTGAAGCAGCTTAATCAAATGATTGCGCCTTTTATTCTTAGGCGCATCAAACAAGATGTTTTAAAAGAGCTACCGCCTAAAATCGAAACCAAAGTCACCATCGAGCTTAATAAGCATCAGAAAAAAATATATATGGCCTACATTGAGAAAGCAAAAATGGAAATGGAAAGTATTAAGTATTTGTCCGGTGGTCAAAAAAATATGAAAATACTCTCTATACTTATGCGCCTGCGACAGATTTGTTGCCATCCATCTTTATTCATCGATCAGTATAACCATGGGTCCTCTAAAATGGACCTACTCCTAGAGTTGGTTATGGATAGTATTGAAAGTGGTCATCGTATGTTGATATTCTCACAGTTCACTTCCATGTTGAAAATGATACAGACCTTGTTGGATAAACATAAAATCGAATCATATTATCTTGATGGTTCTGTACCACCTAACAAACGGCAGGAAATGGTCCATGACTTCAATACAGGTTTTCACAGCGTTTTCTTGATTTCCCTTAAAGCCGGCGGAACGGGGCTTAACTTAACCGGTGCTGATGTTGTGATTCATGTTGATCCGTGGTGGAATCCTGCGGTAGAAAACCAAGCGACGGATCGTGTCTATCGCATCGGTCAAAAAAAATGTGTTCAAGTTTACAAGTTAATCACTGCCGGTACCATAGAAGAAAAAATATTCACTTTGCAGCAGAAAAAGCAAAATCTAATTGAACATGTTATTAAGCCTGGTGAAACGTTCATTAATAAATTAACCGCCCATGAACTTCAAAATCTTTTTGATTCAGAACCAAAATAAGTTGTCTTT
>PGZS01000219.1 GCA_002841435.1 Firmicutes bacterium HGW-Firmicutes-3 | reverse complement strand
GTCATAGTCTTCATCATAATCGATGTCTTCAAAGTCTTCATCATCATCATAATCAAATTCATCACTATATTCAAAGAAGAATTTGTACACTGCGAAGGCTATGCCTGCTACAGCTACGACGGTAAGTACGACAATCAACCAAGTGTAGTCTTTCTTCTTAACCATAAAACCACTTCTCGGGTCCAGTCTTTGTAATAAGTCCGACAGTTGTTGTACTTTTTCCGACTCTGCTTTTTTTAATTGTTCAAACATATGCTCACACCCTTCTAAAAAATATTAACTGTTGATTAAAGCGTCAAAACTAAGTTTCACTAGATTCACATACAATATATAGGTTACGTTGATACATTCGAACTATATATTATATATAAAAGTTTAACTATATAGTTTTTCACCTTAAACAATTGTTACAACTATTCTAATTATATCATTCTTTTTACTTTTGTACATAAGTTTTACGAATATACTATATTTTTTTGAGACCTGACAGCCTTGCCAGTAGTTTCTTGGTCCCAACACTTGGGAAACTCACCGTTACCTGATGGTCTGCACCACCCGGTCCAATCTCCATCACTTGCCCGATACCAAACTTCATATGCTTAACCAAGTCGCCTACGCCGTAATCCAGTGTAATACTCTCATTCTGTGGTAATGCTTTTACCGGTTGTTTGGCTTGATAAGGGGCATTGGTAAAGAAGCTGCGGTCCCTTTGCTTAGGTAGTACGGAAGTGTTGGAGATATTGCTTTTAGAAAAAAGGTCGCTGTTTTGATCTTCTTTATCCCTTGCCAACTCTAATGTCTGACTTGAATCTAACAAATCACCTGGGATTTCTCTAACAAATCTGGACAGTGCATTATATTGTGTACGTCCATGGGTCATCCTTGATTTGGAGGCTATGATGACCAACTCTTCTTCAGCTCTGGTTATGCCTACGTAACAAAGACGACGTTCTTCCTCAATGTCTTCTTCACTACCGGTAGAGATGCTCATATAGCTTGGAAAAAGTCCATCTTCCATACCGGTTAGGAATACAGTCGGGAATTCCAGCCCCTTAGCACTGTGTAAGGTCATAAGGACCACCACTTCATTGCTCTCAACCAGGTTGTCTATGTCCGCAACTAAAGCCACTTCTTCTAGAAAACCGGACAAAGTGGGTTCTTCGTCTTCTTCCTTCTTCTTATTAGTATAATCGGCCAACTTGGATATAAGTTCACCAATGTTCTCGATTCTGGACTTGGCCTCATCCGTACCTTCATCTTCTAATTCTTTAATATAGTTGGTGCGCTTTAGCACTTCCTCCATAAAATCCATGAGCGACATGGTTTCCATCTCAGCTTTAAGTGACAAGATGAGATTCCCAAAGCCTTTGATCTTCAGGCTGGCTCTTGCCAGTCCCGGTATATTGTCGGATTCTTTGATGGCTTCAAAAAGACTGATGCCGATATCGTTGGCATAGCTTTCTAGCTTATCCACTGTGGTATCACCAATACCTCTTCTTGGCACGTTGATTACCCTTTTGACCGCCAAATTATCGATGCTGTTATTGATAAGTCTAAGATAAGCCAATACATCTTTGATCTCTTTTCTCTGGTAGAAAGAGGTTCCACCAAAAATCTTATAAGGTACATTCTCATATATCAGACGTTCCTCTAAGACCCTTGATTGGGCATTGGTTCTATACAAGATTGCATGATCGTTATAGCCTTTGTGGTCGTTTTTTATGTTGTTTTGGATATGATTTACAACCAGTTTTGCCTCTTCTTTTTCATTGTCCACATGGTGAAACAAAATAAGACTGCCTGTACCATTGTCCGTCCACAAACGTTTTGCTTTTCTTTTCTCATTGTTTTTAATTACGTGATTGGCTGCATCTAAGATGGTCTTACTTGAACGATAGTTCTGTTCCAACTTAATGACCTTGGCCCCTTTGTATACCTTCTCAAAATCTAAGATATTGGTGATGTCCGCGCCACGGAACTTGTAGATGGACTGATCATCATCACCGACCACGCAAAGGTTCTTGTAATGACCTGCTAACTGGGATATGAGCTTGAACTGAACCCCATTGGTATCTTGATACTCATCCACCATAATGTATTTGAATCTATTTTGGAATTTCTCTAATATGTCCGGTCGCAATCTAAAAAGCTCTACGGTCTGAAAGAGCAGGTCGTCAAAGTCCAGAGCGTTGTTTCTTTTTAAACGGTCTTGGTAATAGTCATAGATCTTGGAGTAGACTTCCTTACGCATATCCCCCATAACGGATTTACGATATTCTAAGGGGCTTAGTAATTGGTTTTTGGCCTCGCTAATCTTTGATAAGATACCACTTTCCTTATATTGCTTCGGATCTATGTTCTGTGCTTTCATTGCTTCTCTGATAATCTTCTTAGAATCATCGGTATCGTATATATTGAAGCTTTTTTCAAATCCAATCTGATCAATATATTGTCTCAAAAAACGAACACAGGAGGAATGGAAGGTACTTACCCAAACATCTTGACCGCCATGGCCAATCAGATGGTCCACCCGCGCTCGCATCTCTTTTGCAGCTTTGTTGGTAAAGGTGATGGCCATGATTTCCCAAGGCTTGGCCAAATTCTGCTCGATTATATAGGCCACACGGTGTGTTAACACCCGTGTTTTTCCTGATCCGGCGCCTGCCAGTAGTAGTAAGGGCCCTTCTGTATGAAAAACCGCCTCTTTTTGTTCTTGGTTCAACGTATCATATATACTCATCACAGTCACCTATCTTTTTTATTATTTTAATTTATTTACAAGAAGAGCGTTCTTCAGAACGCGTTAAAGAGCTGGCTCCTTAAGTGAGTTGGCTTTTTTTACATTCTTCTTATTTTTATATTGTTTCTTTAAT
>PGZS01000017.1 GCA_002841435.1 Firmicutes bacterium HGW-Firmicutes-3 | reverse complement strand
GTATCCTTCCATCCATTTACTGTAGTCAACCCGAAAGCCATTGGTGAAGTTGAAATGGATTTCCTCATCACGCCCTTCACTTCTTAGGTATTCTGCCCACAAGCGCATTGTCGCATCCGCACATTGCTGCAGGTCTCTATCACCTACTTCTACGGTAAGTACCGCTACATGAACATTTTGATTGGCTTTTTTACTTCCGTCATACAGCATTACATCCGAACCATCTGGTTTCAATTCAAGATTTCTAAGGAAATATCCAAATGAATCGCTGCTGACATCAATCCTTACAAATCCCTCCGGACAATTAATCCGGTCTGCAATATTTGTGCCCTCAGTGTTTATGTATAGGAAGTCTTCACTAGGCATCTGGACATTAACAAGTGTATCCTCATCATCTTCTCGAAATGTAAACTCACTCTCAGAAGATTCTTGTTGGTTGTTTAGACTATCTTTTTCAACTCTTAGTTCATTTATACTGCCATCGTCTGTTCTACAACTGGTGAATATTACTACTATCATCAATAGAATAATATTTATAACATGCTTTTTCATTGTACTCTCCTTGTATCTATAATTAACTTTGATTTTCTTTTTATATCAAATAAAAACATCCATTAGAATTACAGGCCTACAACCATTGACCCCGTCCACTAGTCATAAACGGTATCAACTTCATACTGAATTATATTTTTCCCTGATTCTTCATCAAAAATACTTTTCTTATACTTACTCTTACATTTTTCAATCATTCGTTTTGAGGCAACGTTATCCTCATCACATGTTATCAGTACTTTCTGCAATCCAATCTTTCTTGCCTCAATCAACCCTAATTCAAGCAGCCTTTGGCCATAGCCTTTTTTTCTTTTGGAGCTTTTTATTTCATATCCAATGTGGCCTGCCATCTCTAATGAATCATTATCTACTCTGTGTCTTATTCTAATTACTCCAATTACTTCTTCATTATTATCTATTAGCCAATAACTACTACAAGGTGCCCACCCTTCTTTGATATTAACGCCTTCACTCATATCAATAAGCTCATTCATAAATTCATAAAAATTATTTTCAGCTTTGACGTAGTTCGTATATGATTCATAACCACTTTCCTTCACATCTTTAACAAAATCAAGAAAAGTCGATTGATATAGTAAACTTGGCTTAATCAGCTTTATGTCCTTCATGTCTAACCTCCAAAACAATGTAATGATTTTTTTAAATAGTGATCACTACCGAATGTATAATGTCTAAGGTTTAGCAATGCGTCAGTATTTCTTTTAGCTTTGATAAAGATTTTAATTTATCGGGGAGTTGATACCCTAATTTCATACAATATGCCTATAATGAAATTTTCTAGCTCAATTATTTTTTATAATATCAAACCATTACAATCTTCTCTGGATACATCTTTGACACAGAATGGAGTTCAAATTCCAAGGTATCTAACTTATCATTAGGAACCTCTTGAAAGGAAGTAACGAATAGTTTCTTCCCATGTTCTCCAGTTTTTTCATCTGGTTTGAAAATGAACCCCATAGCTCTACTGGAATTATCGGAAGAAAGTTCTATTTTTTTATCCAAGTATCCAGTTGATTGAAAAGGTAACCCTCTATCCGCTTCATAAGTCATTAAAACTAGAGTTGAATTCTTACGCTTTAAATCTTCAAAGAAATTTGTCATCAGATCTATCATTCTATCTAGGTCTTCTTTTGGCACGTCTTTATATTTATCATTATTTTCAATAGAATCAACATACTTCTCCAAATCATATATTTCAAATCCCTGAACATAAAAAGATTCATCTTTTTCCTCAAATGGATTATTGTACTTCAATTCAACTGGTGCATCTAAATTAAAATTTAGACTGTATTTATAAAACACTTCTGCTTCTTTATGGTAAGTTCTAAACTTCAACTTTAAGAGTTCATCTTTTAAGCTCATATTAACCATTGGAACGGATTCTGAATTCATATGAGCAGTTAATTGCATTTTACTAATGGAAACATTATCCCAATGAGATAACTCTATCCCTTGTTCTATGAAATATTGCAGTTTATGTAAAGACTGGTTACCTTGAAATTGAAATGACTCTGTAGAGGAACCATTAAACTCAAAAATATGCTCACCAACTTCTAAAGATTCTATTGACCTTGTGGTAAATATTTTTCTTCTTTCATGAGATTCTCTATTTGTTCGCTTCGAAGGATCAAATACCATTTTTGGCTCATCCATCTCTTCAGATAAACAATCCATTACCCACAGCGTATAAGAATTATCCATATAAGTAAGAGCTAAAAGATGCATCTCCTCTCCATCTAATTCAAATGATTGATCGATAACAATTGTCTGCTCTGGCCGTAACATAAAGTGATTTTTAAATATTTCTAAATTCATGGTTCCCCTTTCATATATATAACTCATCTCTACTACCTGAATCTCCTGTAGAAAAAACCGTATCTACTCATGGTACGGTTCACCGCACTTACTCACAAGCGGTTTTCGTCATCTTAGTATGATATATTTCGACTTATCTATAGAATACCCTTTTTCAACAATTAGCTTGTTTACCTGTTCTCGAAAATCTGCATTCGTTGCTGCTTTTAGATAATTATATCTATTCACACTTTCTATCAAATACACTAATTCTTCCTCTGAAAAGTCAGGTAATATTAAGCTTACAATGGTTGAATAGATTGTATTTATATAATCAAAATCATCAATAAATGACGACGAATCTGTATTTCTATTATAGTAGTCAACTAATTTTTTTCTTATAGTCCCACCAAAGCGTTCCTTATGCTTATCATACTTTATTCTAATCAATGCTGGATTAAAACATGGTTCTTTAACATCATTTTTCTTGATATACTCCTCAATACTTTGAAGATAATGAAGTTCGTTGTCCGAAGAGAACTCAGAATACAAGACTATATTTGCATCAGATTTTCGTATGTTTCGAATATTTACTCTAACCTCCTCAGGGATATCTTCCCATAATCTTGGATGATTTTCTAAAAGTACAAACAGAGCAACACATCCCAACTTATGGAAATCCTTAAACTGCTCTATTGGATTAACTGATTTGAAGGTAATCTTTGCATACATTTTTTCATCTGATTTAATATGTGTTATGTATAGTTCTTTATCCCAATCAAGAAATCGAGTTAAAGTTCGTAAAAAAAGCATTCTGTATTTATCGCAATCAGGGTCACCATCAAACCAAAAAGCAAACTTCCAAAGTTCCGTAAAGATATATTTCTTAGTGGATTCATTAAACCTCTTATAAAATTTATTTTCTAGATAAATATCGTAACCTTCCAAATCAGGTTGCCTATCGAAAAAATCACAAATATCCGTCCTAAAAGTATCTAGTATATTTTTTGAGAGAATAACATCTTTCATAAAAACTCCATCAAACATATTTCTAATATGAGCAATAGTCTGTTCTTTTGTTGGATTAATCAAGTCATAATCATTCTTAAAGACAGGATGTGCAGCGTTATTACGAGCAGTTTTTAATTGATTTATCTGCTCCATCTCAATATGGCTCATTAAGCCAGTTCCACCAATCACTTCTATTATCTTCTTTTCCACATCAGAATAAGGAATATTTGGATTCTTTTGAAGTGTTTCAATTGTATTAAGTTGTGTTTTTGCATAATTATCGTTATATAACTCTTTCAGTATTATCAACTTATTAAAGCAATCATATATAACTGTTGTGTACAAAGTTACGATTGACGCTCTATAATTAGCATTGTAATAGCAGGAAAGGACTTCTTCGATATATTTTCTTGTTTTGTTGCTTTTTACATTAATAATCTCATTTTCTGGTATAAACATAAACATCTATTCCTTTCTCGTATTGCGCACTTTTTTCTATCAATTTTCTGTTCCTCACCATCTTTTACGACTTATTAAAATTATTAGAACGTTTGGATTTTGTATCTGAAATCTCTTCTTCAATTGTTAGCAAAATTTCCTCTACTAGTGTTCTAGTATTGGTAATGGCTCCAGAATAATCCCCCCGCTTCAAGTTTATCATTACATTAACTTGTATTTTCTTCAACAAACTCGTTACTTAATATATTATATTATTCTTTTTCCAACGTAATTTTTCTCTTAAAAATTTCTTTAAAACCATATACATCGTTGCCAGAAGATCTCTTTGACACATAAAGTTTATATCCATCTTCTTTGATCAAAGAATTGATTTTATCTAGTAATGATAACCACGGTGAAGATTCATTCCTCACGTATAAATTAAAGGTTTTTACTATAAAACTTAGAAAAATCTGGTCTTCACAGTGTTCTAAATCAAATGCTTCATAATCAAAGACCCAGTCATCTTCCCAATCCAAATTTCTGACTCTATGCTGATAAATATCCCCAATAACGTTATCAAATCTTCCATCAGTACCTTAAAGTTTTTCAAGATCGAATAATCTCCTTAAGAAATCAATTTCATTAAGACGTCGATTAAAATTCACTACTCCTTTTCCATTAATTCCCTCTTGGTATTCTCTCTCCATATAATCAATTTTTGTAATGAAGCCCGTATATTTGAATCCATACTTATATAAATTTATTATGTTCATTCTCGTCAATGTAGTTATTTTTTTCATATAGACTTCCTTTAACCCACTTACACTTTCACCATAATGGTGCCATTGTAATATTATGCTTACCATTACTCGAAATACTCTTGCATCAATGAATCAAAAAGCATTTGTTTTTCAGTGAGTGATTTTTCAACTTTAGATTTCAATTTATTAACGTGTTGGACAAACTCATCAAACTGTTTCTGTAATTCAACTGGAGGCAGAAAAATGGGAAGTTGCTTCACCTGTCCACTTGAAATTCTTGTTCGAGTTTGACCATGCATTTTATCACTTGCAAGCAGAAGTGTTTCAGGACGATTTATATAGTAACAAGCAAATGTAGAGTTTAAAATATCTGGTTTTGGTACAAACCTCACACAATCAGCTTTATGGATAGCCTTTTCCAAATAATCAGGAACTATGGTAGCGCGTAAGTTAGGAGTACCCATTGTAGCAATAACTAACTCCCCAGGATAACAAGTGTACTTAGATATCATTTCATAATGTTCAGTATTTACAAAGGCTTTATCACGATCAATAAAATCTCCAACACCAATATTCTGAAGTCTAATAACTCTTATCCCTTCATCACAATAATGCTCAGATTTTAGATTTGATCCAAATGGTCCGTCACTTATTTTTACAGAAGAACTGTTAAAAGAGCATACTTTCCAACCCATCCGATTAGTAATTGGATCACCAAACATCTCGACAAATCGGGAATTAATGAGATGGTCAAGTTCTTCCAGTTGAAGCGTTCTTTTCTGAATAATTAAGGTTATTTTATCAAGAATTGTATGTATTTCTATTTGCTGATCTATCTCTACTACTGGAAAAGTCATCCTATTTAAATGACTAGGTCCAAAATTTAGTTGTGCCGAACCTGTTATTTCTTTCATCAACTGCCTTTTAAAGTCATTCGACTTCATAAAGTACATAAAATATCTAATATTCAGAATATTATGATCAAGACTTTTAAATCTAATAGTACTTGTATTCATACAAAGTGGTAAATGCTTAGCATGAATAAATCCCATTTTTTTATCAAAATAATCAACTTTTATTCCTGAACTTGCAATAACAAAATCCCCTTCATCAACTAAAAAGTGTTTATACTTGCCATAAGCTTCTTCCTCTGAAATATATCTTTCAGATTTGGACAAATCAACTTGTCCATTTGCTAAGTTTGCAACATTGATTAATTTAACACCCTCTGAAGTGTATTGTGCATTACGAACACCTGGACCTTCTTGAAAGAAAAGCATTTCATTTATTAATCTTCTATTTTTATTCATCTAATCATCCCTACAAATCTAAATTTAGCAATGTCTTTAGTTCTTGTTTAAGGGTTACAATTTCTTCATCTATGCTATCTATTCTTCTCATGATAACGGCTGGTGTCTCATAATCCATTTTTTCATAGATTGCTTCTTTATACTTATTAATCGATAGGTCGTATTCATTATCCTGGATTTCTTTTTTGGTGACGAAGAAGGATTTTTCTGTCTTCTTTCGATCTTGTTCTGTTTCCATTCTACTATGATAACGACTGATGATGTCCGGAATATCGTTTTGCACTATGGGTTGTCTTTTATCATCTAAAGACAAGCCATCTGCTTGCATATCATAGAACCATACTTTGTCTGTGCCACCGGCACCGGTCTTAGTGAAAATCATGATGGCTGTAGATACCCCAGCATAGGGCTTAAACACGCCACTTGGCATGGAAATAATGGCGTGCAAATGATGGTTCTCTATGATTTCTTTTCGTATGGATTTATGGGCATTAGAGCCACCAAAAAGAACACCATCCGGTACGATAGAGGCACAACGGCCGCCCTTTTTCAGTGTTCTAAGGAATAATGCTAAGAAGAGTAATTCTGTTTTTTTCGTTTTGGTTATTTTAAGAAGCCCTGCTGCCACACTTTCATGGTCTAGTGAACCCTTGAATGGTGGATTGGCAAGGACTAAGGTATATTTTTCATCATCGATGTTCTTCTCTGATAAGGAATCTCTGTACTCAATATTGGGTTTTTCTACACCATGCAGCATCATGTTCATGGCACCGATACGAAGCATGGTCCTGTCCATATCGTTACCAAAAAACATGTCGTTGTTATAGTGGTCTTTTAATTCTTTTATGGCAAACAAATCTTCATTGTTTCTTTTTAGGTACTCACCGGCTTCCACTAAAAAACCAGCTGATCCAGCCGCCGGGTCAACTATAATATCCGTTGGTGTTGGCTTCATCAGCTCTACCATCATCTTAATGATATGTCTTGGGGTTCTAAACTGCCCATTGGTTCCGGCTGTTGCTACTTTTGACAGCAAGTACTCATATAAATCACCTTTTGTATCTCCATCTGATAAAGGCAACAAATCAATATTCGTCACTATTTTTTCGAGCATTTGTGGTGTTGGGATCATAAAGATGGCATCATCCATATATCTGGTAAATGCTGAATCCTTGTCCCCATGCATGGTTTTGATAAATGGAAAGACATTTTTTGAAACCATGTCATACATGTCCGAAGCGCTCAGTTGCTTAAACTTGTGCCATCTCAGGTTCTCTTGTTCATCACCAAATATTTTATCGACTTCAATGCCTAGTAGCTCCGCATTTCTTTCTAAATCTGTTTGTTTTTCATCCAGTCCTTTTATAAATAATAGGTAGGTAAACTGCTCAATCACTGACAGTGGATTGGTAATACCACCTGTCCAGAAAATCTCCCATATTTTATCTACCTTGCTTCGTAATTCACCTGTAATCATTGTTGTTCCTCCCATGGACTTTCATCTATTCCCTTTAATAATCTCGTAAATACTTAGTCAACGATCGATCGTGGCAAAGTTCACTTGAAGCTCTTTTGCCAGTTGTTCTTGACTCATATTCAGATTACTTCTGACATTATTAGCCCTTTGAGCAAATTTCACTATCAACACCTCTAATGCGTCACTTTATATTATAACAAATGTTATAATATATTCATACGGCGATTTAATGTTTATTTTATAGAAAAATCCTTCTGGGTTGCAAGGCTAGTAATATAACAAGGTTTTACGACCCGTCTTTTCCAACAAACCGGAAACATACATTATACCTCATTCAAATCCATTTCTAGTAAATCAATGCTTTATAAATTAATCAAAATCAAATAAAAGCAGACATTCGAACGCGGTCGAATGTCTGGAATGTTTTGCACCTTATAAGGTTATGTTGTAACATGATACATATATCAACCGAACGTGTCTGTCCCTTTTGAATTAATCGACATAACTCTGCACCTTTGATACTAATTATTGCTACTTATCCACTGAGTTCTCTTTGAACTCCTTTATCCTTCTGTAAAAAGTGCTTCTTGATGAAATACCAAGCTTAACCATGGCGTCTTTAACCGTTATCTCTTTCTCTTCAAGCTTATCAATCATTTCAGCTAATAGTGGTATTGAAACTGCTACTTTTTTTCTGCCAATATATTTTTTTTGCTTTTTTGCAATCTTAATACCAATTTCTTGTTTCTTTCTTCTATTACTTTGCTCTACTATATAAAGTGGATAAATAAGTGCGTAGATTACTTTTCTATTTGAGTCGTCAATATAGAAATCTCCAGCTTTTAATGTGGCACATTTTACTATGATATCAAGTAGAATTTTAAGGCGTTGGTAGTTATTTCTCCCAATATCTGTAACCCTATCAAACACGAATGATTGACCAGGGTATATATTTTTTGTAGAGCGCTGAGTATCTGGCTCGACATATTGATCAACAACAAGATTATCACCTGTATACTGGTAATCTGTCCTTATGAGCCATTCAAGAGGATCCATATACTCAAGTCCTGCCTCATCAAGGTAGGCCCATAGATCTTCTCTATTCTCCTGGGGTACTCTTTCATATATGAATGTTGGAATTTTGTTTTCTCTTCGATAAGTTTCTTTTCTAAGTTCCAGATTAAGGCCAGGTATACCTTGAAAAGTTTCGGGTGTCAGTAAATCTATTACCTGATAATATGGTTTGAATACATATTCAAAGGTGTCATCCTCATAATGTGTTTGTGTAAGATGGCATACAGCATATTTTATATCTAGTAAGTCCTTTGAGTATATCGTCGCTTCGACAGATTTCTTTTTCAAATTCCATTCATCCTTTCATATGTTGCTCTGATTATCAAGGAAAATCTACTTTTAATCATATGCTTATAGAAAGCTTTATGTGTCTCACTGATATGTTTTATTGAATCAATGATTGTTACTATTGCCTCCATATTAAATCGTTCATATACCTTGATAAGTGCATCGTTACATTCTTTGTAAGCCATGCTACTAATCACTTCATAATAGGAACTCTTTTGCCCATTAAGTAATATCTGTAATGCCTTCATAATCATATGTGAATATTACTTGTGTATGAATACTATAATCTCTATGGATTAAAGCATTTAATATTGCTTCTCTTAAAGCAATTATTGGATATTCATTTCTGCTGCTTGGGTGAAACGAATATCATCTTCATATTTCTTTCTAAAGGACTCATAACTATAATTTTCATACTCACTCATCGGTTCATCAGAATCCCAACTCGAATAAATGATCCTTTTATTCTTCCTATACCACCATAATAACAAGGTCTTTCTGAAATATCTATACTTGGTATTTCTGCTGATACTATTGATTTATCTTCAAACATTGTTACTGTAAGAACAGGACGTATAATTGGAACCATTTGTTTACATTGCTCATTAACTTTTTTTTGCAAATCTTGGGCGTCATATACGCCGACAATACCAAAATCTTCTGTTTCATGCATTCCAAATATTAAGATTCCGTCATCATACACCCTTTACCTAAACCATCTTATTTAAACTAAGTATAGCGCAAATAAACTAAGCATTTAGGCTAAATACTTAGTTTATTTACGCTATACTTAGTTTGTTTTTTAAAATCAATTTTCTAATATGTTCTTACAGATGATACATACTAATAATCAGCAAACCCTCTATTTACAACGCTTTAAAAGGCAAATACTTTCGCACATGCATGTAGTACACTAAATTGATGTCGTGTGGACCTATTAGTACCTTGCCGCAATGCATTATTTAAACTTTTTTACTGATGCATGAATTTAGGCTTCATAATCAATGGTCAATACAACTTAACTTTAATTCTTGTATTTTCCTCCTATTATTCAAATCTCCAATTTAGTTTTTTTAGTGCTAAAATCTCTTATCTTTTTACGTATAGGTAAAATCGAATTTGGAGAAACTGACAACTCATCTACTCCCATTTGGAGGAATATATCTGTAACCGAAAGGTCTGCCCCTAATTCTCCACACACTCCAACCCAACAATTATTATGATGTGCATTATCAACTACCATCTTAATCATTCGAAAGATAGCTGGATGGTGAGAATCATAGAACGGCTCAAGTTTACTGTTCTGTCTATCTATTGCAAGAGTATATTGCGTTAAATCATTTGTCCCAATAGAAAAGAAATCCACCTCTTCTGCTAATTCAGCACTCATCATCACTGCAGCTGGGGTTTCTATCATAATTCCTTGCTCTACTTCACCAAAAGGAAATCCCTGTTCAGTAAGTTCTCTTTTAACTTCATTTACCACTTGTTTGATTTTGTGTACTTCTTCTAACGAAATAATCATTGGATACATTATGGATAGATTTCCATAAATACTGGCGCGGAATAATGCTCTAAGCTGTGTTTTAAATATATCCGTTTGATCCAAGCAAATACGAATTGCACGATACCCCAATGCCGGATTATCTTCTTTTTCTAAATTCAGGTAGTCAACCTGTTTATCTGCTCCAATGTCCATGGTTCTAACTATAACCTTTTTCCCTGCCATAATCTCCAAAACTGATTTGTATACCTTGAGTTGTTCTTCCTCGGTCGGTAAATGGTCATTTTCCAGATATAAGAATTCACTACGAAATAGTCCAATTCCCTTTGCATCATTTTTTTGTACAATTGGTAAATCGGATAATCCTCCTATGTTGGCATATACTTTCACTTTCTTGCCATCAAGAGTAATGTCTTCCTTCCCTTTCATTTCAAGTAATAGTTCCCGGTTTTTGATGCCTTCCTGCTGCTTTACCTTCAAGTGATTTAGCATATCTTTATTGGGATTAATTGTTAGTGTTCCAGTAAATCCATCAACGATCGCCATCTGCCCATCCCATTTTTTATTCATAGGAATTCCCACAATAGCAGGTATATTCATGGTTCTTGCCAATATAGCTGTATGTGAATTACTTGATCCTTTGAAAGTAGAAAAAGCGAGTAGTTTATCCTTGTCCATTTGAACTGTTTCGCTCGGGGTCAAATCTTCAGCTACAAGTATGATAGCTTCATTCCCAATATCACTAATTGTAGTTTTATTAGATAGTATTGCAATTACTCGTTCTGAAATATCTTTCATATCAATAGCACGCGCTTTGAAATATTCATCTTCCATGGTAGAAAACATTATATAAAAATTATCTCCTGTAATTGCAACAGCATACTCTGCATTCATTTCTTGTGTAGTGATTATATTCTCAATAGAATCCATATAATCACTATCTTCTAACATCATTGCATGTACTTCAAAAATATCTGCATTTGCTTCTCCAACCTCTTTTACAGCCAATTCTCGTAAGCTTCTCAGTTCCTTAATGGCCTTCTGTGTTGCCAAACGATATCTTGCTACTTCGCTTTCTACATCTTCTACCTTATTACGTTTTACCTGTCTTTCCTCTTTAACATAAGTTTTTATCCTACCAATTGCTATTCCTTGACAAATTGATTTTCCGGTGTATTGCTCCATATTACTTTCCTCCTGCAATTATAAATGTTCAGAAAAAAAATTAGGTAGTTCCGTATACACCTGATTTTCATCATTTCCTTCAATTGTTATTATCACTTCATCACCACATTTAATACCCATGGAAAGAACGGCCATTAATTTCTTGGCATCCGAACTTTCCCCTTTGCTTTCAATCGTAACTTTTGATTCATATTTTTGAGCCTTTTTTACTAATAGACTTGCTGGTCTTGCATGAATTCCTATTTGATCTTTTATTATATAGTTAAATTTTTTCATACGCTATATCTCCTCTTTTACTTGTCATTATTTTATAGGCGTTTGCAAAACGCCACAACCCGCATTATTACGGGATTTTTCTTTGCATAAAAAAATATAACTCCTCACCAGATTATGGTAAAATTGAAATGTGAGTAACAAATTCAACCGTCGTCCTTGAGAGCATCATTTGTATTCAATGCTTTGGGCTTTTACTTTTCAAAAATTTTTTTCCATTCCAACCGATACATTCCTTCTTGTTTTTCTTAAATTCTATAAAGAACTTCGAGACTTCTGGTATTGAAGCTTTTGTTACAGAAAATAATCCCAAATAAACTAATAAAATAATCAAGCAACTTAAGGCGTTTAAGAAAGCTAATAATCTAAGTGAGTCCTATGATCCTTATAAAGCAGCTTATGGGTCAATGCCTTCTAATTCAGTAGCAAATCCGGAAATCAAACAGCTTTATATCAATGGTCATTTCTGCTATGTTTTCAAGTTCGGTCTTATAACCAACGGTCTAGGTATTGTCCGTGATATTTCTTTCTACAATAAAGACTTCTTAGAAGCTCACCCTGATATTATTGTCGAAAAGAAATCTGATTCTACTTTTGATGCTATACATATTTATAAAAGATTGTTTTTAGACCTTAATTTCAACAAAGCTTACATACCTCTTAATAGTAGATCTTCCTTAAAAAATAATAGCTATACGATTAACAATGATGGCGTGAGTCGCCGGCGTCACAACTGCGACAACCCTTGTACCGATTCCCTCTGCGGGCGGATGATCTATATATATCCTGAACAAGATCTTCGGGCTTATCCTGGCACGTTTCGTGGTACGGATGATTGGATTACCACCTATAAAGAACGAGGTGTTGTAGAAAAAACCATCAATCATTTTAAGATAGCTTTTGTATCGCTAATCGTAAAACTCAAAACGCTAAAACATTACATGCAGACTTATTGTTATCTGGAATTACTCAACTACTCACCGTTATACTTGCTGATAAGATACAAAATCATAAATACATCAGGAGCATGAAACCATTAATCGCATGTTAATCACAATGCTTGTTCAAATATAAAATTTTATCCACAACTTAGTTTTCTGGGTCTCTAACTATTCTTAACTAATGAGTTTCGCAATTACCTATTTTAACTATATTTATATCTGTTTAAATAATTCTTCTAAATTGGATGCAAGAATGTCTTCATCCTCACCAGATATTTCGATTTCTAATTCATCTTGGTATCTTGCTCCTAAGGATAATATACCTAATATGCTTTTAGGATTTACTACATTTCCATTTTTACTCATTTTAATATCTGACTTCACATTTTGACATATTTTAGTCAGTTGAGATGCTGGTCTTGCATGTAGACCTTCTTCAAATATAACTGTTACTTTTAATTTCCTCAAAATAACTATACCTCCAGTTTTTCTACAAAGCATTATCCTTATCAATACAGATATAAGGCTGTTTCATCAATACTGTCCATTATCGCCTTCTAGTAATGCCACATATTAAAGAAATCCTGTAAAAATATTAATAAGAACAACTGTTAATAGTCCCGAAACAACAATTGCTAAACTACTCATAGCTCCTTCGACTCTACCTATCTCCAATGCTTTTGCAGTTCCCATAGCATGAGATGATGTACCAATAGCTAATCCCACGGCTATAGGATTTGTAATTTTAAACAGTCTGCAAATACTTTCACACATAATATTACCTACTATACCTGTTAGTATTACGACAACTACAGTTATGTTTTTTATGCCACCTAATTCGCCTACAAGATCCATAGCAATGGCAGTAGTTATAGATTTAGGCAGCATAGTAATATATAATTGATGTGTAAACCCAAAGAAATACGATAAAACGAATACACTTACCAAACTCGACAACACTCCAGTTAATATCCCTAAAATAATAGCCTTAAAATTTTTCTTTAATAGCTTTATTTGAATATATAAAGGTATTGCCAGACATACCGTTGCAGGTGTTAAAAAAAAGCTTATATACTGTGTACTTTTACTGTAATCGTTATAATCGATGCCAAACACTAACAGTATCGTGATTACAAAAAATATTGAAACTACCAAAGGATTAAAAATAACATGCTTTAATTTTTTTTTTATAAGTACTCCTAAAGAATAACCTATCAAACTGATAACTACTCCAAAATAAGAAGAGTTGCATAATATATCTTTCATTCTTTCTTACACCTATCCTTCAGAATGATAAATTGTGTAACTTTTCCTGTTGTGACCATTACAATAATAGTTGTTAAGAATATAATTATTGAAATCGGTAAAACAATATTTTTCACTTCATTTCCAACTGCAATGATCCCTACTGAAGCAGGAATAAACATTATCGGCATAAGCTCTAATAGAAGGTTGGCTACTTTTTCTATTTTTTCTATCTTGATTATCTTAGTCTCTAGACAAATAAGCATTATTATAAGACCGTAAATACTTGCAGGTATAGGTAAATCTAATAATTTGTTCAACACTTCACCAATAAAGGATATTAGTAAAATAATTGCAATTTGAGATATTTGTTTCAATTTATCCTAATTCACTCCTCTACCGCAAATTTCCCTAGCTATACCAATAATGTTTTTTCCTTTTCTATCCCATGTAACATTATCAAACAATTTTACTTCTATTGAAACTTTATCCTAACCAGTATATATGTATTTTTGATAATCTAAATTTTGACCGTTTGTTTCTATAATCTGTTTATAATAATAAAAGCTATTTTTAATCTTTCTTTCCAAGCTACCATTTCCCTCATTATCTTTATCTACATAAATAAAGCCATATCTTTTTTCCATTTCTCCAGTACCTGCAGAAACAATATCAATTGGTCCCCACCAAGTATATCCTAGAATTTCTACACCATCTTCAATAGAATCTTTCATCATCATCACATGATCTTTTAGATATTTCATTCGTTCTTCATCAATAATTGTTCCATCTTCCATTATCGTATCTCTTGTTCCTAATCCGTTTTCAACAATGAATAATGGTTTTTGATAGCGATCATAAAGCTCATTACAAACATATCGGAGTCCTAGTGGATCAATAGGCCACCCCCATTTTGTCTCGTTTAAGTAAGGATTTTTCTTACCTAGGAGCCCACCAGTATTACCTAGAATCTTCATGCCATCCTCATGCAGAGAGCTTCGGTAATAGCTGAATCCTAAATAATCGCATGTTCCTTTTCGAATAATATCTAAATCATCATTACCAATTTCTAAATGAATATTGTTTTCCTTTTTAATCCTTTCAAAATACCTTGGATATTCTCCTCTTAATTGAACATCGCTATAAAATAAGGATCTTCTTCTCAGTTCGTATGAAGAAAATACATCTTCCGGCTTACATTCTGCTGCATAAACCGGACTTAATGAAAGCATACAACCAATTTTGAAATTAGGATTAATTTGATGCCCACAAAGCACTGCCTTAGCACTTGCCACAAACATATTATGACTAGCTTGATAAATATCTTGTAACTTATTATTACTATCTTCAACCAATATCGCTGCAGCTAAAAACGGAAGTGTATGAGCATGGTTGATTTCGTTAAAGGTCATCCAGTATTTTACCTTATCTTTATAACGCTCGAAGATTACCTTGCAATATCTTTCATAATACTCGATTAATTTCCTATTCTTCCATCCACCATATGTCTTAACAAGATATAAAGGCGTTTCAAAGTGTGATATTGTTACTATAGGTTCTATATTATATAGCAACAGAGTATTAAATAAATCGTCATAAAATTGAAGCGCTCTCTCATTGGGAGTTTCCTCATCTCCATTTGGAAAAATACGACTCCATGCAATAGAAGTACGAAAACACTGTAATCCCATATCTGCCAACATTTTTATATCTTCCTTATAAGTATGATAAAAATCAACAGCATGATGACTGGGATAAAATACACCATCCTGTATTTCTAACTCAAAATTATCAAACCTTTCATGTCCAACAGGTAACACATCTGCAATACTCAATCCTTTACCATCTTCATTATAAGCACCTTCTGCTTGATTAGCTGCAATCGCACCTCCCCATAAAAAGTCAACTGGAAATGTCATTATACTTACACCCCTTTCATCTCAAACATTAATACTGCATCACTTATTGCAGCTTTTTCCTTAAATATAACGTCAATTTTTCCGATATCATTCATATTAGTAATACAGAGCATGGTTGTTAAATCATAGCCTTCTTCCTTTATATTATTCATATCAAACTCAACTAAGGCTTGCCCTTTCTCTACCTTTTGTCCTTTTTTTACGCAAGGCTTAAAGTATTTACCTTTTAAATCAACTGTATTGATACCAATATGCATTAGTAATTCTACTCCACTCTCAGTTTTTAGACCTACTGCATGCCCCGTGGGAAACAGTGCTTCTACAATACCCTCTGAAGGTGAATATAAAACACCTTCCTCAGGAATAAACGCTACACCATCTCCCATAGTTTTAGAGGCAAATACAGGATCTCCAACATTTTCTAAAGAAATCATTTCACCGTTTATACAAGCATTCAAATATTTTTTTTTATCAAATGACTGATTTAATGCTAATCCTTCAGTTGAATGCTTTGAGATTAATTCTTCAGTTTTTCCATTACTTAACTCGCCTACTGGCTCTTCATCGATTCCAAGAATAAAAGTTAATACGGCTGAAAGCCCAAATGCCATAGCAATACCTATAATGTAATAAACAAAAGTATCACCAAAGAAAGCTGGTAATGTTGTTAACGCAGGAAATACATATACAATTGCTTTTGTCTGCATCGCTCCCATAAAAGCTCCTGCTATACCACCAGCAATTGTTTGAGCTATTAATGGTTTTCTATATTTAATTAATAAACCGTAAACGATTGGTTCTGTAATACCACCAAGTAGTGCAGGTACTAAAGCAGCTAATGCAAAAGCTTTATTTTCTTTTTTTCTACATCTTAAAAATACACCTAGAGCAGCGCCTGCACTAGCAAAAGTTGCTGCCGCTATCATTGGTCGAATAATATCATAACCGAAATTAGATAAATTATTAACCATAAGAGGAACAACACCCCAATGTATTCCCATTATTACAAGGTATGTCCAGCCAGCACCTATAACCAAACCAGCTAATAGACCACTTTTCTCACTTAAAAAGTTCATTGCGTCTCCGAGACCATTACCTAATGTCACACCGATAGGACCAATTACCATAGCCGCTAATGGTACCATTATCAGTAACGATATTAATGACAAAGCAAATAGTTCGATGCTTTTTGGTATAAAACGTTTTAACAATTTTTCCAGTTTAGAATATACGTAAATAGTTAATATTGCTGGAATGACTGTTCCTGCATATTTCATTAATACAACGGGTAGACCTATAAAAGTAACAACATCCCCAGTATTCTCTATAAGCCCAACAAAGTTTGGTTCTATTAATGCTGCAACAATAGCAAGTGATATATAAGGATTAACTTTAAATGTTTTAGCTGAACTGATAGCTAGGAATAAAGGTAAAAAGTAAAAAACACTATTTCCTGCTGCTGCTAATATTATATAAGAACTGTCTCCTTTGTCCATCAAAGCATAAGTTGTTAATACAACCAACAAGGCCTTTAACATACCTGCACCTGCAAGAGCAATAATAATAGGATTAAAAATAGATGTCATCGTGCTAAACAAACGAGTCAAAACGTTACCTGTTAATTTTTCTTCTTTAATCGAAACCTCTCCTTCGCCTTTAATTGGATATAATCTTAATATAGTAGCATATACATCTGCAACCGCATTACCTATAACTATTTGAAACTGTCCATTTCCTTCTACTATAGATAAAACACCTTCCAATTGTTCAATCGATTTTTTATTTGCTTTAGAAATATCCACTAATTTAAATCTTAGACGTGTGACACAATGATACAAATCAATAATATTTTCTGTTCCACCAACATTTTTAATTATTTCTTTAGCTAATAATTCATAATTTTTTTTACCCACAAGAAATTCTCCTTTCAACATAAACAACATTTCTACTTCTGTCCACTTTGGCCAAAGGAACAATTATGTAACCGTCTATTTGATTATATCCTCAAATAACATATATCCTTAAAATTTCGCTTTTTAGAAACTAGTGTGGTTACAGGCAAAGAAATCTCCCATAATTATAAATTTAAATTTGACCTCGATTCGATTCTTTCACGAGTCATGAAATCATTAGTGGGTTAAGGGATATGAATTTTACAGATGCCTTACATGATGCATTTGGTTTTAGAACAGATTATCAGATTGTATCGAACAGAACAAAAACTTTAAAAATATTTTTAAACAGACAAAAAAGTGAAAACATTACGCACTTTTTGAATAATTAATAAAAGCTTGAATCCCAGTATTTTCAAGGGTTTCCAAGCTTTTTTCATCTCACAACTGTCAAAGACAGGATTATATCCTTAAAATTTCGCTTTTAGAAACTAGTTAGAAAAACAAAAAAATGTGATATAACAAAAAGAAATGCTCTATTTATTTAATTCAGCATTTATGATTCAATTTTAGACAAATGCCTGTATCTATAAACAATAATATCACTGATTATTTCAAACATTATCGCGTGAGTCTGTACTTCGGAAGTGTGTTTAAATAAAATACATAAATCTACAAGAGGGTCATTTTTCAAATCTTCATTTGACGTAATAACAACAATTTTAGCTTTCGTCTGTTCAAAAATACGTTTCTTTGGATTAGTTTCTGAAATTTGATATTTTTTTATATAATTACCTGAGTTAGTGAAAATTATTATTAAAGTATCTTCTTTTGCATCTCTTATAAATTCATCCTGCTTTATATCATTTAATTTTGTAATAATAAATTTTTTATTATATGCTAGCTTTGTTTGCAAATCAATTGCTGCTGTTTCAGAATACATTAAACCAAATGAAGCAACTATTTTATACTTAATTATATCTCTTGTCAATTCATCAATTATATCCATATCAATTGTTTTTTTATAGTTTTCTATATCTCTTTTAATAATATCCAAATAAGCGTCAAAATTATTTGCTTCTAAATACCCCATTATATTCGTATTGTAGTTTAATTTATTTAGAAATTTATTTTCTTTAAAAGGAGCTGCCGCACGAAAATCAGCATAATCTTCAAAACCAATAATTCTTACAAATTTTGAGATTGTTGATTTGGATACGTTACACAACTGGGCTAATTCATTAATTGTCATGTCACAAATTAAATCAAAATTAATTACCAAAACTAACGCAATGTGATAGATAGTTGAATTATAATCTTCATCATTAAGAATGATTAATAATCTGCTTAATAATATCCCCATAGCAAACCTCCTTGAAATTAGACCTGTACTAAAATTACCTTTACGATAAAGTTACTATGAGATATTCTCAATCCCCAATATAATACAACTTAATTATATACCATAATAGCCTCTATTTAAAGTCATGATTTCCTTTATCTTTTTTCTTGCAAAAAACACAGAAGGCACAGTGACCTTTATACGTTTCACCTATCTATTCATTAATATTTCTTGCTTCTTTAGCCTTCTCTAGTTTTACATTAAAATTTTATTCTGTCTTAACTATGAAAGTTGAAGTACCACTTCCATCAATTGGTTCAGATAATCGTAAGCGTCAAACCACGCACACCTTGACTTAACTTTTAATCCTTAATTCAGCAGGTAAATCTTTAGACCAAGGTAGCAGCTTATCAAGTTCTTCTTCATTTGATAAGTCGATGTTGTGCAGATGGTCTTAAAAATCAAAGCATTGGGCATTCCATCGACAACATGATTTAGTGAAAAACCATGTTGGCAAGCGCACAACTTTTCGAGCCCTTTTGCTAGACTTTAAAATTAACAAACACATTCATTGACTTATACTCGACACTTTACGTGTGACAAAACTCTTTCAGAGTAAAAACGCAATTCTGCAGACACAGAATTGCGTTTTTTTAGTAGTAAACTGCTTATTTAGCTTCTTTCAGATAGTTAGCCACCCGCTCTTCAGCGTTGGCGCGGATATTAAAATAATAGAAAGGAAAATCAAAGCTATGGAAAATACCCCGGCCAAAAACGCTATGACCGGGAGCAAATTGATCAACATCGACAGTGCTGCAAGTCAGCACATTTTTAGTGTTATCGACCTGTGCATCCGCAAAGTTCATCACCTTTATAGGGGTACCATCTGCATTTTTAACAACCGAGCCATCTGAACTCAACTGGAGCGAACCGAGATTATCTGAAGCTGGCGCCACCGTTTCTTCAGTGGTCCAGCTGATTGGGTTTATCACACGTGCGGTCGGTAGTACCACACCATTAGAGCCCTCAATTATAGGTGCCTCGGTGTTGTAGGAAATAATCACCCCAGTGTCGCCGGAACCGCTAGCAAACTTGAGATGGGGATTTTCGGCCAGGTAATCATCGGTGATCGAATAACCAAGGACATAGGCAGCGACCATCCGCTTATAAACATCAGGGTGCTCTTTCATATAATCCTGAAGGATATAAATCATCACATTAGAACCCTGAGAATGACTTGCTAATATAAAAGGTCGGCCATTGTTATAATGCTCAAGATAGTATTCAAAGGCAGCGGTGGAATCGGCCAGCGGGTAGCTTTTAATGATTTCCTGTTGCGCATCTATGTCCATTGCTAGGACGGATCCAGCGTCATTCTGGCGGTAGTAGGGGGCAAAAATATTAGCCGAAGTTTCAAAGGCAGTGGCTTGCCGCTCAAAACCCAGTTTAGCCTGCCGCAACATGATGGGATTGTCGATTTCACAGATAATTGGGTCATCAGCATTGACTTTCGCCCAAGCCGTTGGGTACAAGTAGAACACATCCACCTGTTTTGTTATATCAGTCGGTACATTGAGCCAGTGTTCGATCTGGCTGTAATCAGTTGGTACGATGACATCGGAGTTTTCAGTCTGGGCACCTTCATCTTTTGCGGGGGCACATCCGGCAACGGCCAGACTTCCGATGATGAATGCTAGTGCGAGTAGTAGGATGCTTTTTCTTTTCATGTTGTCCTCCTTGAATAGGCCTGAATGTAAATCCTCTTTGTCTTTGACAACTTAACAGGATTTATACAGTCGTTACATAATAAAAAATACGGTAGATAGCATTTCGTGAAAATCCACATCACTTTTGATATCGTGTCGAAGTTTATATTTGTAAATTTGGTGCATAGCCCTTATATGCTACTACTGACTGGTGACAGATTTGACAGCACATCATTTGATCCGAAGTCGGCCGTAGCATCTAATAGACGTCAAAAGGGTATTCAACTAATTTCATATGAACCACAATATGGCTAAAGAAGCACTTACCTTGATGAGAGTATACCTATTTTAACTACTTTTCTTGCTACTATTTTAGCATATATTGAGTCGTAAAATCAGAATTTCGAAGAAATGTATATTTTTCAAGACTTTGAGTGTGCTTTTTAAGGTACTGATGTTGAATCTAGGTATTTATGTTTTCAAACATAATCGTCATATTCTTTTCATTTGTGAGATATTCACAAGGTTTCAATTTTAATTAATACTCAAATTCGAAAACACATTATTTTTCTTAATAGCCAGTAACTTGTTCATATTTTTTATATTTTACAAACTTTTTTATTGAGCACTATTGACATTAACTATATATAGTATAGTCGTTCTCCAGTATACGGTAAACCCTTACTTTTTCTCACCCGAACCACTACGCGTCATCAGAACTATCGTCTCTATGTGCCTTAAGTAGACAAAAATGATGTCGTGAGGACCTATTAGGAGCTTGGCGTTTAAGTATTCACTCTGTTCGTCAATCATAACATCGCTAAAAATACTCTATTATTGGTTGACAGAGTGACACTTACGATTATCTTCAGATGAATTAAGCCAATTTAATAGGATGACGTATGACCGTCTTCCATTTTGAAGGCTCGACCTTGCGAGCATCCGAAAGATAGACTTCGTGATGCAAACGGGTATCTGTTATATCATTTACATATCCGTTTTCATTCAAATACATGTCCATGATTGCAACGGTGGCAGGTTCATCATCAAACGGGCCGATGTGAATGATTTGTACACATAAACCTTCATCAATTACTAGAAACTCCGCTAAAGAGCAATCTATCTTTTTCTTTTTAGTCGCTTCTGCTACTGCCCAGTTGAAATCATTTTTTGTCACAAAGTCTGGTAGGCGGATAACTGAAATCCAGTTAAATGAGTCCTTGTTTCCATAGTCTACACCCTTAACACCCTCCTGCCACCAAAAACCTTCCAGTGGAGGCACCACATATTCGAAAAAACCTTCTATCTTATACGTACCCTTATAGCTCATTTTAATCGTATATGCAATCGCATAAAGAATGCCAACAGCTTGTTGATATGTCCCATCTTCTTGATTTGGGTTCCCTTTTCCTCTTACAGCGATATAGTTTACGGTCGGAACTGTTACAATTTCTGGTGTGTTCTTGGGCATATAGAACTCTTTATACTCTTTCTTAAAATCAAAAGCCATACTAATTACCTCCAAGTTTAATTGATTTTATTGACCTTCCATCAGAAATGTTATTTGCCTAAAAGAACAAACCCATCCGTCATGATGTCCATTACTGTTGTGAATAGTCCCGGCAGTTCATAAGTCTTGTCGTTTTTCCCAGTGAGATAATCCACTATAACATTCGTAATCTCAGAAATGATTATGGCACCATCTTCAAAACGGCCGGATACTTCAAGCCACGCCTCATTCCCATATTCTCTTCCCATATCGCTTAAGACACGACTCATTTTATCAAAACCACCGCCAAACTTCACTTCGTCCGACTCTTTGATTCCCTTTAAAGCGTTTGGGATGGTTGGCACCGTGCCGAAAAACATCACCATGTTGGTGAGGATCTTACCGTAATCCTCTTTTCCGAGCTCGATTTTTAGTTTGGGTAGCTCATTAATAAATTTCCGAAATCCTTTTCTTCCAACAAAGCTCACCTGCGGATTCAAAAACATCTCACCTTTCTTTGCCAGCGCTTCCTTTGCAATCTCATATTTATTCTTTGTTTTATTCATTCTGACTGCGCAGACAGTGTTTGGCTTTGACAAACCCGGGTAGCTGCAATCCCATGCGCGACGCAGTTCATCGAAGGTGAGCGTTAGCACCTCTTCGCGTCCGCAGTCAAGCAGATAAATGCACTGCGCATCTTCGTCATAGCCGACCATCAAAACGTAGTGAAAAGGAATATGTTCGTCGTGATACAACTTTGAAAAGTATGGAAGATAGTACATATCCAGGGCGCCCAAAACAGGTGGATACCCGGCATCAACTTCCGCCTTGGCCTTTTTGATTGCCTGCTCAAATATTTTATACTCGTAATGCTTGTATTCAAATCCTACAATGGGAGCAAGAAATTCATACATCTGCTTCGTGCGTCCGTCTCCAAGTACAACCATTCGCTTCAGGTCCGATTTTGGTGTTTTCAAATAGCAAAATGAACCAAATGAAGAGAGCGTGAAAAAGAAACTTGGCGGGAGTTTTTCTCCAGTATCTTGGATATATAAATCCTCAATGCCGTTCCACATGCATTCGTAGTCATCCACATGGTGCTTTAAAGTGATCCGTATATTTCGCATATATCGAAGCCTCCTGTTGTTCATCTCATTTCATATAACAGGAGTATAAACCCTCGCATCGTGTGAGAGTCAAGAACTATTTTTTGATAGGGTAGCAAACTTCCGTTACAAACTTCTCCAAATCATCAAGCAATCCATTCATATATTCAGTAGAAGGTGGCACATAAGATGCTGTAGATATTAATTCGAGTTTGGTAACTTTGTCTTCTCTCGGTCTTAATTATTCAAAATCTACTACTGGTAGACGTGTTCCCACATACCAGGTCATATTGCGATTTTTTTTGATACTCCTTATTAGAAAAATGAGAGGCTAGCCAAATTAGGATAGCTTCTCATTTTTTTCAAATCATTATTGGTTATAGGGTCAAAACTAAGTTTCACTAAATTCACATACAATATATAGATTACGTTGATACATTCATAACTATATATTGTATGTGAAAGTTCAACTATAT
>PGZS01000218.1 GCA_002841435.1 Firmicutes bacterium HGW-Firmicutes-3 | reverse complement strand
CTTAACAATTCCTGCTTTTCTGGCCTTATTTAAAAGGTAACTGACTGCCGGACGGGATATATCTAAATCACTGGCGATTTCAGACTGGGTTTTATTTTCTTCATAATATAATTGTGAAACATGTATCAAACGATTTAATTCTTTTTCTTTCAACAAAATCACCTCATCCTAACGCTTTAAATGTCTGTATAATATATCGCATCTGCGGGCTTTTGTCAATTTTGTATACAACGGTTAGACTTTCTTGCCGGATGGTTTTTAGTCCAAAGGAATCAGGATCGTACATTTGAAACGATCCTCAAGAATCTGAGTAACCATGTTGCCTTCGTAGTTTTTTAAAACCTGTTTTACATTAGAAATGCCGTAACCACTTTGATCCTCATCAATTCGTTTGCTGCTGACCATGTTGTTCCCCGATTTTTGGATGGTTTTTTCATCTATGGTATTCTCAATATCAATCAGTAAGCTCTCCCGCTTATAGTACATGTTAAACTTGATTATTTTTTTATCCTGATCCCGTCGGGAATCCCGCAAACAGCCCTCAATGGCATTATCCAGGACATTCCCCAGAATAATAGACAGATCAATGCTGTTCATTTTCAGGTTTTCCGGGATGGCAATATAATGGACAAAGTTGATATTATTATCAGACGCCACTTTGATTTTATAATTCAGTAAGGCATCCACCACATGATTTCCCGATCGATTATGATCTACGGCATTCTGCAGCATATTATGGAATTGCAGTAGGTACTCCTCGATTTCTTCGCAGGCCTGGTTCTTGATTAAATACTGCATGGTGATCACATGATTGTTCATATCATGCCATAATCCTCTTACCTGATAATTCTTTTCAAGCATTTCTTTATAGTGTTTTTGTTGTAATTCCAGCTGAATATTGGCGTTCTTATATTCACTTGTCTTTTGGGATTCATGATCAAGTCCTCTTAACACGACAAAAATAACCACATTGATATACACCAGAGCCCCTAAAGAAATGATTCCAACAAACTGCCTGCCTTCGACGTGGACATCAATAAAATAGAGGTTCAAGCCGACAATTAAACTGATAATGGGAATACTTAAAAGAACGAAACCCCGGATTGCTGCAGAATTTTTCATTCCCTTGATCCTGCCAGATACCGGGTGAAGGCATCATAAACTTTCTGATTTCTTTTAGGACTGATAGGAATCATCACGCCATTTTTCAATATCGCCGTTTTTGTTTTGATGCTTTTTACATTCTTAAGGTTAACAATATAAGATCGATGACATAAAACAAAACGTACCGGATCCAACTCCTTCTCCAAAGCTGAAATCGTGTAGTAGTATTCATACTCGGTTTCGTCAGTAACCACTTTTATTTTTCGGCCAAGACTCTCAAAATATAAGATCTCATCACTCTTTAAAAACACTTTTTCATTATTTATGTCAAATTCATGAAAACTGGTTCTTGATTGTCTGATCTCACTTTCCATTTTTTGTAAAACCTGAAATAGTTTTTCTTCGGGGAATGGTTTTAATAAAAAGTCACTGGCGCTGACCGAATACCCCAATACCGCATATTCAATTAATGATGTTGTGATAATAATACGGGCATTGTTATCCGTTTTTCTAATCTCATTGGCGATGTCGATACCATCTTCGCTATCTAAACGCATATCTAGAAAAATTATATCAAAATTAATCCCTTTGTTAATTGCTTCAATGAGTTCATAGCCAAATTGAAATGTAGTTAAATGATAATCCGTTTCAAATGGATATCGCCCAATCAAATCAACCAGTATTTTTTTGTGTTGCTCCTCATCTTCGCAGACTGCAATTCTTAACATCTTTTCACCTTTTATTCCAGCCAAAATCGTACTTTTCAACTGAATTATTATACCGTATAAACGTCTCTGTTACAATCTTTTACTCTTATTTAACCAGTTAGTTTTATTTTTGATGACATCAAATTCTGTTTTCATTACATCAATATTGTTTTAATAAACAATATTTGCTAGTATTAATTTATCTGGGTCATTAATTTTTCAACTTATTTCCAGTTATAACAGTTGATTCGTAACGATGACTGCAATGATTCGATACAAACTCTAATACAAAAAGGAACCTGCCATGACTCTGAAAAAATTTATCAATAAACCGGAAAATATCACCTCTGAGTTACTGGAAGGGCTGGCTCTTGCCAATCCATTTATTCTTGAGGTCATGCCCAACAATCTTGTTGTCAGTAAAGGACTTAGAACCGCCAATCGCGTCACCATTGTAACTCTGGGGGGCTCAGGTCATGAACCGGCGCTTGAAGGATTCGTTGGTGAAGGAATGATCGATGTCGCCGTTGTTGGTGATGTTTTTGCTGCGCCAGGATATAAAGCGGTTTTTGAAGCGCTTCAGCTTGCTGACAAAGGCAAAGGCATCCTTTTAGTTGTTTTAAACCACGCCGGTGATATGCTGGCGGCAACCCGCACCATGGAAGAAGCTCATAAAGCGGGCATTAAGGTATCGATGGTGGTCACCAGGGAAGATGTGGCATATGCTCCCCGTTCTGATGCAGACAGACGGCGGGGGCTGGTGGGATGTGTACCGCTGTACAAAATTGTTGGTGCAGCTGCCGCCCAGGGTAAATCGCTTCATGAAATTACGGCCATTGCCCAGGATTTTGCAGATAATATGGCAACCATCGCAGTCGCCTGCAAAACCGCCACCCACCCACAAAACGGATCGGCTTTTTCAGTACTTGGGACTGATCAAATGGAGATTGGGATGGGCCAGCATGGCGAAGGCGGCGGCGACCGTCAAAAAATGAAAAGTGCTGATGAAACTGCTATCCTGATGTCAGATTTGCTGATTGCCGATTTAAATCTCTGTGCCGGTGAAACAATCATGGT
>PGZS01000016.1 GCA_002841435.1 Firmicutes bacterium HGW-Firmicutes-3 | reverse complement strand
GTTACATGTTACATACTACTCATACTATTGCAAATTACAATTACAAAGTCAGAATTATAAAACTACAGTTACATACTTCTATACTTCATTGTTACATTGTTACAGATACATACTACATACTACATAAATTCAATGTTCAGTTACACATACTACATATACTACACACACTACATATACTACACATATTACATATATTACTGTGAATCATATGAATTTGTTGCATGTACATACTGCTTTACAATAAATCCTTACTACATATTACATAACACTTACTTTGTTGCAAAACTTCGGGTTTACAATGCAATGGGGATGTTCACCATTTTACCCTTTTCAAACAATCTAACAATCATCTAAACTTAAGAATTGTGTTACTAACGTGATTCATATTCACAACACACTTATGAAGTTCCATATATACGCTGTAGAGACCATATACAATTGCTACTTCAATCGTCATTTATATGCCTATCTAACGTATAGTCATTAAACGGCTTCTTTGCGCCTATTTAACCACAATATGCTGCTGATTGCCCCTCTGCTAAACTACAGGGGCCTAACTAAACTGCTCGTATTGGTCCTACCGTCTGGAGCATTTTCACTTTACATCCACTCCCTTTTCGGTCAGATACATTAATCGTACGTACATTTATCCGTTTAAAAAGGTATTCCGGAAGTTACCTTTGTCTTATTATACACCTTATAGTCAGTTATTTCAATCACCAAATTAACAGATTTCTTACACTATATTCATCCTGCTTAAGATATCTCTCAAATCGCTTAAATCAAAGATATATTCTGTGTTACAGAACTGACACGACATAGCAATCGGCTTACCTTCTTGAATCATGTCCTTTATCTCATCAGCTCCCACCGTAATTAAGGCTTTCTCAACTCTTTCTTTGGAACAGTCACATTCAAATCTAGGATAGACTTTCTCATGAAAGGTCAAAGGCAAACCTTCTAAAACTCTATTGGCTATACCCTCTCCATCGATACCGGCATCTAGCATAGCTGTCACGGACGGTAGGCTCTTAATATTAGCTTCAATCTTATCGATAACCTCATCTTTGGCACCGGGCATCAACTGTAGAATAAATCCCCCGCTTTGTCTTACGGTATAGTCTGTATCCACTAGAACGCCTAGGGCTACCACCGAAGGCGTTTGCTCACTGCTTGCAAAATAGTAGGTCAGATCTTCTGCAATCTCGCCACTGATTAGATCAATTTGCCCATTATAGGGTTCTTTCATACCAATGTCTTTGATGACATTGAGAAAACCGGTTCCTAGAGCGCCGGATACATCCAGTTTACCATTAGGCTTTAATGGCAAATCCACATCAGACCGATTGACATAGCCTTTTACAACAGCTTCTGAGTTCGCAGTAACCAAAATACCTCCCAAAGGCCCAGCGCCTTTAAACTGAAGGGTCAACAGGTCCTTGTCCCCTTTCATCATGCTACCCATTATGGCACCGGCAGTAAGGGTTCTTCCAAGGGCTGCTGTGGCTACAGGGCTTGTCTTATGAAGATATCTGGCTCTCTCAACCAGTTCTTTTGTTATGGCGACGTAGAGCCTTACTTGATGGTCTCTATCGGCCACTCTCACTATATAGTCCGACATCTTTTTTCTCCTTCATGACTTCTTGTGCGATAAAATACATACGTTGGGTAGTTGGTTGTAATTCCTCAAAAGTGTTGTCATGATAGAGACCCAAAAGTTTTAAACCTGATGCTTCAAGACACTTTATCACTTCTTTTGGATCATATCCTCGCTCATGATGTACTTCTGTTGATTTTTCGTATAAGCCCCCTTCATTTCTTATAAATACATTCACTTCATATTCATTAATGGCCTCATCTTCATAATAATAGTTTTCCCAAATGTAGGCATAGTCTTCATGATTTTCAGCATACGTCTTGTTCCCTAGAACCTCTTTAAACTTATATACAGTGTTCATATCAAAAACAAAAAGACCACCGGGGTTTAAAAAAAGATTCACCTTCTCAAAGGTTTTTTCCAGATCTTCGTCTATGGTAATATAATTAAGCGCATCGCCTACAGAGATGACTGCATCCACCGTTCCGAAAAGATCCAGCTCAGTCATATCCTGATTCAGGTACATCACCTCTATGTTTTCATCCTTGGCCTTATCCCTTGCTATAGCCAACATATCTTCTGACAGATCAACACCAATCATCTCATAGCCCTTCTTGGCCATCAAATTGGTCATCGACCCAGTACCACAACCCAAATCCAGTATTAGTTCCGGTTTTAGGTTGAATTTTTCAAATATTAATTCTATATACGCCAGCCATGTCTCATAAGGTAACTCATTAAGAGCACTGTCATAGATCATGGCAAACTGTTCATAGGAAGCCAATGACTTCACCTTCTTTCATTCTATTTCATTATTTGTAATAACCTTTTCTTCATCCACATTAAGTGGCCAATCTTTAACACTTTTGGTATAAGTTTTTCTAAACAAAAATAGTACCATGGTCACACCAAAAATCTCAGCTATGAGAAAGGCAAACCATATAGTCCTGAGGCCTCCAATCTCTCCCAGGATATAGGCGGCAGGCAATAGAATGACCAGTTGCCTTATCATGGATATATAGAGGCTATAATGAGCTTTGCCTAATCCTTGAAACGCTGTACTGAGTATAACGCTAACACCCAAAAATGGAAACATCAAACTTATGGTTCTAAAAGCCGGTACCCCAAGTTCAAGCATCCTTGCATTAGCATTATAAAGTCCTAACAAAGCAGTCGGAAAGATTTGAAATATCAGCATACAAAATGTCATAAAGCATACAGCCACTAGGGTGCTGAACTTAATAGCAGCCAAAAGGCGTTCTTTATTTTTTGCACCGAAGTTAAAACCTATAATTGGCATGGTTCCTGTTGATAGCCCAAAAACCGGCATGAAAACCAAAGATTGCAATCTGAAGTAGGAGCCCATTACATCGATGGCCAAATCACCGTATTTTGATAGAATCAAGTTAAAGCCTGTTAACATAACAGATCCCAAACCTTGCATAATCGACACCGGGATTCCAACCACAAGGATTTGCTTGACTATGGATATCTTGAACTTAAAACTTCTAAGATTCGGCTTTATAATATTGTTTCCAAAAAACAAGACCCCCCAAACAAATATCATGGATGTAATCTGAGCGATAACGGTTGCAATGGCTGCCCCTTCAATACCCATTGCCGGTACACCGAAGAGTCCGAATATTAAAATCGGATCTAAGATAATATTCAGTACAGCACCAATGAGCATGGCAATCATAGGCTTGATCATTTCACCCGTACCTTGAAGCACACTCATACCCACTTGTCCCAGTATTCTGCCAAAAGCGAAAATCATAATAATGCTGGTGTAAGATGTGGCATAATCAATAACCGAAGTGTTATTTGTAAAAAGCTCGAAAAAATCTCTAGCAAAAAGGGTGCCCAGTACGGCCACAATGCTGTAAACAAAGATTCCAATAACAACACCATGTTCTGCAATCAAGACAGCAGACTTATGATCTTTCTCCCCTAGCTTTCTTGATATGTTGGCGTTCATCCCCACGCCTAATCCTACAAAAACCGCTATGACGATGAGTTGAAGTGGGAAAGCCAAGGATATGGCTGTTAAAGCATCGTTATTCGTATCACTGATTCTAGAGACGAAAATGCTATCAACCACATTATACATAGCTTGAACCAACATGGCAAAAATAGCTGGTAAGGACATGCTTATAATGAGTTTGGGTATGGGTACAATACCCATTTTATTTTTTTCCATTGTTGCCTCTTCTTTCCTGAATGTTTCTCGTACTTTATGATTCTATCTTGATTTCAACGGTCTCTGATATACCTAAGGCATATAGGTAAATTGCCTTTACAGGTTTACCTGTACCTTGTTCCAAAGCTTTTTTATAGTAACGCATTTGTGTGCTGTATCTTTTTTTAAGCTCATCTATGGCACCCTCTGCTATATGGTCTGTTTTGTAATCCACGATCACTAAGCCTTCTTCTTCTTCAAAGAAGATATCAACAACACCTTGAACCATCCTATAATCTTGTGTGTATACCCCTGCTTCAAGTTCCGGTTCAAGCCCAATTACAAATGGCTTTTCTTTAATGAGCTGTCCTCTTGACGCCGCATTTTTCGCCCGTTTTCCTATATCTGAATCTAAAAACGCTTGAACCAACTTGGGTGATATACTCCCGGCTTCACGTTCCGTTATTATCTGATGTTGGCATAGTTCTTGGATTCTATCTGCTATGGTATTTTCCTCTATTTGAGATAGGAAATCCAAATGATACATAACTTTGTGATAGGCTTGTCCTCGCTGGGCGCCTGTCATAGGTTGCTCACCTGCAATAAAAACCGGTTTTATGGATGCTTTTTCCCGGGTGGGCAACGTTGAATAGGTGCCTTCTTCAAGCCGTTTAATTTCTGATACGGATTGACTAACATCCATCTTGGTTAAAGTATCATAGGTATATGTCCAAGCCATTCTTGAATCAAAATCCAAATTCAACTCGCTTTTCTTTTCTTGACTTTCAGAAGCAAAGTCCTTGAAAATAAAAGGGTCACTTTGATAATCTAAGTATGTCTTTTGATGTATAGATACATCCGGCTCTATGGGTTGAAGGGTGATATTTCCAGAGTACTCAATACCGGTATTGGTGTAGAGAACTTTTGCTTGACTATGGCGCATCAACGCCAACATAATCCAATCCAAATAGTTCTGACAACTTTTAATCGTTAGATAGCCGAGATGAGCGTTTTCGATTCTTAGAGCCCTTGACCATTTTTCTATCTGCTTTTCCATATTCTTTGCAGATCCAATGATAATCAGTTTTTCTCTTGCTCTTGTTAAGGCTACATATAGAATTCTAAGCTCTTCTGATTTCATTTCCTGATCCATTTTCGATTTCAAAACTTCTTTGATGGGTGATTGTATTTTAATGCGTTCCTTAGAAAGTATTGTATCTGTGCCAAAACCGAATTCCTGATGAATGAGCACCGATTGTTTAATATCACTTTTATTAAAAAGCTTACTTAGTGCCGGCAGAATGACAACCGGATACTCAAGCCCTTTGCTTCCATGTATGCTCATAATGGTAACTTGATTCCCCTGCTCATCATGAAGTAATGCCTCGCCTTGATCAATACTGTGCTTTTTCATATGCTCCATGTATCTTAAGAAATTAAAAAGACCTTTGAAACTTGTCTGCTCGTACCTATGGACCTGATCTAAGAACATGTCCAGATTGGCTTGACGCTTAGGACCGCTAAGCATCATAGAAACATAATCATAATAGCCCGTATCCTCAAAAATCTGCTGCACCAAGCCATATAAACTTAGGCTATTTTTCACTTGGCGCCACCTATGTAGTGCTTCATGAAAATGGACAACCTTTTGGTCTAAGGATGTATTTCCTATAATGCTATTATAGTATAATGTCATTGCACTGTGAAAATCCACATCCGGATCTGTTAATCTTAATGTAACCAACTCATCACCTTTAAACCCAAACATAGGTGAACGTAAAACTGCAAGTAAGGGTATGTCTTGTTTAGGATTATCAATAATTCTAAGTAGGTTAAGCAACGTCTTTATCTCGATGGTGTCAAAGTAGCCTGTAGCCAATCGACTGGTTACAGGTATCCCGTAGTTTGCTAAAGTCTCAACAAAAGCTTCTGACCACCCTGTCATGGTACGCATGAGAATAACAATATCTTTATACGCCAATCTGCGCTCTATCTTTTCTTGACCGTCATAAATCATCATCGGCGGATCCATGGCCATAAGTCGCTGTATCTCAACGGCGACTGCTTGTGCTTCAATCTGTCTTGTGGTAAGCCCTCTAAAGCCTTCACGTTCAATCAACAAAACCTCTGTGTTGTAGGCATCTGACTCTATCCTATAATCCGCTCCTAGGTTTAACGCAGCAGAATCATCATAAAGGACATCACCTATTTTTTTTGACATCAATTGTGTGAAAAGGTAATTGGTCATATCCAGAATCTGTTTTCGACTTCTAAAGTTCTGATGCAACTCAATTTTTTGATAATGGCTATCCTCTGTTGTATAGGCATCATATTTTTCTGAGAATAACTCCGGCTTAGCCAGACGAAATTTATATATACTTTGCTTCATATCCCCGACCATGAAGATATTAGGCTTTCCACTTGCAATTCTTGATACGCTTTGAATCAACCTTTCTTGAACCAAGTTGCTGTCTTGGTATTCATCCACCATAATCTCCACAAAACGGTCTGCATAGATTTTAGCCACTTCTGAAGGTTTCTCTAATTCATCTAATAATATGTCTAGAGCAAAATGTTCGATGTCATTAAAATCAATCATGTTCTTATCCGCTTTTTTCGCCTGATAGGCTTCTGAAAATTCTCGAATAATGGAGCCCAAAGTTTTCATATGACCATGACTGATGGTCGTCCTTTTTAAGAAAATATCATCATAGTCAAAGCCATATTGGTTTTGCATGCTTTTAAGCTGGTCTTTGATACGGCCAATTAAGGCTTTAACCGGCTCACTTACTTCCGGTTCTGTTCCTCTTTTGGCAGATTTGGCTCTAGGATAGTCCAGATTATTTAATATCTCAAAAACATGCATACTATTGTCATTAACTGACTCAAGATCTCTTAGATAGGTGTCGTAGATTATTAGAGTCTCCATCATTGGCTTAAGCCGTATATCTGTTTCTATTATCTCAGAAGCTTCATAGGACAGAAGCTTAAGGTCTTTGATCTGTTCAAATATTTCTTCCATCATATAGGCTACATAAGGGGAATCGTACCATTGGTCCAGATTTTTAATGTCTAATAAATCAATGCTACTGTCCAGCCATTTTTCAGGTATGGGATGACTTCGACTGAGCTTATATACGGAAAGAACCAAGGCTTCAACCGCCTTATCGCTTTTTCCAGGTGCGTAACTTTCAATGAAATCCAGATAATCACTATCACCTTCTGTATAAAACTTCTCTATAACTTCATCAAGAACTTCATTTTGTATGAGTGTGAGTTCAATCTCGTCCCCAATCTTAAAGCTTGGGTCCAGGTTAATCTTGTAAAAGTAGTTCTTGATAACTTGCAGACAAAAAGCATGCAAAGTCATAATATTGGCTGATGGCAATAGAGTTAGCTGCTGTTGCAAATATAGGTTCGTTGGATCATTTTCAATAGCACTATAGAGTGCAGTGCCGACCCTTTCCCGCATTTCCGATGCCGCAGCGTTGGTAAAAGTCACAACAAGTAAGCTATCGATCGATACCGGCTCCCTCTTGTTTGTTATCATACGAATAATCCGCTCGACTAAGACGGCTGTTTTTCCTGAACCGGCAGCCGCTGAAACCAATAAATTTCTTCCATGGGTCGTAATGACTTTACTCTGTTGCTCTGTAAATCTCACTTCACTCATATTGCACCCCACTTTCTCTGTCTATTTTAGCTGAAAACATTGGATTATGCCATAGATAAACAGGTATTTCATAGAAAATATTCCCTTATGTTTACAGACATCCATCTGAAAGGTATAATGGATGTGTATGCATCCAATAGAATAGATCTATGATAGGAGAACCCTTCTCATGAATAAAACCAAAATAATATGTACCTTGGGTCCTGCAAGCGACAATAAGGAAACACTGACTGCGCTCGTTAAAAACGGATTAAATGTGGCACGTCTTAATTTGTCACATGGTGATCAAGATTATCTTTTACATAATTTCAATCTGATCAAGGAAGTACGAGAGGAACTGAACCTTCCCATCGCAATCCTAATGGATACCCGAGGACCTGAAATCCGTACTAAGACTTTTGAAGACGGTGGTGTTGATTTATTTGCCGGCGAAGAAACCCGTCTATGTCTTGGCGACTTCGAGGGAACAGCTCATAGATTCTGCATAACTTATGAAAATCTCTACAAAGATATTAAGCTTGGAAGCAGCATATTAATAGATGACGGGCTTATTGAAGTTGAAGTAACAGGAGTTGAAGGTACAGATATTATCTGCGTCGTCAAAAATGGTGGTAGGGTTAAAAATAGAAAAGGTATTAACGTACCAGGCGTAGATGTACAACTTCCTGCTCTAACTGAGGCCGACACTCTGGATATCATCTTCGGTATAAAAGAAGGCATTGATTATTTGGCAGCCTCCTTCATTCGGAGCAAAAGAGATGTAGAAGCCATTCGCACCTTGCTAGATCAAAATGGAGGTGAACATGTCCATATCATATCAAAAATAGAAAGCCAAACCGGTGTTGATAACATCGATGAAATCATAGAAGTATCAAACGGTGTCATGGTTGCCAGAGGTGACTTAGGCGTAGAAACACCTGCTGAATGCATCCCTCAAATTCAAAAGAGAATCATTCATAAATGTAACGCTGCAGGCATTCCTGTTATAACCGCAACCCAAATGTTGGATTCCATGATTGTCAACCCAAGACCTACCCGAGCAGAAGTATCAGATGTTGCCAATGCCATCTTAGATGGTACAGATGTCATTATGTTATCCGGTGAAACTGCTGCCGGTTCCTATCCTATTGAAGCCATTAAAATTATGCGAAAAATTGCTGAAGCTTCTGAAGAAACCGCTGATTATGAAGCCGTTTATAAGAGAATCACTGAAGTCCTTGATAAAAGCGTTACCAATGCTGTGAGTTATGCAACCTGCACCACCGCTATGAACCTAAATGCGGCGGCAATTATTTGTCCTACTTACAGTGGTAAAACCGCTCGCCTCATCTCCATGTTCCGACCAGAATCCCCAATCATAGCACCTACTATCAATCCCATTACTCAGCGTCAGTTGAACATGCTATGGGGTGTTATCCCGATTATTATGAAGGCAGAAAATTCTTCAGATATCTTATTCTACAAATCCATTGAACATGCAAAAGATATGGGGTTTGCTAAAGAAGGTGACAAAATCGTCATTACCGCCGGTATACCCCTTAACACAAAAGGTAATACCAACTTAATGAAAGTCATGGAAGTAGAATAACTGTGTACGTTGAAAAATAATTAAAGTCGACCTATGTATCTTCCGATATTATCTATGGACACTATTTTTTATCCTATAGAGGTGATTTGATGAAGATACAAAGTTCTGGCATTGAAATGTACGCCCATTCTAAACGCAAAGAACAAACCACTGTGCAAATAACCAAGCTTGATGAAGAAAAGCAAACTACAGGACTTCCGCTAAAGGATGCTTTTATGGATCTTTTTGACCTCCAACTTCAGCAAAAGTCAAAAGATGTTACTGGGTCTTCAAATGTTGGTGGTACTAAGATTTATGAAATCAGCGAAGAAGACTACCAGAAAGTGTTGCTCCTTGAAAAACTCCTTAGTTTTCTTACCGGAAAAGACATTAAATTTGTTTTACCAAAAAAATTAGAAGTAACGGGTTCAAATGGTACAACAGCGGGTCAAAGTGGTGTTCATGCTTTAAATGAAGCACCTATGCCTTATTACAGAAGAAAAGTCAGTTACGACATGTCACAATCTATGACTTTTAAAGCGGCCGGCACCGTTAAAACCTCGGATGGTCGAACCATTGATTTTTCTATCCAATTACAACGTCACGAATCCTTTCACTTTATGAGTGAGGATCTACTTTCAAAAGACGGCAAGGTCGTTGATCCTTTAGTCATCAATTATAACGGTCCTTCCTCCAAGTTGACTCAGTCAAAATACGCTTTTGATTTGGACTTTGATGGTACGGATGACCAAATTTCTTTTTTACAAAAAGGCAGTGGCTTCTTAGCTATTGATTTAAATAATAACGGTAAAATCGATGATGGTCGTGAGTTGTTTGGTCCTACTTCTGGTAACGGCTTCAGGGATCTTGCCTTACATGATGAAGATAATAATGGCTGGATTGATGAAAACGACTCAGTTTTTTCCAAATTACGTATATGGAATAAAAATGAACTGGGGCAAGATGTATTGTTAGGACTTGGAGAAGTGGGTATTGGCGCCATCTATCTTGGTCATGTGGCTACTGATTTCTCCCTTGGCACCAGTCCCTTGTCACCGGATGGCTACATAAGACAAACCGGTATTTTCTTAAAAGAAAATGGACAAGCCGGTACGATTCACCATATCGATTTGACTTTGTAAAAACTATAATGAAAAACATAAAGGCTTATTTTAGATTCAGTGCCTCACGGACTGTTTCTGCAATAAGCCTTTTTAATCGAATCTGTTTCTAAATCTTTTCTGGCACTATCCTCTTCTTTTAATCATCTTAAGTCTTGTAAATTCTTCTCTTTCTTTTTCTTCAAGAGCATCCACAATGTTCTTTGTTACCGATTCATACCTAGGAATCATAATGTTCTTTAATGCATTGGATCTTTTTTGAGTTTTTTTGATATTGGCTGCCAATCTATAGATGGCGTTTTCTACTTCCGCTAGATGTACCGTCAGATTTTTCACCTTTACAAACATGGAAAATGCTTCATCAAGAGAAGAATTGGTTCTGGAAAAGCCATATTGAGGCTCTAATTCTGTTGACAACTCCTTGATTACGGGCATTTCCACACCCATAATTGAACGTACTTTGATTTCTATTCCGTTTTCTTCTTCAATGGCTTCACCAATCTGTTCCACAGTGTTAATACCAATGGTTAGATTGGCTTCTTGAAGTGCAGCATAAGCATTTGCAAAAGTGCTACTGATGACACTCTGAATCTCTCTTGCCTCATCAATTAAGAGCATAACCTCTCGTACAAGGATATTTCTTTTCTGTTCTAAAAGGTCATAACCTTGCTTTGAAAGAGATAATGTATTCTTAGCCAATATTAAATTACCTTTTGTTGGAAATAATGTACTGTCCATGACGACTCACTTCCTTACTCTGTCGTTGGTTTATAATACTTATTCAATATGACATCATCTAACCTGGTCAATTCTTCTTTCGGAAGCATGCCTAGCAAGTTCCAACCTATATCTAAGGTTGCTTCCATTACCCGGTCTTCATCAAATCTTTGTGCTACGAATCCGGTTTCAAAAGCCCGACCAAAGTCCATATATTTCTTGTCTATTTCTGTTAGTTCATCCTCACCTATAACCGATGCTAGAGCTTTAACCTCTTGGACCCTTGCATAGGAAGCAAAAAGCTGATTCGCTACTTGAGGATGATCGGCTCTTGTATAACCTTCACCTATGCCATCTTTCATAAGTCTTGATAAGGATGGTAATACAATAATCGGAGGGTAAATGCCTTTCTGATGTAAACTCCGATCCAGTACCACCTGACCCTCAGTAATGTAGCCGGTCAAGTCAGGAATAGGGTGGGTAATATCATCATTGGGCATGGTCAATATGGGCACTTGAGTAATGGAACCTTTTCTGTCTTTTAACATACCTGCGCGTTCATATAGAGAAGCCAGGTCGCTATACATATAGCCTGGAAAACCTTTTCGACTGGGAATTTCACCTTTAGAGGAGGAAATCTCTCTAAGGGCTTCACAATAGGATGTCATATCTGTCAGAATAACAAGTACATGCATATTATGTTCAAATGCAAGGTACTCCGCTGCGGTTAAAGCACATCTAGGTGTCACAATTCTCTCAACTACAGGATCGTTGGCCAGATTCATAAAGGTCACTACCTTTTCCATAACACCACTACTTGTAAAGCTCTGAGTGAAATAGTCCGCCACATCATTTTTGACCCCCATGGCTGCAAATACAATTGCAAAGTTATCTTCATCATCGCTTTCTGCTGAAAGTTGTGCTTGATTAACGATTTGAACGGCTAAGGCATCATGAGGTAAACCGTTGCCTGAAAAAACCGGTAATTTCTGTCCGCGTATCAAAGTGGTTAATCCATCAATAGCGGAAATACCTGTCTGAATAAAATTTCTTGGGTACTTTCTTGCTATTGGATTAATAGGATCACCATTAATATCCCACCTGACATCTGCAAAGAGCTTGCCTAAACCATCAATAGGTTTACCAAGTCCATTCATCTTTCTACCAAGTATTTCTTTAGACAAAGGTATTTTTAAAGGCTTGCCTGTAAATCTGGTTCTCGTATTCGAGCTGGACATACCTGTGGTACCTTCAAAAACCTGTACGACTGCAACATCTTCATGTAACTCTATGATGCGTCCTAACCTTACCTCGCCACTATCCATGGTAATTTCTACCATTTCTTCAAAAACAGCATCTTTAACGCCTTCTAGGATTATGATGGATCCAGTTATATCTCTTAGACCTAAGTATTCAATACTCATCCGTTCTTCACCCTTTCAAAGCTTTTATAACTCTCACGAAGTGTTGCAAATATTTTGTCAATACGAGCAAAAATTGGCTCAAAAGCATCCAAATTGTCATTGCCTACTGTGTATTTGATTTTTATCAATTCTTCATAGATGCCTGTTTTACGCATTTGAGAAACCGGTATACCAAATTCCAACAGTTCCTTGGATTTCTCATAAGCATAGAGTGTAACCCGCATCATTTCTTTTTGCTTACCTAGGGGTACATAAGTGTCCACATCATGGAAAGCATTTTGCTGTAAAAATCCCAATCTTAATACAGAGCATATCTCAAGAATCAGTTTTTGCTCTTCCGGTAAAATATCAGCGCCAATCAGCTTAACAATATCCATCAATTTGCTTTCTTCTTGCAACAATGCCATGACTTCCTGACGAATTATCAAAAAGTCTTCCGAAACATTTTCTTGATACCAACTTGCCATCCCAGTCATGTACTCACTATAAGAGTTCAACCAGTGAATAGCCGGATAGTGCCTTGAATAGGCCAGTTGTCGATCAAGTGCCCAAAAACATCGGATAAAACGTTTGGTATTTTGAGTTACTGGCTCCGAGAAGTCGCCACCTTGAGGTGAAACCGCACCGATGATACTAACAGAACCTTCTAGACCGTTTAAGGTCTCTACATAACCAGCACGTTCATAAAACTGGGAAAGTCTAGATGGGAGATAAGAAGGGAACCCCTCTTCTGCGGGCATTTCTTCAAGTCGCCCCGAGATTTCTCTTAATGCCTCTGCCCATCTTGATGTAGAATCCGCCATGATTGCAACATGATAGCCCATGTCTCTATAGTACTCAGCTATGGTAATACCTGTGTATATGGATGCCTCGCGGGCAGCAACAGGCATGTTCGATGTATTGGCAATGAGTATCGTTCTTTCCATCAAAGGTTTCCCTGATTTAGGGTCTATAAGCTTTGGAAAGTCTTCTAAGACTTCAGTAATCTCATTGCCCCGTTCGCCACAACCAATATAAACAATGATATCTGCATCACTCCATTTTGCCAATTGATGTTGTGTCATTGTTTTACCTGTTCCAAACCCACCGGGTATGGCTGCTGCACCACCTTTTGCTATTGGGAAAAGACTATCTATAATCCGTTGGCCGGTTACAAGTGGCTTTGATAAGGGTTTACGAGCATTAAAAGGTCTTGGTTGTCTAACGGGCCATTTTTGATACAGCTTTAATTCAATAATATCCTCATATCGATCCATGATTTTTACAATGGTTTGATCTATGGTATACGCACCTTGATCTACGACTTCAATAACTTTACCCGATTGATTGGGTCCAAGCATTACTTTATGCATGACAAGTTCTGTCTCTTGAACCAAGGCATAAATATCGCCACTTTTTAGCTCATCGCCAACTTTAACCGATAGCTCAACTTGCCACTTAATATCTCGATCGAGTGCGACTACATCCAGTCCGCGTCCGATAAAAGCTCCTGATTTTTCATTTATAGTGGTCAAGGGTCTTTGTATACCGTCAAAAACTCCGCCTACAATACCCGGTCCAAGCTCAAGTGACATGGGCTCACCCGTTGCATATACAGGCTCTCCAATTCCAAGACCGGTTGTTGACTCATAGACTTGAGCCGTCACATCTTGTCCTTCAATATTAATAACTTCACCAATAAGTTTCAGGTGTCCTACGAATATCATTTCAAGCATCTGATATTTTTTACTGCCTCTAATGGTAATAACCGGTCCATTGATACCGGCAATTCTACCTTGTTCAATCACAATGCGACACCCCCTTATCCCACTTCCAAATTACATTTGTGCAAGAAATCTTCTCGCAGATTTTCCAGTTCATTGGCAAAGGAATAATCTACAACCTTTTGGCTGGTTCTATTGTATATTTTACATCCTCCGACCAGATTAACATGTTTAGATTCTAGAACTACCTTTAATCCGGTTGTTTCGCTAACCTGATCTTTAATTGAATGATCACTGTAATTCAGATACACTTCCAAATTGCCTACACCTAGAACATGTCTTCCTTCTTCAATCAGACCAATTAAATGTGGCATATAAGCCTCTGATTTTGCAAAAGCTTGTAAACGCGCCACTGCCTGATAGAAAATCTCATCAATCAATTCCAGACGTTTATGTAACAACCGTGTTCTATTGTCTAAAAGTGTTTTAGACATCAGCTCATTCTTCTCCTTATCAATCTTAAGGAGCGCTGACTGTATCTTCTCATAAGCTTGAGTCAATAAAGCAAGTTCCTTTGTCTCAAAGGCTTGCCTTTCTCGTTCTTCAACCTCGTTTAGCATCATATTACGCTCTTCACCAATATCTGACATAATATCATTGGAAAAGCGTGCAAGTTTTTCATCTACTTTACTCATCTTATACCACCTTATATCTTAAGTCCAAGAGCATCTCGTACATATCGGGTAATTGAATCTGATTTTCTTTCAGAACCGTGTCTGTCAGGAATTTCGACAATCAAAGGTGTCTGATAATTCAATCTTACATCATCAATCATCTCCGGTATTAACAATGCAATTTTTTCGGTCATAAGCACAATATCTACTTCAGGCCTTTTTAATATATCGTTAAAAGCCTCTATAACTTCTTCTTTTGTATGCACAACAACACCTGATACACCTGCCAGACGCATGCCGGTTTTTGTGTCGATATTATCGCTAATCAAAAACATCTTCATAACAAGCACCTCCTTAAGGCTAAACATGCTTGGTGACACTTTACTTAACTTCCAAGGATCATAATCGAGATAATCAATCCATAGATTGCAATACCTTCTGCCAGTCCAACAAATATAACTGTCTTACCCAGAAGCTTAGGGTCTTCTGAAATCGCCCCAATAGCTGCCGAGCCGGATATAGCAACCGCAATACCCGCACCAATAGATGCAAGCCCCGTGGATAGAGCCGCTGCAATAAACTTAAGTCCTTCTTGTGATGCAACAGCTACCGCTAAATCTTCCGTAGCTGCCAAAGATTCCGGTCCGCTAAAAATAAATACCGTCGCGCCAATCATTAGTACAAAAAAAGCCGTAAGGTTAATGCCTATATATGCTTTTGCATGAGATTGTTTTATGTTTCTTCTTATGCTCCATATACCTACAACTACCGTTGATAATACCAATACTAATGCCATTACTAAAATAAAACTCATCTTGATTCCTCCATTTTCAAATCCCGCTCGTTGCGATTATTTTATGACTTTTTTATGGTAAATGGTTTAAATTCCGTTCCTTCACCTTCGAAAAAACGGCTAAATAATTCATAGTACTCAAGCCTGATACCCTGTATACCAACAATTAAGCCTTCAAGCCCTAGAATTAGTATATTCCCAAAAATCATGACCAAAACACCGTTAATGGAATTGTCCGTCTTTGATACCATTTCGGATAGAATCTTAAAAACAAGGAAAAATCCGACATGGTTTAATGCAAAGGCGCCAACACGCATAAATGAAATAGTATTGCTCAAAAATGCCAATAATGTTTCTACAAGTTCAAATAAGGCTTCAATGATGTAACTGGCTTTGTCCTGGGGAAAAATATGCTCCTTCTTTTGAATCCAGTTATCCAGAGGGTGGGCTAAAAATATCAAAATCAAGGGTGCAACCACGAACAAAAAAATAACTAAGGGATGAACCTCCACATTCAAAACAATAGATAGGGCAATGCTTAGAACCGCTATATAAAAGATTAAGCCTGCCACACCATTTCGATCAAAAAGCATCTTTGCTATATTCTTCTGTTTGTAAGCATTACGAATGTTAATGAGCATAACGATAAGGATTAGTACCACACCTAAAACTATGGCACTCCCTAGCATTTCCATCATATTCTCCATGCTGTTTATTGGTGTGTAATTGAACAAATCTCCCAGAAGATGCTCATCTCCGAAAAAGGATCCGTAAATAAAACCAAAAAATACGGAAGCACCGCCTAAGTAAATCATAATCTGTCCCAACGCGTTTTTAGTTTTACGGTAGAGCAAGTATCCGAAAAGACTAATCACCAAGCCTTGTCCCACATCCCCAAACATGCCTCCAAACATGAGCATATAGGTTATGGCGACAAATACTGTCGGATCAAACTCATTATATGAAGGTGTACCATACATCTTAACGATCGGTTCAAAGGGCTTAAAAAACCAATTGTTTCTAAGTTTGGTCGGTGGCTTTGAATTTTTATTTGTATCATCATCTTCAAAAACACATGTTACACTTGGAAAAGCATCCATCTTTTCTTTAAATGAAGTAAGCTCACTATCTGCCACCCAGCCCGTCATATAGAAGGCATCTTTAGACCTAACTGCCATAGATCTGACATCAAATGTACCGTTTAACTGAGCCACGTAAGTATATAACTCATGGATGCGTTTAATGTGCTTTTGTATATAAGATTTTGACTGCTGATCTAATTCTTCAACCCGAAGTGTTAGCTCTTCTATCTCTTCGTTTAATTTTTCTAGGGTTTGTTTCGGGTAGCCCTTGATGTCGTTTGACAATCGAATTCTAGTAAAATACAAGGATGCAAAAAGACTGTCAATGTTGAACTTTTTTGTTCTCGGTGTGAAGTAGAACAAGTAAACCAGTTTGTCCGTTCTAGAAACTTCAAAAGCAATAACATCCATGGCTTCAATATAATCTTGAAGCTTTTTAAAGTTATCTATTGCCATGGATCCAAACCTGAACTTCATATAGTCAAAATCAAACAGTTCATTAACCTTAATATCCAGATTTTGTATCGGAAGTATCTGATTTCTAAGTTGGATTTTGTATTCTAAGTCTTCTCTAAGAGAATTACTGATGTGCTTAATCGTTTCTATCTGCCTTTCATAACCTTCAATCTCCGGTTCTAACATATATACCGGCATAATTCCAACCGGTGCCGTATCATCGTATTCAAAAACAACGTCGGCCACCTCACCAAGCTTATTTACTTTTTCTTCAAGTTTCTGATAGGGGTTCTTATCATCAAACTTAAATAATCCTTTAACCGAGTGGAGAATGTTATAAGCATTTTCCAACTGAATCTCATGTGGTATAAAGCTTTGAATCACGAATGTATCAAATGATTTAAGCGGTCCGACTATATTTACAAAATGCATTTTCTCAATCATAATTCCCCACTCCCTTATTCTGTCGCGCCAAGTATGTCTCAACCTTTTTCGGATCAACTTTATATCTAACACCTTCAATAATAGTTGTCAAATTCAAAATCTCAATCTCTTTGATAAAAATATAACCGATAATCGGTGCGATTGTAAATGGTAATAGGCGCATCTGTCTCAATTGTCTATTCCCATAATATTTGTTGAAGCTATTGTCCCAATGACCACTATCAAAGTCAACAATTTCTCCATAAGGACCGGCTTTTAGAAGTTTCAAGACCTCTTGTCCGGTATCTGCTTCCACCAGTTTGATGATATCCTGCTTTTTCAACTTATGTCCGTTTGGTATGATGTAACTATAAATAATCTCTTTTCTAAGGTTATAAAACTGTTTGCTTCGATAAATCCACATCATATTTCTAAAATCTGCATCCAGACCAAAGCTCATATGCATGAGCTCATAGTCTTTTCCTGATATTTTCTTATGAATCTGAGTATGAACCTGATTATAATAATATAGGTCAAGTGCCATCTCAGCTGCAAAAAGGTTAATCTTATTGTCTTCTATGAGCAAAGGTGATAGAATCGGATAGAAATTGGTGTCTGCCAAAGTATCTACTAATTCACGAATGGTATTTGCCTTTAATGCTGTATTAAAGTCTATGTTACTATGGTGACTAATGAAAAGTGTTTTTCGATCTATCTTATCCAAAGACTTACCCATATGTAGGGCACGTAACATTTTTTTCAGGTCCTCAATCTCTTGTTTTCGATACACAAACCTATAAATGGTTTTTTCATTGCCTTTTAAGTATTTGGCAATCTTGAGGGCATCATAGATCAATGCACGGTTAAGCATAATCTCTAACTGTCCACGATGAATATCTTGGTTATCCATTTCCTCAAAATTCTGCTTATAATAAGTGTTGTTTTTCAAATAATTGGCTATTTCCTTAACCGATTGCATTCTAAGTAGATTAACAAAGTCCTCATCCTTAAGCATCTTACCTTGCATGGCCCTAATTTTAGTTGTTAGATGTGCGTATTTAAAAGCATTTAACATAGCTCTACCTACCTATTTAAGACTTGATTAACCAACTCTTCAACCCATACTTCCTTGTTTTTTCTTATTTTTTCTTCTATGGCCAGCATCTTCATATCACATTGGGCTTCGATTTTTTTCCTTTCAGCTACGCTGTCACTCAGTTCTTTTTTTCTAATCTGTTCTATTTTAGTGTCAGCTTCTTCAAGAATTCTCTTTTCCATTGCTATTGTTTTTTCTTCATAGCTTTTTATAAGCGCTTCTTTTTCTAGTAAAGTATGGTTCATCAATGCTTGTGCCTTTTCCTCAATATCAATGATTTTCTTAATGACATCTTCCATATTTGAAACCTCTTTTCATTGGTCTGCTTATACATAATCCACTTTCACATGGTTTGAAAAATTGCCCTATAGTATAGTGTAACACTGAATTAATCCTGTTGACAATGGTTTTTCATCTTTTCGAGATAATCCTTGTCTTCTTCTTGGTCCGTTCGCCTGTAATCAAAGTTTGGCATCTTCACATCAAATCTGCATATACCCCCATACTTGCAGTAGTCACAAGCACTTTTCTCCCCTTTTTTATATGGCTTCACTTCAATATTTCCTTTTATAATTTCATTGCCTATTCTTTGGGTTTCATCACGAACATAGCCACAAAGTATATCGAAATCCTCCAGTTCCAGGACTTTAGATGCCTTAGATAGCTGACCGTCCTTATTTTTTGACACAGGTATGACTTTGGATGCTTTAATAAATAAATTGTCCAGTTTTTTTATAACGTCAGAATCATTTAGGGCGACACCCTTTAACTGCATTGACTCAAGCAACTCATCTTCAATATGTGCTTCATTATAATCCGCTGAAGATGCAACAAAAGGATCATCAATCTTAAAATAAAATAATCCTGCAGGTATGACTTTTTTTTCGGATACCTTTTCTTGCACCTGAATTGCGGCATTTAGATACACCAATAATTGTAACTGAAGCCCATGATAAACATCACCAAAATCTAAATCCTGACCAGATGACTTATAATCAATAATCGTAATATAGGTATAAGTGTCATTAGAATAGCTATCTATTCGATCAATTGTACCTCTTAATATCATCTTTCTTTGGTTGTCCAATTCCAGATTCAAGCTATTCACATCATAATCGGCGCCGTCAAAATGCCACTCTGTAAACTGTGGTCTGAAATCGCCTTGATTAATTTGATAGGCAATAGCCCATATGGACCGATTCAGAATTTTTTTTAGACGGTTCAATAAAAAAATGTTTCTATTGGAGTCAAAAAATACTCTATGTGTCTCTTCACCAACAAGATCCATTACAAATTCTTCTATCCAGTCTTTTCTCATAACTTCTGTAACTTCTGACCATGATAAGTGTCGCATTTGTACACGATTGGATATCCGTTCGATGACCTTGTGAAAAATCAATCCCAGTTGAGGCATAGTAATCTCATATGCTTCTCTTTCATGGGCCTTTAAGCCATACGTAACAAAATGGGCAAAAGGACACTTTGAAAACTGTTCAAGTCTCGACACACTGTTCTTAAGTGTTTCTCCGTATAATTTATGACTATCTGATAAATGATCTTCTAACAAGTGATCCTTACGGCCTCTTAGTGCCATCTCCAACCTTGTTTCCCACTCAGGCTCTTTTCTATACCAGCTTAAAATCGATTCGATATCACAATCACCACTTATATTGATATCTTTGTCTTCTTGTAGTTTTTTTAATAACTGCTTAAAGACCACACTTGGTCTATTGATGACAATCTTGCCTTTATAAAGTTGATCAATATTATAATGTTTTACAAGGGGACAAATCTTCTTAATCATATGTATCAAGTGAGATGGCCTGGTTGCTTTTCCTTCCTCATTCATAAGGGTATAGCTTAAATATAACCTCTCACTTGTATTTAATAATGCCATATAGATATAAAACTGTTCTCTATAAAGGTTCTTAATGGTCGTAGGGGCTAATTTCACTCCTTTTTCCACCATCCACTCTCTTTCACGATCCGTTAATAACCCTGAACCTTCTTTCAGCATGGGCACCACACCTTCGTTTAAACCAATAGCAAAAATAGCCTTTTTACGCGTCATTCGACTTCTTGTCAGATTCCCGATAATCACCTGGTCCATTCTAGGTGGGACAAGACCTAGTTCAAGTTGTTCTATCCCGGCTTCCATCAGATTATAGAAAGTCCCATCGTCCACCTTTTCCTCCGTGGACATCAAGGCCAATTGATCAAATAAAGTCATTAATACCTTATAGACTTGATTATAAGTCCTTGCTTCATCATAATGAAACGTAGACAGGTAATCATCTGCCTTGTTCTGAATCTTCGATTCAACTTCGTGATGAACTAATATCTCATAAATATGCACTAAGTGGTCTTTGACCCTTAGTTTTTTCGAATGATGGACTGACACAAAGGGTAGAATAATCCCTTCTCTTAAAGTATTAATAGCAGATAAGAGATGCATGGCTTGTGGCGTATCTTTTGTCCTATGTATATCCGGAACTTTATAGACCCATTCTTTTGACCATGCTGATAAACCTCTGATACCATAGCGGATGACATAGTTTTCCAAATGATCTAAAACTTCCTGATTATAGTCCACATAATCTGATTTTAGATATTCAAAAATCGCCTCATAACTAAAATTACTTTTAAATACTTTAATAATGGACATAACGAAGATAACCGCATTATTTGATGCAAATGGCTTTTTCTTATCAAAATAGATTGGTATGCCGGCTTCCGGAAGCATTTCGTTGATGAGGCGCTCATATCGGTTTTGATCGCCGGCCAACACGCCTATATCGTTATAAGTATAACCCTTATCCATAACCAGCTTGAGTATGCTGTCTCTTAAATAAGCCACTTCCTTTTTCATCGATGAAGCGTGGGCCAAATGCAACCCTTTTGGGTCCGCCTCAAATGCATCATATGGGTACTGATAGAGATTTTCTCTTAAATGCCAAATGAAGTTTACCTCATGTGTTAGATCTTCCATCCATTCTTCTTCTGTATAATCATGAATTCTTTGCTCATCCACCTTTTGAAGTAGCGCATGATAGGTATAATAACTCTCATAGTATAGATGACTCTCATCAATAGGTTTTCCCTTAAGAACAGAAGCTTCACCTGTTAATGTTAGGGTCAAATCCTTCGCGGTATACATGAGTTTTTCTATCAACCCATATTGAATTGGTGTAAAACCATAGAACCCGTCAATTATGATGGTGGCTTTTTTTAACCACTGACTCTCATGAGCAATCTCTACTAAGCGTTCAAAAAGGCTTTCACCACTTAGATAACTGCTAATCAATTGTTCTTTGTATGTATTATAAAGTTTTCCACAGTCTCTAAGCTTTAGCTTAAGAATCTCCACATCGGTCTGCTCCACTATACTTTCAAAGTCATGTTCCGATATGCCATACCTTGAGAACTCAGACATCAAATCGCGTAACTCATTCACGTAGCCTTTTTTCTGTATGTGTTGACTTAAAAAAGGGTAATCTACTTTTGTGGTATCAATGATCTTACGAATCATCATGGTCTTTCCAACATCTGAGAGCAAAATTTTTCCTGCAACGCCTAATTCATCCACCATTCTATAAGAAAGCCTTCCGAAACTAAGCACCTCAATATTGGTAATACAATGATTTGGGTGGGCCCTTATCATCTCATGTTGAACATTCAGTGTGGCTTGCTCAGGTACAATAAGTAAAATGGTTTCACCTGTAGGCAAGGCTATGGAAGCCTCAATAATTTCTCTATATAACTTTTCCGTTTTACCACTACCTGGCTTATTTATAACGACTCGAACGCCCAAAATGTATCACCCCAATCAACTCTGTCATTTATCACAAAAAATCATGATCATCTATATAGTTCTTAAACAATAGTCTTGGTTATAGGGTCAAAACTAAGTTTCACTAAATTCACATACAATATATAGATTACTTTGATACATTCATATCTATATATTGTATGCGAAAGTTCAACTTTTAAGTTTTGATACCTTAACCAATCTTCTAATATATATTATAGAGCAATTTCCGCAAATTTACCTCATAAAATATATACATTATTTTTCAAACAGAATTGTTTTTTTTAGTAACTTTCTACATGGGTGGCATGGGAGTTGATCCTACTAAAAGATATATAAGCCATAAATAATGTGTAAACTCAATTTCTGTTGGTATTTCTTAACATGTTCAATAAATTAATTTGGATGCAATAATAGCGTTGTTTGAATATCTTCACTATATAGTTGAATAAGCTTAAACGCTAAAAACTAATAAATTTCTCATTAAAATAAGGATATGAAAATAAAAATCTTCATATCCCTAAATGATCAACTATTTTTTATTCTTGTGAAGCTTCGAAATATTTTTGAACTTTTCGTTTTTCTTCTTTAAATACGCTTCAGGATTTTCTGAAAACGCATCTTCCACTTTCAGTTTCAAATAGGATTGCCAGCGTTTTTCTGACAAATCCCCCTCTTTGATTGCAGCATAAATCGCGCAACCAGGTTCATTTGTGTGCTTACAATCACGAAAGTGACAGCTTTTAAAGTAGGCTTCAATATCATTAAATGTTTTATCTAACCCATTTTCAGAATCTATCAAACCAAGTTCACGCATACCAGGGGTATCGATAATCATCCCACCATTTGGCATCAAAATTAGTTCTCTCCTTGTGGTAGTATGTCGTCCTTTATCGTCATTTCTGATTGTCTGTGTTTCGAGTGTATCTATTCCTGTCAACCAATTAATTAGTGTCGATTTTCCAACGCCTGATGAACCTAAAAGCGCAACTGTTTTACCTTCTGAAATATAGGACATCACATCTTCAAAGCCTTCTTTTTCTAAAGTAGAAATCCCAAGTATGTCAACCCCCATCCCCACAGAATCAACTGCGCGAAATAGGGTGTTGATATCCTCACACAAATCGATTTTCGTCAGTACCACCACAGGTATTGAACCACTTTCCCATACAAGCACCAAATATCTTTCCAATCGACGAAGGTTAAAATCATTATTTACAGACATACAAATAAATGTTGTATCAATATTTGTCGCAACCAATTGTTCTTTGGTAGCTTTTCCAGCTGCTTTACGTATAAAGGCACTTCTTCTCGAAAGAACATGATGAATGATGCCATTCCCATTAGTTCCTGAGTCTCGATCTAACATCACAAAGTCACCAACCGCAGGATATGAACTGTGTTGTTCTATTTGAAATCTAAACTTTCCAGATATTTCAGCTAAAAATTCGCCTTTTTCTGAAACCACACGATAAATATCTTTGGATTGTACTAAGACCCTTCCTAGGAATAAGCCTTCGTATTGCATGGCTTCTTTTATGATTGTATCATTCAGGCCATATTTTTTTACAAAATCATAGCACATTATTAACGCCCCCTTCCTTAAATCCAAATTCATTAAGTGGGAAAGGTGGCCTTGCTAATGGTTGTAATGCTATTGACATTAATTTTACTGGGTTGTCATCTGCTGCGATTCGATTAGAACTTAAGTGCCCACAT
>PGZS01000217.1 GCA_002841435.1 Firmicutes bacterium HGW-Firmicutes-3 | reverse complement strand
TTCATTATCTTCTAATAACATCTTTTGCCTATTCTCAAATTCAATAGAACTTTTTTGAATATCAAAAGGGCCTCTTGAATCATAAGCTTCTATAAGTTTATGAATGTGCTCTTTCTGTTCTTCCGGCATCTCATAAACTATGGTATCTTCTTCTAGAATTTCTTCGCCAGAGATGAATTTATCCGCTCGAACAAGTACCTCCCCATCTGAATCAAATAATTCGCGAGGATTAAAGTCATATATTTCCTTTTCTTGTTTTATAAAAGCCTTTTCTTTTCTCTTTCTCAGTCGCTGATATACACTTTCGTTTAGGACTCTAACATCTTTATGCGCCCGTAACCCAAAATGTAACCCTGCTAATTGGCATAAATTACACCATTCTTTCGTAAGATATCTCACGACTTAACCCCCTTTTTGCCTCAAAATCGACTCAAAACCACTATATGTTATGGTCAAGTTCTACATTTTACCACCCGAACCACTACGCGTCATCAGAACTATAGTTTCTACGTGCCTAAGTAGACAATAATGATGTTTTCAGGGCCTGACATTTCCTTGGCGGTAAGCTAGTGATTGGCTCAGCCTCATTTCTTTTGCAATTTCTTGATATTGATTGTCCCAATCTCTTCTATTGCCTTTAACTGACTTATTGCCAACTGATGCAATAATTGCACTCTTTCAGCTTGTGACTTATCTTGTTCAATCAAAATTGCATTATAGCTCTCCATATTTGCCAAAACCAACAATTGATTCAAAGTAGCAAAGTCCCTCATATTTCCTTTCATACTAGTATTCTCTTCACGCCACTGTTTTGCAGTTATTCCAAACAGCGCTACATTAAGTACATCTGCTTCGTTGGGAGACATTGTAAATGCATTCAGTCCCGCTTCTTTTCTAAACCCGTCGAATTCGACGGGTTTAAAATCTTGATTATGTAAGCTTTCCCATAATCCTAAAAACTCAATAGTATCCCGGTTACGCATCCAATTCTTAATGACATCATTCGGTTCGTTGCTTTTATATCTAGCTATATCTGTAATCGAAATATATTCATTATGAAAATCTTCACACTGTAAATTGAAATATCTATTCCTTTAGCATGAATGGTTCCCTTAATCAACTTTTTCAACATGCCTAACCCTCCTACATTGTCGTAGAAATTTTTTGCTCTATTATTTATTCTATTTTCTTATTTATTATATCGCACATGCAAATGAAGAACAAGCGTTCGCTTTTGTCGTTTGCCTTTTTAACGTATTTAATCGCTTAATCGTTTACAAAAGCAAACCCTTGAAAACCGCCTTCCCCAGCGTTCTCAAGGGTTTTTTCTATTTTTTATTCAGCAGTGTTACCTTCTCCACATGGCAGGTATAGGGCTTAATGATATGTGAGATAGATAGGGTCTGATGGCTAAAAATATGACAAGGGCGTCAAAAGTATTGCTTTGCTATTTTGCACTTTACGAAAGACAAAAACAAAGCTGCATTAAAAAGTTTTGTCTCTTTAGTCTAGCGCTGTTAGTGATTTAGTGCTACCATAAAAATAGCAGGAAAATCAGTACTGTTTATTTCATAATTATGATACTAAGTGCTTCCATGGCTCAGTTGGCAGAGCGATTCACTCATAATGAACAGGCCACCTGTTCGAAGCCGATTGGAAGCTTTACGTTTTATTTTTATAGTTGGAATGAAAAACGGTGTTTATAAATATATTGGTATGTATAAGTGTCAAGCTTGACACACCTACAGTGGAGGAAGAAAAATGGAGTTAATCCTTATAAGACATGGGGAATCAGAAGGCAATGCAAAAGGACATGTATATGGACATACAGATTATCCTATGACGAAGAAAGGCATGAGACAAGTTCCTATAATTGTCGACATGATAAACCGCTATAGAATCAATAAAGTATACGCAAGCCCTTTAATAAGAGCAAAAGTAGTGGCAGAAGCAATCGGTCTTGACCGCAATATTTCTATAATTTTAGATGATCGATTGAAAGAAATCAATTTTGGGAAGTATGAGGATATGCCTCGAGAAAAAGTTGTTGAATTGGTAGGAGACAAATACAATGAGATCATTGGTTTTTTTGATCACGTTGCACTACCTGGTGGAGAACATCAAGATGACTTTTTAACTCGAGTTAATGATTTTATTGATGAATTATTAGCTGGAGATGATGGAACGTATGTATTGGCAGGCCATTTCGGAGTGATAAAAGCTATACTTAATCATCTCATGGGTTATGATAAAAAAGCACTTCGGCAATTTGCTATAAAACCTGGAGCGATTATCAAACTTACGATAAATAAAGATAAGGTTAGAATGGATGAATTGATTCAGACTTTTGACTCAGATGATAGAAACTCATTGCTTTAAGATAAGTCGCTCAAGAACATGAAGGAGGAACCAATATGACACGTATTAATAAAAAAATATCGCCATCCATGGATGAGTGGCTAAAAGAAGCAAAATCAGATCGTATAGCCTCACAAGAAGGAATGTATTTGGTTCATAATGGTGTTGTGCGACAAACACCCAAAATGAAGGTCCGAAATAGTCTGGATGATGGTTCGATTGTTATTGGGATGGATTTTTCCTTTGATAAAGATAAAGTAGATACGGCGATCGCTAAAACCTATGAAATGGAAGGAATTTTCCATGTAAAAGTATGGTTAAATGAAGGATATCTTGAGGTGGGCGACGATATTATGTATGTTTTAATTGGTGGAGACATTAGACCTCATGTTATTGATGCGTTACAATTTTTAGTTGAAACCATAAAAACTAAATGTGTTGTTGAAATAGAACAAAAAGTCACGGTCTTGTAAATGAATACGACGAGGCACTGGTACGAAGATTGATAGAAATAGCAAGGCACTCTATAGAAATTAGTATAGGGTGCCTTGTTTATTATTTATTCATAAACGTCTTATGGTAGTTCTTCTTTCCTTTGCGAATTTTAATACCGTTTTTCAACTCTTCTGATGTAATAGCGA
>PGZS01000015.1:45383-48501 GCA_002841435.1 Firmicutes bacterium HGW-Firmicutes-3 | reverse complement strand
TCCATGCACCAAAAGTCGACGGTCAGCATCCATGCTGACTAGCTCCATTACACATACTGCTTCCAGGAACTTCACGGTCGATGTTGGTTAATACGGTATTACTTGTTACTTCAACACATCATAAGAGCAAATGAATTTATCCCTATTGAAATGACGCATATGCGAAACCGAATGAGGAAAGAATAAGCACTGATCAATCACAGTTCTACATGGATGTAGAACGTCCTTCATTTTTACATGGATGTAAAAAAGGAAGGATGATTGAGCAGTGCTTATTCTTGACGAAATGACAATTTATTCCCGAGTAGATGTGATACACAGCTTTTTTGCTGACCGTACGAAGTGTAAGGCAAGAAAAGAAGCTTCGCTTCGTTATGAGCTCTGCTCATATTTCTGAACGGTTCGACAGGAAAGATCATTGACGTATTCTGCCACGCTTCAAGGCTGAATACTAAAGTATGACTTTCCTTGAGAACAAGGAAAAGCTGTGTGTTACCTCTACGATTATAGCCTAGAACTAAAGTCAAAGAGTAGTCATTCTAAAACAGCGTCCTTTATTTCACTTCAACACCCTTATAGTAATATTCTAATATATCCTTATAAGTATAACCTGCCAGTGCCATCCCTTTTGCTCCAGACTGACTCATACCGACACCATGCCCAAAACCTACGCCGGCTAAAATAAACTTTCCAGTTTCCCCCGAAATCATCGGCTGATTAATAATGTTATCCGCGCTCATGACAATGACTTGATCCTTCTGGCCAAGTAATTTTTCTGATTTTCCACTGCTATTCATAACATAGGCATTACTATAATCGACAACACCTACATAGTTTTTCCCTGAAATAACCGAATGCTTCAAAAAAGGTGCGTACCCAGGTTTTATTATAGTAAACTTTCGACTGTCCATGCCCAATTCAAGCACCCTACCTGCATCTGTATAACCCATTACTTCAAGATCTATAACAGAACCTATAGATATGTCTCTTTTGATCAATGCACTCTCAATCTCTGCTGGTGTGTAGGTCTTAATCCAGGGTGCTCTTGCAGGCTCTGTTTCATAAAGATCCGGCATACTTTTTAAATAAGGAACCGAAGCAGACCATACATTTTCACTGGCTTCTGTACGTCCACCGCTGGTTGAAAAGAAATAAGCAGGTATGACAGATCCACTATAATAAATCATCTTGCCCCTCGTGCCATCCACTGCAACTGTTACCCTTTTATCCTCAACACCATAGCCTTTATACACTTGAGAATTCACCGTATCGTCTAAATCATAGGGTACGTTAGGGAATTTTTTTGCAACAGTGACATAATAGATGGCAAAGGTCCGTGCTGCAACGGCTTGCGCCTTAATACTTTCTATCGGCCATGATGCATAGATCTCTGAAACAACAACACTATAGAGGTAGTCTTCAAAATCAACAATATTGACTGCTAGGAGTTTATCCTTACCATAACGACCAATCTCAATTTTGCCTCGGTAAGTCGCTTTGCCAAGATTCATAATAGATGCATCGCCCATCTTGTCATTGGTTCCCACGACCACCATATTTTGACTGTTATCAAAAATTATGCCTTCAACTTGGTCATAGTTCATGATAATCCGCTCATTATTAAAAGGTGCAACTAAGAAATTGATGTCATATAATGTATCTATTTGATTTAGAGTCATTTGAATATCCACTGTTTCAACATAAACTTTCCATGTATGAACATCTATTAAACCTGGATATACCGTTAATCCATCTGCCTTTAATAAATCTGCCTTCGACTTAGCCGTCTCATAATCTTTAAAAATCTCATCTGACATAAGATAAGCTGCTGTTGAAGGCTTAAGCGAAAACATTTGACCTGTAGAGAAAATTGTCGATTCAGGCAACCAGATATCATTATTATAGAATCCTAATACAATTGATTTATTAAATACTTGAATTTGGTCCTGGTCTTTAAACTGTGTTACCAAACCAATCCTTAAGGTATCAATGTTTGCTTCTTTTCCCTTACTGCTAATATCTGTGATGTTCATAAAAATCATCAAAAATATAATCAAAACCACAGCATAGCTTCTTTTCTTAAGCTTTTTAATTTTTTCTAAAATAGAATTTTTATCTCTAATCATAGGAAACCCCTTTATAATGATGTCACTCATTATTATAAAGGGGTTTCTTCAAAAAAGCTAGTCTATACGCCTATTTTCTTAAGGTGGCACCGAGTTCATTTTCCAGACCCTTCAAAATCTTTTCCATGGTTTTGCTGATTTCTTTTTCTTGTAAAGTATGATCCGCTGCTCTAAAAGATAAAGCATAGGCGACAGATTTGTACCCAGTTTCAATCTGCTTACCTTTATACACATCGAATAACTCCAGTTTTTCAAGTATTTTTCCGGAGCATGCTCGAATGACTTCTTCAATGGAACCCACTAATATTTCTTCCTTTACCAACATGGCAACGTCTCTATTAACCGCCGGGTACCTCGGTACAGGTGTGTACTTATGGTCAAGTGTTGCTTCACCAATCAGATCTTTCATATCAATGACAGCAATATAAGCTTTATCATGAATATCGTATGCGTCTAGAACATCCGGATGCACTTCACCAATATTCCCGATTTCCTTATTGTTCAACATAACCTTGGCTTTTCGTCCGGGATGAAGGTAAGATACTTCAATACTCGGATCCCATTTTGCTAAGTCAAGACAATTGAAGGCTTCAAATAATGTTTCCAGAATGCCTTTTAGCTTAAAGAAATCACAGTCTCCATACATGCCAATGGTCAACTTCTGAGACTCTTTGGGTAATTCTTTAAGTGGAATGGCCTTTGGTTCATAAATGGTGCCAATTTCATATAAGCCGACCTTTTCATTTCTTTTGGCATAATTATTGGATAACGCTTGTAGCATGCCGTTAACCGTTGATGTACGCATAACACTAAAGTCTTCTCCAAGGGGGTTATCAATCTTCACCGCTACTCTAAGAAGACTATCCGGTGCAAGCTTTAACTTGTCGTATACTTTCGGTGACTCAAAGCTATAAGTCATGGCTTCATTAAGACTACAATCTTCCATTATCTGTCTTGCTAGGTCTTCCATTCTTTGAGTAAAACTTCTTTTA
>PGZS01000015.1:0-45327 GCA_002841435.1 Firmicutes bacterium HGW-Firmicutes-3 | reverse complement strand
GCCACTTCCTCAGCTAGGTCTGCTTCACATTCAATATCAGCTCTAAATGTAGGTGCCAAGATTTCTTTTTGATCTTCGTCAACCACAAACTCAAGACGTATAAAATAGCTTACCATTTCTTCTTCAGAAATATCCGTTCCAAGTAGTCTATTAATATTTCCAACGTTATAAGTCACTTTGTTAGGCTTTCTATTGCTGTTATTCACATCTATCATACCTGCCATAACTCGACCGGCACCTATCATTTCTGCTAGTTGACAGGCACGTTCTATGGCAATAAGAGCCGTATTGGGGTCAAGATGTTTTTCGAATTTTGTGGATGCATCTGTTCTAAGACCTATTTTTTTCGAGGTCTTTCGAATACTTGCCGGGTCAAAGTTAGCCGCTTCAAGTAGTATCATGCCTGTATGATCTTTGACCTTAGAACCTTCTCCACCCATCACACCGGCTACTCCAATAACTTCTTCTTCACCCGCTATGACCAACATGGTCTCATCCAGTTCTCTTTCTTCACCGTCAAGTGTCATCATTTTTTCTTGATCTTTTGCACGCCTAACAATAATTTTCCCATGGGTAAGCTCTTCAAGATCATAGGCATGCATGGGCTGACCCATTTCAACCATGACAAAGTTGGTTATATCCACTAGGTTATTAATCGGACGTATACCAACAGATCTCAACCTGTCTTGCATCCATTTAGGAGAAGGCTTTATATCTACATCCACTAAAACTTTTGCAACAAACCTAGGACATAAGTCAGTAGCCATAACTTCTACAGAAGCATGCTGGTTGATGTCACCTGCCACTTCGTTATACTGAATTTTCGGATAGTGAAAATCTGTATCAAGGGTTGCTGCCGCTTCTCTTGCTATACCAAGCAAACTAAAACAGTCCGGACGGTTGGAAGTTATCTCAAACTCAACAATGGCATCATCCAGTCCAAATATTGGTTTAACATCACTACCTAATGGATAGTCGCCTTTGATGACATAAATGCCGTGTTCAGGTGCATCTGGAAAATGTTCCGGGTCCAGTCCCAACTCTTCCACTGAGCACATCATACCGTTAGATGCTATACCTCTAAGCTTACCTTCCTTGATTTTCAAACCTTCTGCAAGGTCTGCGCCTGGAAGGGCAACCGGTACCAAATCTCCAACCTTCATATTATCAGCGCCAGTCACAATCTGAATGGTTTTTTCTCCCACATCCACTTGTGTTACAACTAATTTATCTGCATCCGGATGTTTAACGATTTCAAGAACTTTACCGACGACCACCTCTGTAATGATCTCGCCCTTTTTTTCTACAGAATCCACATTCGAGCCGGACATGGTCATCTTATCCGCAAATGTCTGTACATCACAATCTATTTTTACATATTCTTTTAACCAATTCATTGATACATTCATAATCTGCTACTCCTTTCTGTCCATCTCATTAAAACTGCTTTAAAAATCGAATGTCATTTTCATAAAAAAGTCTCAGATCCTCAATGCCATACCTTAACATCGTAATACGTTCAAGACCCATACCAAAGGCAAACCCGCTGTACTTAGTAGGATCTATGCCGGACATCTCAAGGACTTTGGGATGAACCATACCACAACCGAGAATCTCTATCCATCCGGATCCTTTACATATGTTACAACCTGTTCCACCACATTTGAAACAGGAGACGTCTACCTCAGCACTAGGTTCTGTAAAAGGAAAGTAATGAGGTCTAAAACGCACTTTAGCATCTTCTCCATACAGTTCTTTGACGAATTCTGCTAAAGCACCTTTTAAGTCTGCCATGGTAATATGTTCATCAATAACCAAGCCTTCTACCTGATGAAACATAGGCGAATGGGTTGCATCGACTTCATCTGAGCGGTACACTCTACCAGGAGCGATAACACGAATAGGTGGTTTTTGATGTTCCATAACATGAACCTGTGTTGGTGATGTCGACGTTCTAAGAACAAAGTTCTTATCAATATAGAAAGTATCCTGTTCATCTCTTGCAGGATGATCTTCCGGAATATTTAGTGCCTTAAAATTATAATAATCTTCCTCGATTTCCGGACCTTTTGCAATCTGATAGCCCATACCTATAAAGATATTTTTCAAGTCTTCAAGGACAATATGCATCGGATGACGATGTCCAAGCACCTTTTTATTCGAAGGCATGGTAACATCTATGACCTCTTCTTTAAGCTGTTGTTCTCTTACTTTTGAAGCTAGATTATTCTTTGTTGCCTCTATGGCTGCTTCAATATCAGCTCTTACCTCATTAACTAGAGCGCCAATTGTAGGACGATCTTCTGGTGCAACATCTTTCATACCTTTTAGTATGGATGTTAATTCTCCTTTTTTCCCTAGTATGTTGACGCGAACTTCTTCCAGTGCCTTAAGGTCAGCTATGTTGTTTAAACTTTTTACGACTTTGATTTTAATTGCTTCCAACTGTTCTTTCATTAGGACTCCTTTCGTTTTTCAGTTCTTGATTTTACACAATAAAAAAAATCCATCCCTAACAAGGGACCGATTCCATCGGCGGTACCACCCTAATTCCTGCTGATGCAGGCACTTTGGACGCTTAACGTGCGTTAACGGCATGGCTTACTAACTTCAGTCATGCAGCTCAAGTGGGAAATTCAATCATCGACCGAACCTATAAGTGCTTACAGCCTAAGGCACCTACTCTCTAAAGGAAACCGATTATCTACTACGAACCAGGTCATGGTTCTAAACACCGTCATCGCTTTTACAATTGACTATATTGTAACATATTTGACCTATCTGTCAAGAATTAAGTGACCTGTCTATGAATTATTTGTCATTTTCAAAGATAGGTCACTTATAATCTTTACAGTATACCTTTTTGATACATTCTAAGCAAAATCTTAAGGTTGTTGATATCTTCTTTGAGTTTCTTTCCTATATCCGTTTCACCAACCAGCACTCTATGATCAGCCTTATATATAATACTAATCTCGGATATCAAGTCTACATTGTGATCAATGGCTTCCTTTGCTGAATCAAAGGGCTCATGAGTTGCCAGTAAGAGACCGTGTGAATTGTATATTAAAGTGTATCCTGCTATATTGGTAACAGGTTGATAAGCTTTTGATAGACCACCATCAATAACAATCAATTTACCTTCCGCTTTAACCGGAGACTCCCCTTTTCCAACTCGAACCGGAACATGGCCATTCACTATTCTGGATATTTTTTTATTCATCCTGAATTCATCAAAAACTTTATCACAATAATCCGGACTGAAATAGTGCTTATAATAGGGATTCTTATATTCTTTATGGGTGATTTCATCTTTTATGAAATACCTTTCAAAGGTTTTCATCACGCTTTTGCCAAATAAGGAAGAATACTGTCCCATCCACAAGTAGTAAAAAATATCGATATCATAATCATCCACTGCTTCAAATCTTCTGGCATAACTGCTTCTTAGCATTTCTTCGTAATGATCTAGTAAAGCTTTTCCTGAATATGTGCCACCATCTAAGGTTACCCTGGAAAACTTGCCGTCTTCATCCGAAGGAATACAACCATGAAAAAGTAAATTATTATTATAGTTCAAATAGATGCTGCCTTTTGCCATCATAAAATCAATATGTGATTTTAGTTTTTCATTGGTCATAAAGGATGTTTTTAACTTGAGGATGATTTCCATTTCTTCACTGGACAACTCATATGGGTACTTGGGATCTATGGTTGATGAACCGAACCAATCCAGTTTGTAGGTTTCTCCCTCAAGATTGATGGTGTCATTATCATAATCAATAAAGTTCAGCAACAATCGATTCTGAATATTGTACTCAGGATGCCGCATTATAAAATGACCTTCCAACTTAAACATGATTATCGATATGGCTTTATGCATCTGCCCGATTAACAGCGCATCCTTTTGATTCAATTCACTAATCACTTTCGGCATAAATGACGGTTCCACGTATTTATAAGTCTGCATGGCGAATTTGGCCAGTGGAAGTAAATTAATACCATAGTTTTCTTCTAACAACTCATGGTTACCATAGCGCATGCTAACCCTTAGAACATTGGCAATACAAGGTAGGGAACCGGCATAGGCACCCATCCATACAATATCATGATTCCCCCATTGCATATCAATTGAATGGTACTTCATCAAAGTATCCAAAATTATATGAGCACCGGGCCCTCGGTCATAGATATCCCCAATTATATGGAGATGGTCGATAGCAAACCTTTGAATCAACTCGCAAATTGCAATAATAAAAGGCTCCACTTGACCAACTTCAATGATGGTGCTAAGTATACTGTCATAATAAGCCTGCTTGTTTTCTACATACTCCTGTTCATGTAAAAGTTCTTCCAGTATGTATTCGAAACCTTTGGGAAGCGCTTTTCTAACTTTTGACCTGGTGTATTTAGAAGATGCTTCTCGGCATACACTGACCAACTGCTTCAAAGTTTTATGGTACCATACTTCTTCTACCTTGTTATTCTTTTGCTTCATATGAAATAATGTTTCTTTGGGATAATATATAAGACTGGCAAACTCACTTTTCTCTTCTTCCGTTAAGGTAGCACCAAAAATCTCTTCAACTTTACGTCGCACCACACCTGATCCATTTTTCAGAATATGCACAAATGCCTCATGTTCACCATGAACATCTGACAAAAAATGTTCGGTGCCTTTTGGTAAATTTGTAATCGCCTCAAGATTAATAATCTCGCGACTTACATCTTGAATTGTTGGAAATTGGCGACTTAATAACTCATAATATTTCTTTTTCTCTTTTGACAAAAATATGTCTTGCATAAAAACCCTCCTTTTATCAGTGCAGAAAGTACATTAGAAAATGACGTTGGTTATAGGGTCAAAACTATACTTCTAAAAATCCGTCATAGGTTAGAATAGGCTTATATAAGTCCGGACGACGATCTCTAAATATACCCCATTCAATACGTTGTTTTTCATTTTCTTCTAAGTCAAATTCCGCTATTAGAACGGTTTCCTCATCACGTGATGCTTCTGCAACTTTGCTTCCTGTTGCGTCGGTTATAAAAGATGACCCGTAAAATTGGATAGAAGAGGCATCCTCTCTTTCTTCTCCAATACGGTTAGAAGCAATCACCGGCATAAGATTACAAGCTGAGTGCCCAATCATACAGCGTTGCCAATGGTCTTTTGAATCAACTTCAGGACTATAGGGTTCTGATCCTATAGCTGTGGGATAAAAAAGCATTTCTGCACCCATAAGTGCCATGACTCTAGCCGCTTCCGGAAACCACTGGTCCCAACAAATTCCGACGCCGATAACGCCATATTTTGTAGTCCATACTTTAAATCCCGTGTCTCCAGGATTAAAATAGTATTTCTCCTCATAGCCCGGACCGTCAGGAATATGGCTTTTTCTATAAACCCCTAACAGATCTCCCGTTGCATCGATAATGGCAATGGCGTTGTATCTGGCATTGTTCTTTTTCTCATAGAAACTAATTGGCAAAACCACTTCTAACTCTTTGGCTACAGCTTTAAAATGCTTAATGGCCATATTATCTTCAGCGGTTGTGGCATATTCATAATACTTTGGTTTTTCAACTTGGCAAAAATAAGGTGTTTCAAATAGCTCTTGTACTAGAATAATTTGTGCACCTTTTGCTGCTGCCTCTCTTACCAATCGATCCGCTTTTATTATATTTTCTTTCCTATCTGATGAGCAGCTCATCTGAGTTGCCGCAACCATAACTTTTCTCATACCAAGCCCTCCCTTTTTTCACTTTTTACTTTTTGTGGCATCTGTTGGGTGATACAATGCACGTTACCGCCTTCTGTTATCAATGCCATACCGTCAACAGTTAATACTTCTCGGTCAAAAAAGACTGTCTCTAGGATGCTTTTTGCTTTACAATCGGTGTCTGAGGCTTCCCCTCCAAACACCGGCAGAATAATGCCCTTATTGACGATATAAAAATTCAAATAACTAAGTGTCAGACGTTGGTTTTTATAGTAGCGGGGTGGTGGTGTTGGTAACTCTATGATTTCCAATTTTCTGGATTTTGCATCTTTGACGTGCTTCAACACTTCTATAGCTTTTTGGGTAATTTCATAATTTGGATCCTTAGGATCATGACAAGCTTGTAATAAAATCGTACCCGGTTTTGCAAAACAGGCAATGTTATCAATATGTCCATCGGTTTCATCACCATATAGACCCTGATCCAACCAAATGATTTTGGACACATTCAAGTATTTTTTAATAATAAGCTCTATGTCTGCCTGGCTTAAATCCGGATTCCTGTTAGGGTTAAGAAGACATTCTTTGGTTGTTAACAGCGTGCCTTCCCCATCCACATGAATGGATCCCCCTTCTAATACCAAGGGCACTTCTATACTTGGTATTTCTAACTGATCTAATAATGTTGTTGCCACTTTGTCATCTAAATCATAGGGTAGGTACTTCTCCCCCCAAGCATTAAATAACCAACTTATGCCATGAAGCCTACCCTTTGTGTCTCTAACAAAAGTAGGTCCGTTATCTCTTACCCAGGCGTCATTATGAGGTATTCTAATTATTTCCACCTTCGAACCACATAGCCTCTGAATCTCTTCTTCAGCTTCCTCATTAATAATCACCGTTACCGGTTCAAAAGCAGTTATCGCTCTAATAACCTCACCATAACCCTTACATACCGATTTATAGTTCTCTTGCCATACAAGGGATGTTTTAACAGGCCACTCTACGATGGTTCTGTTATGGGCTTCCCATTCGGCAGGCATTGTGTATTTCACTGGATTTATCATAACCTGGCTCCTTATATAATAGAGTTGAATTCTAAATTGTCATTTTGTCTATTATACCTTTACCCGGCCTATAAAACAATATGGATACATGTCTTTATTCTGTTCTTAAAGCACTTAGGACACTTAATTTCATAGCTCTAACGGCAGGAAGATAACCGGAAATCAAGCCTACCAACGTCGTAAATACGATGGCTAATACATATAACCAAATTGGAATGACCGACAACTGAGCATCAACACCACCGCCGCCCATGCCGAAAAGTGAAATGTTTTTACCAACAAAATTAAGTATTTTTGAGCCAACAAAACTGATAATTAAACCAGTCGCTCCACCTATAAACCCTATCATGGCAGCTTCGATTAAAAACATCTTCTTTATATCTTTCATCTTTGCGCCTATAACTTTCATGACGCCAATCTCTTTGGTTCTTTCATAAATAGACATAATCATCGTATTGGTAATTCCAATGGCTGCAACCAATAAAGAAATAGCACCAATACCTCCCAACACCATCTGTATGGCATTAGAAGTGTTTTGCATGCTTTTAAGGTACTCCATAAGGCTATATGCTTCAAATCCCATGCTTTTAATTGTTTCAATCACTGCTTCCACTTGATCGATGTCTTCAACTTGAACGATAGCATTATTATAGGTTTCCACTGTCTTTTTTTTAGAACCAGAACCAGGCGTTGCCGGTCCTGAGACAGATGCATTATATCGATCTTGTTCTTTTTTAATGGCTTTTGCTTGATCCAACGTCGTATAAACACTATAAGCATGTTCACCTTGGCCTTCAATTATACCGATTGCAATTATATTATATGGGCGAACCGGCTTCGTACCCGTACCACCCGGAGGTGTCTTTTCACCAAAGTTCATATCATAAGATGCCTTTAGCCGAGCTGTCATCAAATCTACAGGTGGCGGCATTCTTTCTTCATTACCTTCTTCATAATACCACATGCCACCCCCACTATTTCGAGGGTCATAAAAACTGTAAGCTACCTCAGAGCCAAATAAGAATGCTAATTTATCTTGCTCTTCTAGTAATCGGCCTTCCGCTACTTTTAATTTCTGAATTTCCAGCAATGCCGGTTTAATTCCTCTTAATTGTACCCATGATACATACTTATCTGCCGTCATTTTAAGACTAAGCTCTAACACAGGGGAAGCTATGGCAACACCAGGAATGCTTTCAAAGCTTGCAATGGTCATATCCGTTATCATGCCTTCATCTACTGAACCGGCAGATGGTTTTTTCTCCATCATAGGTTCATAACGATAACTCGGGTATACATTGATTGTTGTCAATGAACCCATTCTTTCAATTTCTTTTATGAAATTTTGGTTCATCGCAATTCCAAGAGAAACCATTAGAACAATGGATGCCGTTCCTATGACAACACCAAGAATCGTTAAACTTGTCCGAAGTTTACGTCGCCATAGGTTTCTCATACTTACCATAATAAGATCTTTAATCCTCATCCAGCATCATTCCTTCTTTTTTTTGCTTTCTTTTTTTAATAACATAAGCGGTTGCAAAACCAACACCAACAAATAAAGGAATCAATAACCATAGCCATTTCTCCAATAAACCATTGCCATTCTCGCCTTCCATTCCACCAGGAAATTCCTCCGGATACTCACCAAAATCACCGGGATTATCGAAATTCTCCATTACTTGAATTGAAAAAGTTTTAATCTCCTCCATATATTCTCCTGATGGATCATCATAGCCTATTATAATCTTACCTTCTAAGAGTCCTGATGTATTAGGCGTCATATAAGCATCAAAATAATCTTGATAACCGGGTTCGAAATTACCGATATACTTACTCATCGGTTCGAGATTAAAATCACCTTCTGCTCGTACCATAAGATTATATACTTTAACCTTACCTGTGTTGTATACATCAAAATATATAGGAATCATTTCACCCATCATCACTTCTGTTGGAAGATTAAAATCAGACATCTCAACTCTGGTTGGTTGTTTCACATTGATACCAATTAACTCTGTGGCTGTTATCGGGTTTCCTTCCTTGTCTTCATATTCAAAATTCACTTGAATGGTGTAGGTTTTAGGTTGGGCATCCGGCATAGCATAGAGGCGAATAGATTTTTCTATAATCCCCTTTGGACCGATGTCATCAATATAAAATGTATTAGAGCTATTGACCGGCATAAAAATATTGTTCCGAGTGGTTTCGGAAGTTTCTATAGCGGTTAAATATGTCTTAATATTATAGATTTTTTGACTGGAATGGGCGTTTTGAATCCTTAGGCTTAGATCGAATTCAGTACCTGCATCTACCATGATTGGGTTCGCGGTATATTGCTCAATAATTATTTTGGGTACACCTTTGCTAATATTTTCTACCGTTTTTCCAATTACATAGACACCCATCACTTGATTCAAAGTTTCTTTTTCGTATTTTCCGGATTTTTCATAATCATATGTAACATTAAAAGATATGGGATAGTTTCTTTCTTTCAAATCATCTCCACTCGCTACAAGTTGGAAGCTTAAAGTAGCCTTCTCTCCCTTTAATAATTTTTTTATCTGTATTAAGGCACTTGATTTTGGCAAAAAAATTGCATTATCCTCTAGTGCTACCTTAATATTTTCCATATCTTTATTACCAATGTTCTTTATTACAAAACTGACTATAAAGGGCTGTTCTTGTTTAACTGATGATGGGTAAACCACCTCATCGATAGAAACCATGGCACTGCTAATCGCTTGTCCCTTAACATATAATCGAATGGTTTTACTTCTATTAAGCTTGAAGCCCTCTTGAGTTATATAACTGTAAGCAACGACCAAATTATACCATCCCGCTGGCGTTTCATCCGATATTTTATATGTCAAGGGCATTGTTACAGACGCGTTTCCCATCAACTTTTGGTAATCCATAATTTCGTTACCTGATAGTAACGTAAAGTAGTCGGATTTCTCTTTAACCTCAATCCTAGGAGATGATATTGGCTGTTCTTCGTTTCTAAGTGAAAAGTTCAACTGCACTTGATCACCAGAGGAAATCTGAGTGGGTTCATTGATCAAATTCAATTGTACCTGATGGCTTTTGGTCATATCTCTAACTACCCTTAAGTATGTCTTGATTTCTTGTGTAAATAGATCATTATAACTGTTTCTATATTGAAGTTCTAATGTTATAGGATAGTTGCCTTCTGCTACGATATCATCCACGACAAATTTCAACTTCATGTCCTTGTCTTTTCGGGCATCAATGGTCGTATCATTGGGCTTAAACGTTATGGCATCCACGCGTATACCCGCCACCTGTATATCCGTCAGATTTGGTGTAACGGTCAAATTCCTAGCTTGATAACGGGTTGTGTTCTTAATCGTAATGGTCACTTCATTAACCTCGCCTAAATACAGGGTTGGAAATGTGGCATCTTCCAGACTCAAATAAGGTTGGTATTCCTTCGTATCTACCGGAGGTTCAGGTTCACTTGGCGCTTCACCTCCAACAGTAGCATTGACCGAAATATAGTCACTTTGACTTGTGTTACCACCAACATATGTCAGCTTGACCGGTATGGAGGTTAATGTCTCTCCAACCCTTCTCATGGTCAATGTTTTTGAAAAATTTGCACCCGGCTCCAAATTCCCTTCAAGAATTAATTCTTTTGAACCACTTTCTTTTAATTGATACTCACCACTTTCAATTTCAATGAATATCTGACTAAGGGTTTCTATTGACCGGTTAGTTACTGTAAATGTAATGGTGAATTCCTTATAAGCACCAATTGTTGCCGGGCTTGTTGTAACACTTGAAATCGTCAAATCTGTTGCGCCTCTTACAGGCATATTTTGTAGTAGACTACCCAGTAAACAAAACACCATAACGTATGATACGATTCTTTTCATGCTTAATCTCCTTAGTCATTATGACCAAATATGGTCGTATATTCTTTACTTAAATTCCTGTAATAGAATTAATCACCTTTTTAGCTGTGTTATCTACGATTTCATAGATATTTCCATCCCTTATATGAATAACATAATCCGCATAGACAGCCAATTCTTCATTGTGTGTTACGATGATTAAAGTCTGCCGTCGTTCTTTTACCAATCCCAACATCAGCATCATCATTGTATTAGCCGTTTTTGTATCTAAATTGCCTGTCGGTTCATCAGCAAAGATAATATTCGGATCATTAATAAAGGCCCGTGCAAGACTCACTCTTTGTTGCTGACCACCACTCATTTCTGTTGGCTTATGACGCCATCTATCCTTGATACCTATTGCATCTAACATTTCCATCCCAACTTTATGCCGTTCTTTGGGGTGTATACCTTTAAAAAGTAGTGGCATCGTTATATTCTCGAGTGCATTCAGTGTTGGAATGAGATTATAGGACTGGAAAATAAAACCAATATGCCGTCTTCTGAAATTAGCCAAATCCGACTCGTTCATTTTTTCTATTTTTAAATTTTTAAAGCTTATGGAACCTTTTGTTGGGGGTTCTAATCCAGCCATCATATTAAGTAAAGTGGATTTACCTGAACCGGATGGTCCCAGAAGACAATAAACTTTTTCTTCTTCTATATCCAAATCAATGTGATCTAAAGCGATTACTTTTTCCTTACCCATTCGATATACTTTTCTAAGACCCTTTATAATCATGATTTTCTCCATATAACCGACCTTTCTACTGTACTAGCTAGTGTAATACACTTGTTCATCATATCATTTTCTGCTCATAAGTCAATAGCAAAATCAACTTATTTTTTTGACGTATTTACTTCATATTTGTTACTAGATTATGGCATGAAATGAAAAAAAATAGAAACCCTACGGGGTCTCTATTCTAATCAAATATTATCTATTTTTGTTCAATTTTAATTATTTTTCTTCGTCTTCGCCTACTAAGGCAGGTTCAGCTGATTCAGCTCCAACTACATCTGTTTCAGGTTCTTCAACCGCTAAGACTTTAAGATGATTGACAACACCATAAACCAATTCCAAATCATCTGTTACAAGACTTTCTTCTAATTTGAAGTCAGCGTATGTAATTTGATCACCAAGCGCCATTGTGCTAACATCCACTTCTATGGCTTCAGGCATCAAAGTCATGTCACCTGTCACAGTAACTTCATGCTTATAAATCTGGAATTCTAGCTGATTGACTTTCAGTGAATCTTCGCCAATAAAATGTATCGGCACGTGAAGTTGGATTTTTTGATCTTTTGCAACCATTTGAACATCGATGTGTAATAGTCTTCTTGAAAGTGGATCAAATTGGACCTCTTTTACAAAACCGAATTTTTTCGAACCTTTATATTGGACCCAAACTTTGGCGTTTGAACCATGATGGGATATAAGCTTTCTAATAATCAATGCATCAAATTTAACCGATGTGGTTGCCTCAATGCCTTCTCCATATAATACACCCGGTACGAAACCTTGTTCCTTAAATTTTCCTGATTTTTTAGCGCGTTCTAACGCTTCTATAATAATTTCTTCCATATGTATCTCCTTTGGCTATTAGCCTTTGTCATCTGATAATTTTCTCATAATTTAGTATACCTTTTTTCATAAGATTAGTCAAATCTGATTGATTATGATAAGTTGTCACATTTTTCTTATATAGTATATAATATAACTAGAAGTATACCTTAAATTTGATATATTGAATCTACAATTTATTAACAGATTAAGAAAGAGGTGCTCTATGAAAAAACACACAATTGCTTTATTGATAATATTAGTTTTGTTGGCTGGTTGCGGTCAAGAAGGTGATTCTACCGATGTGAAAAACGATATCTCTTATATGAGCATATCCGCAGAAGAGGCGAAAACCATCATGGACACTGTAGATGACTATCATCTTGTAGATGTTCGTACACAAGAGGAGTTTGATTCGGGTTATATACCCGGTGCCCTTCTAATCCCCCATACAAGTATCCAAGAGATGGCACCAGACTTATTACCGGATCTGAATCAGAAAATTCTTGTCTATTGTAGATCCGGTAGTCGAAGTAAGGCCGCATCTAAAGCTTTAGTGAATATGGGCTATACAGATGTTTTAGATATGGGTGGCATTAATGATTGGGATTATGATATTGTAAAAGATTGAGACCGTACACGCTCCTAGTGTATTAAAACCTGGTGTTTTTACACCAGGTTTTTTATGGTTTTAGTATAAGCATCTGTAAATATATCCTTACCATAGAGATGGAAAGTCGTCGATACGGATAGAGCACATACGATAAGCGCCGGTATTAGCATTTCATATTGCCCTGAAAACTCAATAATTAAAATGATACCTGATATCGGTGCATTTAAATAACCTGCAATCATAGCGCCAATCCCCAACAAACCAAAAAGTGAATGATCCACTCCATAAGGTTTAATAATTTTTCCAAAAGCAACACCTAAAGAAGCGCCAATAGTAACCCCAGGATAGAAATTACCTCCAATATATCCGGATCCTAAAGTGATACCTGTAGCAAATATCTTAATCAAGCCAATAGCCACCAAAAGACCCAAACCAAACTCGCCAGACAATGCTCTATAGGTCGTGTTGTTATGCAATTCGAAGTTCAATGGAAAGAAATAACCAATTAGACCAATTAAAATGGCTGCTACAAAAAGACGTATACTGATATGCTTCATTTTAAGAAAAAGTCCGGTAAAAAGCTGTATTGATAACATATATAGTATAGAAATAAGACCCATAATCAAACCAAAGACAACATAACGCCAAATTAATTCCGGAGAAATAAGCGAAATACCATTAAGTTCTACCGGAAATTTTTGACCGTTTTGCGTCGCCGTTCCAATAAAATTGGCCACCACACTTGCCATGACAATCGGCGCAAAAAATTCTGCAAACTGCTTTTTATACAATACTTCAAGAACAAATACCGCCGCAAACAGTGGCATATGAAATACAGCTGCTATAGCTGCGGCAGCACCGCATCCAATAAGGAGCCTGACATCTTTAGACTGCAGTTTTAAATAATATGCAATATTTGAACCAATGGATGCCCCCAAATGCACTATGGGACCAAATCGACCTGCTGAGAATCCAAAAATTAAGGTTACAGTCGCACCAACAACGTGCATCAATACTCTAAAAGGACGCATCAATTGTGTTTTGATGAGTTCTAATTCCACAAGTACCTGCACAATGCCTAAACCGATTTGACCTTCTCTAAGATAGATTATGTAAATGCCCATGCTTATTAGAGCACCCATGATGGGTAATACTATGACACCCGGATTTTGGTCTATAAGCCAAGTCCTCGTCAAAGCAACCCCTCCGTTTATGGCAGCATTAAAAAAAATAGCCATAATACCCACTATTAATCCTATTGCTAAAGCCATGCCACTGTTTCTTATTAATCGATTTATTCTATTCATGCAGTTCACCCCATCCATGTGTACTTTACATCACTTATGATTTTACATCATTATTGGATATATTACCAATAAAAAGCCTCATAAAACAAGAATTTCCTGTTTTATGAGGCTTTTATATAGTATAACTTAGTCTTCTAGTTGACCAACAAAATCCACCAACAGCTTCAAAGAAGCTTCTTCATCAACGCCATCCGTTGTAATTGCTACCTTACTGCCTTGGCCTATTGCCAATGTTAATATACCTAGAATACTTTTTGCATTGACTTTTTTACCATCTTTTTCTAAAAAAACTTCGCATTTTTGAGCCGTTGCAAGTCTGGCAAACCCTGATGCAGGTCTTGCATGCAATCCTGTTGCATTTTTTACTTCTACAATTTTTGACTTCATAATGATGAATCTCCTATTCTTTTATCTTTCTATTTTCCATTCCAAAAAGCATCAATTAATAGCTTAACTTCTTCTTCAGTACAAGATTGTAAGGCCATATCGGCTAATCCCTTTGCTTTTATACTATCTATCTTTTTAAGACTGTATCTTGCTCTTAAAATACTTGGTGCACCCATACTCAGTTCATCTAAACCCAAACCAATGAGTAATGGCAATGCTTGAATTTCACCGGCCATTTCTCCACACATACCCACCCATTTGCCTTCTTTATGCGCCGCTTCTGTAACCATATGAATAAGTTTTAGTAATGAAGGATTATAGGGTTGATAGAGATAGGATACATACTCATTCATACGATCTGCAGCAAACGTATATTGAATCAAATCATTGGTGCCTATGGAAAAGAAATCCACTTCTTTGGCAAATACATTAGCTAACAATGCTGCAGCAGGTATTTCAATCATAATACCTGTTTGGTAATTGGGGGAATAAGCGATTTTTTCCATCTCAAGTTCTTGTTCAACTTCAAGCAGAACCGCTTTCGCTTTTCTGAACTCTTCAATCGTTGCAATCATCGGGAACATGATGAGCAGATTGCCATGAATGGCCGCTCGAAGTAATGCCCGAAGCTGGGTTTTAAACATACCCATGTTCTGAAGACAAAGTCTAAGGGCTCTATTACCTAAAAACGGATTCAGCTCTTTTGGCATATCAAAATAGGACAGTTCCTTATCCCCACCAATATCAAGGGTTCTAATGACGACCGGCTTATCGCCCATTTTTTCAAGCACTGTCTTATAGCTTTCGTACTGTTCATCTTCTGTTGGGAAATTTTTTCTTCCCATATAAAGGAACTCAGTTCTATAGAGTCCAATACCATCGCCATCATTGGATATAACACCATCAATGTCTTTTGGACTTCCTATATTGGCAGCCAAATCAATGTTTTTACAATCTTTTGTTGTACTTTTTTGACCAACACAGTCTTGCCATAAAGATTTTTCCTTATTAAGTGTCGCGACTTTTTCCTTATAGTTCTCAATTTCATCTACCGTAGGATGAATCATGATTCTACCCATAATCCCGTCAAGAATGACCAAATCACCATTGTTTAACTGAGTAAACCCATCACCTGTTCCTACAACTGCCGGAATTTCCATGGTCCTAGCCATAATAGCACTATGACTGGTTCTTCCTCCGATATCCGTAATGAACCCAAGCACAAGCTCTCTATTTAGAAGTGCTGTATCCGAAGGTGTCAGGTCTTTTGCCACTAAAATTATAGCTTCATCAATCTCTGACAGACCTTTTGACTGTATACCTTTTAGTAACATCAAAACCCTTCTGGTCACATCTTTAATATCTGCTGCTCTCTCTCTTATATAAGCATCTTCCATGGCCTCAAAAATAGCTACAAAGTTATCACTTACCGTCTTTAAGGCATATTCTGCTTTCACTTTTTCAGTTGCGATCATATCAGATACAGCTATGGCCAGTTCAGGGTCTCTTAGAATTTCAATATGGGCGCCAAATATCGCCGCCGTCTCAACATCCATCTCATTTTCCGTCTTTGATTTTAGGACCTCTAAGGCTTCTATCCCAGCTTTTATGCTAGCGTCAAACTTTTGTTGTTCAGCCTTGACATCTTGACACATCTCTCTGGTAATCACGACCTCTACAGGTTCGTATTTATATACTTTTCCAATCGCAATACCGTCGCTTGCACCAATTCCTTGAATCATACCCTTAGCCTCCTACTTTAACTTTTCATTGAGCTGTAACACATAGTTTAGTGTTGCTTCATCTGATACTAAAGTGTCGATGAGCCCACCTCTTAATGCACCTAGAATCGCTTTGGCTTTTTTCTCACCTGAAGCAACCGCAATGATCTTTTTATTTTTGATGCTTTCCGTCTTAATGCCTATGACGTTATCATTCACTTCCATGTCTAAAAAGTTACCGTTTTGGTCAAAAAAGTGCGCCAACACAAAACCAATGCCACCATTTTTTACGATTTGGCTTTTCATTTCATTGTCCACATAGTTGTCCCATAAAGTCTGTAAGGTATTGCTATATATGGAACCAATTCCGGTTAGAATCAGATCACAATTTTCTATCATGTTCAGTGTTCCTTTTATGAGTGGTGTCTCAACAATCGCTTTTCTTGCTATAGGATCATTAATATAGATGGGAGATGGTAAAGGGTATAGCTTTCCGCCTAACTTACTGGATATACTCCTACCGATACTGAGCATATCTGTTTGGTCCATGTCATAACTAATCGCACCAAATAATTCAACGATACGCATGTTGTCATAAGCCGTTTTCTTTAAATACTTAGCTGTTGTTCTCACATGTTTACCCCAAGATATGCCAAGTGTCATATCTTCATGAAGCAACATAAGCAACTCTTTTGCAGCTGCTTTACCAACTTCAGTCAACGTATCATTTTTATCCGATAATGTCTTTGAGATGACCACATGAGGCAAATCAAAAGTTCTTCTGATCTCACTTTGCAATTTCTCAAACTCATCATTTTGATAATTAATCGTAATATCAACAATCTGAAGTTCTCTGGCTTTTTTTAGAAGTCTTGATACTTTAGGCCTTGACAAATATAAAGTCTTAGCAACTTCGCTTTGTGTTTTGCCTTCTAGATAATACAGCACCGACGCATCAATAATCAGCTGATATTCCTCTTTATCCAACATCTTTTTCACCTCACAGTTTACTGTCCATAATAGGCATTCTTTCCATGTTTTCTTAAATAATGTTTATCTAATAATACCTGGCTAATAGGCTCTATACGTCTATTGATCTGTTCCGTATAGTAAGCCATTTTTGCGATTTCTTCCATGACTTTCATGTTGTGTACTGCTTCTACAGCGTCTTTTCCCCATCCAAAAGGCCCATGATTCGAGATAATCATTCCTGGTAGTTCATCTGGGGATTTGCTATTTTTGGTCATAGTCTCAATCATAACCTGACCTGTGTTAAGCTCATAATCCACTTCAATTTCTTCTTTAGTCAACGCTCTGGTACATAGTATTTTTCCAAAAAAATAATCCGCATGGGTTGTACCATAGCAAGGTATGTCTATGCCGGCTTGAGCCCACGACGTAGCCCATTCAGAGTGGGTATGGACCACACTACCTATGGTATCATAAGCTTTGTATAGAGCTAAATGGGTAGGTGTGTCGGAGGATGGCTTATAGTTACCTTCAACAATATTGCCTTCAAGATCCAACACCACCATATCCTCAGGCTTCATGGTATCATAATCCACACCACTTGGTTTGATGACAATCAGATTCGTTTCTCGATCAATCGCACTCACATTACCCCAAGTATAAATGACCAATCCTTGTTTTACAAGCTCAATGTTGGCTTTGTACACTTCTTCCTTTAATTCTAATATTTTTTGATTAACGGCTTGCATAAAACCCTTCACCTGCTTTCTCAGTCAGCCACAATCTTGCCGCTTTGATATTGGATACACAAGTATCGAAATCCTCTTCCATATCGTTGTTTGCCCACATCTCAACTAAGAAGGGACCTTTGAACTTAAGGGCTTTTATCTTTTTAAAAAAAGCTTCAAAGTCAACCGTGCCTTCACCAAAAGGTACACATTTGAATTTCCCCGGTAATGTGTCCTTTAAATGAATGCCAACTGTGTGATGGATACCAAGCGCCAATTCTTCTTCAGGATTCTTGGTCCATTGACTCAAGTTACCAATGTCAGGATAGATTTTTAACCAGGGCGAATTCACCTCTTCAATATATGGCATACATCTGGTTATGGTCCCCATAAAAGGTGTATCCATAATCTCTAAAGATAACATGACATTGGCACTTGAAGCCATTTGAGTTGCTTCTCTTAGCCCCTCTAAAAATAATGCTTTGGTTGTATCATCCGATGGCTCATAGTAGACATCATATCCTGCCAACTGTATATTCGAAACACCCAGATCTTTTGCTAGACCAATAGCTTGCTTCATAATATCTCGAGCTTTTCTTCGTACAATTGGATCTTTGCTACCAAAGGGATACTTTCTATGACCACTAAGGCAGATAGAATTGATATAAAATGATTCGTTCCATAGTAAGTCCTTGATATACTTTCTTTTCTCTTTGCTCCATTGCAGACGGTTCAATCGTTCAGCGGTTTCATCAATGGACATTTCTATAAAATCATAACCCGCTACCTTTGCAATCTTAATCTTCGTAGCCCAATCAAATCGATTAGGTATGGCTTTTTCATAAATACCGATGGGTCGTTCCTTAATTGTATACATGTCTCTCTCCGTATGTGCTTATGATTTTAACGCCGCTTCCACTTTATCTCTGATTTCTTGTTCTGATAAAAGATTAATGAGACCAATGATTTTTGCTTTTCCGGAATTGGAAAATTCCTTTACAAGCATATGAGATACTAAAACCAAATCAAAATTTCTTGCATCCGATTTTGCCTGTCCTACACTTGCGTGATGTACCTCACAATCCAAACCCATATCCTTCAGGACTTTCTCAATCTTCATTTTTATAATCAAACTTGAACCCATTCCATTACCACATGCTGCCAATACCTTCAACATCTTCATTCCTCCTAATTTTTATTAAACCATGTATGAAAAATATTTTTGTTTTGATGTTATACATGAGTATAACATCAAAACACCTGAAACTTACAACAAGGACTTAAATGGTAGATCCGGCTCCATAGCAAAGGCGTCATGAAAACCTCGGTCATACATATATTCCATAGCATCCTTATCTTCCGGCCATGTGAATTTGCCACCTACCTGCCAAATGAATGGCTTAAACTGGTACTTCAAGCGATCTTTTTTCATGTTCCAAAGTGTTGTAATTTCTTTTGGGTCTGCCATGAAGTTCGTCCATATGTCATGATGAATTGGAATTACCACTTTTGTGTTAAGACATTCTGCCATGCGTAATATACATTCTGCTGTCATTTTGTCTGTCATACCTCGTGGGTTCTCACCAAAGGATCCTAGTGCCACATCCACGTGATAGTCATTGCCATGTTTAGCAAAGTAATTAGAATAATGAGAGTCACCACTGTGGTATAAATTGCCACCAGGCGTTATAAACAAGTAGTTTAATGCCAAGTCATCCATTTCTTGAGGCATTTTTCCTTTTAGTGTTTCTCCTTTTTTGGCTGTAACCAACTCAGTTCTATCAAAAGAATCCAGGGCAACAATTTCAATATCACCGACTTTATAGGTATCACCCGGCCTCAATGTTACCAGTCTTTCTTCTTCAACACCCCAACCTCGCCAAATATCTGTACATGCTTTTGGACCGATGAATTTGACTGAGGTATCTGTGTTCTGACATACTGCTGCGGCCACATTCTCATCTATATGGTCACCATGATCATGGGTCGATAACACAGCATCGATTTCCTTAATCATAAAAGGATCAATGACAACCGGTACATTTCTAAGATTCGGTTGAAGAGCTTTACATCCAATCATTCTCTGATGTTGATGTTGATCCGTCATCAATCCATTTCCGTGGGATTTTTTACCGGTTTTCACCCAAAGATCCACACATAAATTGGTTTGGTTCTCGGATTTCAACCATATACCGGTACATCCTAACCACCACATAGCAAATGTACCGGGTTTTACAACCGTACTTTCTATTTCCTCATTTAGCCATTGTCCCCATTCAGGAAACGTACTAAGTATCCAACTGTCTCTTGTAATCTCGTTTATTTTGCTCATAATTATTTCCTTTCTTGATGTTAAATACAATTAATGTGTCAAAACTAAGTTTCTATAAAACCATTTCTAGTTAAAAATGTCTAAAATCTGTTTTTTGGTTGTTGATGTAAACAGGGCATCCTGCTTATCCTGATCCGATAAAACAGTAACAATTTCTTGTAGCATTTCCAAATGACGTTCAGAATCCACACATGATAATGCAATAAATAGAGCGGCATCATTGGCACCATCTTCAGTGAATGAAACCGGCTTGCCAAGTACCATAACGCTGTAGCCTACTTTTAATGAACCTGTTTCCGGTCTGGCGTGAGGTATTGCAATATTAGGTGCTATAACAATGTATGGACCATGCTCTTTCACCGATTCAATCATACCATCAATGTAGGATTGCTTAATCTGCCCACCAAGTAGTAAGGGTTCTGCTGACTTAATCACCGCTTCCTCCCAACTTGGTAATTCTTCAAAAAATTGTATGTAGTCCTCAGTAAGTTCAAAGCCTTGTATCATGATTTACCTCCTTGATTAGCTTATACTTTTATCTTATGCTTTATCTGCACATTTGTCAATAATATATAATATATTGAACGTTTGTTCATTAACAAAATAAGCTGCCGATTTATGGCAGCTTATTTTGTGGGGGGGTACAGGGGGAGGTTTACTGATCTCTCATTGTTGTGAAATAAGTTTCAGCATGTCGCTTATATTGTAATTGGGGAATGATGAGCAATAAAGGAATCAAAACAATCGGAACAAGAATACCAAGGTATTTTGACAATATTGTTGTACCGGCAAAGAGTGTTGCCCAGTCAAACATACCCATCCAACCGATAACCTCAGGCGGACCAACTAAGAAAGTTAGTACAAGTGCTGATCCAAAAACTTGAATCAAACCTGCGATAAAAGGTATAATCGCTGCTGCTCGTCTTCCGCCGGCCTTATTAGCAAATACAGCCAGTGTACCATTGTCAAAGAAGAGACAGATGAAACCTGCAATAATAAGCACAGGTGACTGTATTGCAATAAGGGTGAAAATAGCTACCAACTGGCCAAAAAAGCCGAAAATGAAACCAAATGTAGGTGCTTGTGGTGAAAAACCGAATGTAACCGCACAGTCTACTGCAGGAACAGCACCTTTTAATAACTTATCAGAGATACCTTGGAATGATGCTGTTAACTCTGCTACGAACATTCTAACGCCTGTCAATAGGATTGTGATATATACAGCAAAGAATGCACAAGTTTCCCAGATATAGGTTGCAAAGAAATAGTTGGCTCTATTATAGGTAAAGGTCTCTTCTCCCAAGATGACCATGATAACACCAACAAAGAGCGTCATTATAAGAGAGTTAGCTACGACATTGTCATTAAGGATGGACAGGAATCCAGGTGTCTCAACATGATTGACATCATGTTCTTTATCACCAAGCAAACCACCAAGCTTATAGGCAACCCAAGCCCCAAACATTTGTTGGTGACCAATCGTAAAACCGGCACCGTCGGTTACTTCTTGAGTGGCCTCAATAATTAGGTTAGACATAACTGACCAATACGTACCCATCAGTAATCCGGTTACAACAACCAATGGTGCGGATACCGGCTTACCAGTCGTTCCTTCAATAACCCAGTATAGTGCCCAAAGAAGAACCGCTGATTGTTGATACATAATATGTCCCGTAATAAATAATGTACGAATTTTCGTAAACTTTCTAAAAGCTACCAACAAGATATTGAATGCAAAAGCAATCATCATGACATACCCTACAAAAGCTAATGAACCCATGGTATCTAGAAACTCTGTTGCAGAGGTTTGTCCAAAGTATGGGTCAATAACCAATGCTTGAATGCCATATTTTGCAGTAAGGCTCTCAATGATTGGTTTAAAGGTTGCTACCAAACCACCGGTTCCGACTTGAAGGATTTTAAAACCAACAAATGTTTTAATGAATCCTGCAAGTGCCTCATAACTTTTCCTACCTAGCAATAAATACCCAATGAATACAACGGTTCCCAAAAGCAAAGGTGCCTGTCCCAGAAATTTGTTAACAAAGCCTAAAAAAGCATTTAGTAGTAAATCCATAATTTACCCCTTTCGAAATATGGTTTATGTGTTAAAACTAAGTTGCTCAAATTCATATACAGATGTATAAGAAAATTCAACCTATCGTTTATCACTTTAGCCAAGTATGTAATTGTTTATCACAAGACGTCTCGTTCTTGCATCAGTATATCAACCTCCGGCACATCTGTCTACAATTTTACTGTTTTTGAACACATGTGCATCACTTTTTTGTCTATTATACCCTTTAACCATAGGTATTTGATATCAATTCTCATAATTATAGACAAAAAGATTGTATTTGTACTGATTTTCTAACCATTTCTCACTATAGATTTCTCTTTTTAATAAAAGCGTTTAATCTATGGTTAAGGTGTCAAAACTATATAGTTGAACTTTCACCATCTTTTGTTATTTCATAAATTGCCGCTTCACCAATCTGTCTGTTGGCTGCAAGAATTACATCTTTACCATTTAAATTGATTACGTCAATGTTACTTGGACCACCTGTATGGTCAATAAGTGTTTCCTGAATTTGACCTTTATCATCCATGGTAAACAAGACGAGTTCCATATCACCTTTGCGCCCTCCAATGATAAATGCCGGTTCATCTTGAATCCTGCCACCCCATACGACATGACCGAATTCATAGTTATGGCTATGGATCATCTCCCATTTTCCATTGATTTCTTTATAAATTTTTCCATATTCACCATGAAACTTTTCTATAGTAGCCAGTTCTAAATGACCATCACCATCTATATCACACATTGCACAATCGCTCACTTCAAAGTCAAATATTCTTTCCACTTCCCATGGCATATTTTTATGTGTTGGTACATAGGCTGCAAATACCCCTTCTACACCCGTAATCAAATATGCTTTTCGCTTGTTCCATTCACCGGCATAAAAACCATGATTTTTCGTAATACCATCATAGATGGTTGTCAACTCAAAAGGTTGAGTAATGTCTTTTTCAAGCTTACCCATAATAATGCACCCTGGATCCGACCAATCCTCAAGAAATGCTTTGCTCTTGCATAAAATACCGCCAATCAAAAATAACGCATCTTCAATAAGGCACAGATCAAATCGATGGAGATAAGGTATGGTCATAACCGGTGTCACTGTCCAACTGTTGTCATCATTTACTTTTCCATGAACAATACGACTTTCCTGTGCATTAAATGTAGGGGCGAATTTTTGGGTCGCATAGAACTCATTTTTTCTTCCTGGCACCGGAACGATATTCATTGTACCACCTGGTTCATCCCATATAACGGTTGCAGTTAAGGTTTCTGCGTCATAGGCAATACATTGATTCACGCCTTCTGATGCTACAATATAGTTCAATCGCCCGTTGACTTCCATGATTTTTGTTGCGTACACGCGCTCCAATTGACCTAATATTTTTTTTGTTATTTTCATAAATGACCTCCTAGATTTGTATGCTTTCGCCATAGTTAAAATGTCAAAACTAAGCTTCTTTAATTTCTTCTATTTTATTGTTTTGGCACCTTAACTTATCATACACCATTATCAACCAAAATTGCATATTTTATATTATTTTGAACATAATTTCACTTGATTGGAAGTGACTTCTTCACACTTGAAAACCTTGGACTTTTATGATAGAAATTACTTTTGTCCCAAAAGTACAACAAAAAAAACAGCCAATCATCCCAATGGCTGTTTTTTTCAATATAAATAGTAATTTTTTCTAGAGCATAGTTCTAAAATGCATGCCATAAAACTAGTACATGAAAAATACCTATGATAAGATTAAGGGCAATACCAAAATGTGCCGTCATCTTAAGCTTATCTTCTCTTGTCTCACCAATAAATCCTAGAACCAATCCTGCAAAACATAATATCATCGCCACAAGTTCTGCCAATCCTATGGGTATTTCACTGCCCACTTGGTTAAAAGCGGATTGATAAACCGCCCACAAAAAAATCGCCAAGGAAATGCCACCCAGAGCAATAGATAGAATACCGTAGATTGTTTCCGTCCTGTTGTTCACTCTAAAAGATGTCTTTTTATCCATAGTAATAGACCAACCCACTTCTTAGAATGGTCAAAATCAAGCCCATACCACCAAAAATAATGCCTACCCATGCAAGCCCGTCTCGGTCTTCTTCTACTGCATAAACACCTAAGGCAATAGCAACTGTATTCACCAAGAATCCAAATAAAGGAACCAACCAAGACATTAATCCAATAGAACCAATGAGCGTTGCTGTTTGTCCGTATATTTCTGTATCTTTATTAATTTTCATAATACATCCTCTTTTTCAACCCAATCAAAATAGACATCAACCTTATTATAGGTTATGGCCATCTTTCATGCAAGAAAAAGCCATTATTTTCTCCTTAATATTCTACCCCACAACCCATTAACCCAAACACCACCATGACACTCAACCATCTCGTGATTCAGCTCATCCCAATAAGTGCCTACTAATACATCTTCCTCAATCCATATTTTTTCCGTTTTAGCATTGATTATGATATATAACGTATCACTATCACAAACTCTTTTATAGCCAATGGTTTCATGGGAAAGATGAAATTCCTCATAACTGCCTTGATGTAATGCTTTGTTTTGATGCCTTAGTATAGAAAGCCTTTCAATAACTTGGTTCACATCCTCATCTTTTTTATCCATTATATACGCCCAGGTTGGACGAAGATTGTCGTCTGATATCTGGTTTTTTTTGCCCATTATGCCATACTCACTACCATAATAAATACTCGAAAAGCCCGGTATTGTATACAACATAATGTACAAAGGATATAGATGTCCCTTATTCATTAATATATCCGCCACCCTGTTCACATCGTGATTATCTGCAAAATTATAAAGTCCTTTTGCCGGATAGATACCCCCCTTACCGAACTGACGATTTAGGGCATTCAGGCTCGAGTAAAGACCCTTGTAGAGTTCGTAATTGGTCACATGATCCATACCCCCTTCATTCAACCATAGATTATAGTCTCCATGAACCACTTCTCCAATCATAGAGAAATCAGGATCCAGTGCCTTCATTGACCCACTAAGTTGTCTTAAAAAATCCAAAGACATAACATCAGCAGCATCCATCCTCAAACCATCTATATCATAAATCCTCTTCCATGATATGGCTGTTTCAATTAGGTACGTTCTTACAGGGTCATAATCCAAATTCAGCTTAACTAAGTGTTCATGCCCATCCCAGCAGGCATAAGAAAAGGCATCACCATAAGTTGATTGGCGATTAAAATCAATATCTACGAACCATGCTTTATAGGCAGAATGTTCTTTATTTTTCAAAAGATCTAGAAATGCAAAATGACTTCTGGAAACATGGTTAAATACACAATCTAAAATAATATGAATCCCTACCTTATGACATGCCATACTTAAATCCATCATATCTTGACGGGTACCCAGCCGTTTGTCTATCTGAGCATAGTCCACTGTGTCATAGCCATGGGTCTCGGATTCAAAAATGGGGCCAAGGAGTACATCTGTAACTTCCAGCTTAGTCAGTTTCGGTATAAGTCCTTCTATATCCCTGAGTGTGCTTTTACAGATGCCATCATTGAAGTTTTGATTGGCACCTGTGTAACCAAGTGGAAAAATGTGGTAAATGTGTTTATACTTCATATAGCCTCCTATACTTACCGTTAGGTATATATGATTTATTAATTAAGATAAAGTGTCAAATGGTTACTTTCTAATAAAATCTTAAGCAAAAACACCATATAGAAATTGCTTAACAACCTGTCTGCATTTTTCATCCTCCAGATCCTCTAATGAGCCTAAAGTCATATGATGAATAATGTATGTGTCCATCAGACCTAATAAAGAATAGGACATCCATGTTGTCTTGGTCTTTAGATTCGTGTGATGGTTGGCCACTTCTGTGAAAAAAAGCTCCAAACGCATAAGTAATTGCTTATAAAAAGGCTTTACAATCCTATAAGAATCGCTTTCAACAGGGCTTTGATAAAGTTGTTTATAGAGCCTAAAGAACATAGGGTATCTTTTTACAAACCGAATGTATGCGATGACGAAACAATCTATGGCAAAACTAAGGTCACCTGAATAATGAAGCTCCTCTTTAAAAATATCGATAAACTGATTACCATATACCTCTAAAACACTTGAAAGAAGACCTTCTTTACTTCCGAAATGGTGATACAAGGATGGTTTTGTTACACCTACTTCAGTTACAATTCGGCTAACACCGGTATTCTCATAACCTTCTTTTGCAAAAAGCTCTACCGCTTTTGCAATGATTTCATTTTTTACTGTCATTTTTTCTCCTTTGTGCATAATCGATTACCAAGTTATTATACCATTCGGTATATGAAATAGCAAGAAAAGAAAAAAAAATAGACTCGCATCTATTTTTTCTACTATACCACTTTATATTAATCAATCAAATGTTTCTTACTTGCTAAAACCTTACCACCATAAACAATGGTTACTGTTCCTAAGGTAATTCCGGCAACGATCATGAGTATACCTACAATAATATTGGCAGCACCGGCTCTACTTAATCGATGGTATACTTTTTCATTAAAATCCAACATGCTTTCCACTCCCATCTTTTCCAAAAGAATCGCTTCATGGCTCATATAATAAATTTAATTATAGCACTTGGTATGTTTAAAAACAACCATCAATCCTAAGTCCAATTCCAGCATCATTTTGGTGATTTTTTCTCTAACAATGTAGCACGTTTAATGCTATTATATCCATACTTATTACGTATTTCATCAAGCATATGATCGACTTCTGCTTTTTCAGTTGTCATCTCCATATCAAAAAGCGATACCTGACGATAGTCTGATGCATCAAAGCCACTAACGGTCACACCTAGTAAACGTAAAGGCTTTTTCGTCCATGCCTGATGGATGAGTGCCATTGCTGTTTCATATATGATTTCAGTATGGTGGGTTGGTGCTTCTATGGTTTTTGACCTTGTCATCACTGAAAAGTCATTGTATTTTATTTTTACCGTTACTGTCCTACCACTTAGCATTTTTCTCCTAAGCCGATACCCCACTCGATCTGCCAACAATAGGATTTCTTCACGAATCAAACCTATTTCTCTAATATCTTTTGAGTAGGTCATCTCATTTCCGATGCTTTTTGGCGATTCCATGGATCCATCTACCACATCCGTGCCTATACCATTGGCGCTTTCATGCATATACATGCCTGTCTTATATCCAAAGACATCCACCAAAATATTCGCTTTAGTATTTGCTAAGTCTCCTATGGTTCTAATGCCCATTGCTTTTAACTTGGGTACTGTTTTTCTTCCTATTCCATATAGATCTCTAACCTCAAGCGGCCATATTTTCTCTCCAAAATCCTCTTCAAAAAGTGTGGTGATACCCATAGGTTTCTTATACTCTGATGCCATTTTAGCAAGTAGTTTATTATTGGCAATCCCTACGGAACATGGTAAATCCAGCTGATTTAGAATATCCTCTTGAATTCTTTTTGCTGCCACTTTCGGTTCCCCAAAAAGGTGCTCCGATCCAGTCATGTCCAAAAAAGCTTCATCAATAGAAACTTGCTGTTTCAAAGGTGTATAGTTATCAAAAATAGCCATAACTTTATTGGACATCTCCACATAAAGATCGTGGGAGGCAGCTACAATCTTCCCGCTTGGGCAAAGTCGCATTGCTTCATGAATCAACATCGTTGTTTTAACACCATAAGCTTTTGCATCATAAGAGGCTGCAAGTACGATACCCCGTCTTGTTTTAGGATCACCGCCTACTATAAGCGGTACCTGCTTAAGCAACGGATCTCTAGCTTGCTCACAGGAAGCAAAAAAGGCATTCATATCGATATGAAAAATAGTTTTGGGACACATAGGATCACCTGATTTCGTTAATCGATAAAACCGCCTATAAAAGCAGTTTAGTAAAAACCGCCTTTCAGGGCGGTTTTGTATAGGCTTTATATAAGCTGTAGAACATATTTAATCTTTATGAGGTCATTATATCTATATACTATTGGCTTACTTTGACCGTCCATTGGTATGTATCTTCAATAGCACCACATTGAACACCTGTAATGGTATCATAAAGTCTAAGTGCCACTGGTCCGATTTCTCCGTTATTAACCGTCAGTTGACGTCCGTTCCAGTCAAGTAGACCTACAGGGGATATAACTGCTGCTGTACCTGTACCGAACACTTCTTCAAGTCGTCCTTCCTCGTGTGCCAGATACAAATCATCAATAGATAGTTTTCTCTCAGATACTTTCATATTCCAATCTTTTAGCAATTGAATAACCGAATCTCTAGTTACACCTGGTAATATACTACCTTCCAAAGAAGGGGTGATAATCTCGCCATCAATTTTAAAGAAAACATTCATGGTACCTACTTCTTCAATATATTTTCTCTCAATACCATCGAGCCATAATACTTGAGTATAGCCTTTTTCTTTGGCTTTCAACTGCGCCTTTAAGCTAGCTGCATAATTGGCTCCGGTTTTCGCATAACCTACGCCGCCTTTAACTGCTCGCACATATTCCGTTTCTACCCAGATTTTTACAGGGTTCATGCCTTCTTTGTAATACGCGCCAACCGGTGATAAAATAATCATTAATTTATACATATTAGAAGGACGAACACCTAAAAAAGGATCTGTCGCTATAATAAAAGGGCGTATATATAAAGATGTACCTGGTAATCTTGGCACCCAATCCTGATCTACTTCTACAATTGCCCTAACGGCTTGTAGTATATCCCCTTCATTCACTTGTGGAATACAAATGCGTTGATTGGTGGTATTGGTTCTTTTTATGTTCATCTCAGGTCTAAAGAGTAAAATCTCATCGCTTTCAGTCCTATATGCTTTTAATCCTTCAAACATTTCCTGACCGTAATGAAATACCATAGCAGAAGGTGCCAGCACCACATCTTGATAGGGGACAATCCTGGGATCGATCCATCCCTTACCTTCTTCATAATCCATAATGAACATATGGTCTGTAAATATATTGCCAAAGCCCAACTGATTGGGATCCGGTTTTTCCTTTAAAGTCGTCGCCTTTTCGATTCTTATATTGAGCATGAGTAAGCCCCTTTCCCATTTCTAGTTCTACAAATAACTGCAGAAATTGCGTTACTCCATATTATAACAGTTCTTCAAAATAATTCAACAAATTTATGGTGCCTTAACTTGTTAAAGTGTGTTATAAAAAGACTTTACAATTAATGGCACTTACATAGACACTATTAATAACTCAACTTAATTCTAAACCTAATTTTACTTAAGCGCCTCTTTTACGTTTAAAATGGCGCACATCTTTCCGCACATGGAACAGGTTGTCTCATCTTCCAGTTCTGCATTTTCACGATAGGCACGTGCTTTTGAGGGATCAATGGCTAATTCGAACATACGTTCCCAATCCAAATCAACCCTTGCCTTACTCATCTGATTGTCCCAATCTCTTGCTTGAGGTGTTTTCTTAGCGATATCTGCCGCATGGGCTGCTATCTTTGTTGCGATGATGCCTTCCTTCATATCTTCAACTGTTGGCAAACGTAAGTGTTCAGCCGGCGTAACATAACATAAAAAGTCCGCACCGGCAGCTGCCGCAATCGCACCACCAATGGCTCCGGTGATGTGGTCATAACCCGGCGCTACATCTGTCACCAAAGGACCTAATACATAAAATGGTGCACCATGGCACAGTTTTTTTTCAAGTAAAACATTGGCTTTTATCTCATCCATAGACATATGTCCGGGGCCCTCGATAATCACTTGAACATCCTTAGCCCATGCACGCTTTGTCAGTTCTCCAAGTGTAATGAGTTCCTGAATCTGGCTAGCGTCTGTTGAATCTGCCAAACCTCCGGGACGACACGCATCACCTAGACTCAATGTAATATCAAATTCTGCACATATATCTAATAAATCATCAAAATATTCATAGTACGGATTCTCATATCCGGTCAAACGCATCCATGCAAACATCAACGATCCACCTCTTGAAACCAAGTTCATAAGACGTGGATTTTCAAGAAATGTTTCTGACGTCCTACGGTTCATACCGGCATGAATGGTTACAAAGTCCACACCATCTTCACCGTGTTTACGTACCATAGCCAAAAAATCTTCAGGCTGCACATCTTTAAGCTCTTTTTCAAAGAACCCAAATACATCATAGACCGGCACCGTTCCTATCATAGCACCTGACATGGAAATAAGCTCTTTTCTAAACTGCTCGGTCTTTCCATAGTTACTTAAGTCCATAATGGCTTCTACGCCCATGTCAAGAGCAACACGAACTTTCTCAAGTTCCATTTCCGGATCATTACAATCCTTTGATATCCCTAAGTTCACATTCATTTTTGTCCTTAGTCCTTCACCGACACCTTCAGGATCAATGGACAAATGGTTATGATTGGCCGGAATAGCAACGGTTCCTTTTGCAACTTTTTCTCTTAGTAGCTCGACATCCATATTCTCTTTCTTGGCAACAATTTTCATAATATCCGTGATAATACCTTGCTTTGCTGCATTCATTTGTGTTGTATAAGTTTGCATCGTTTTTCCCCTAGAATTTATTTTTTATTTGATGGATTCTTTTTGCAATATTTTCATTTTTTTCTTGATATATGGTTGAAACCATGGCGACACCATCCAGATACCGGGTATGCACTTGTGTCAAAAGATTGGGCGTGATTCCACCGATACCATATAGAGGCAAAGATACATGATCATAGATTGACTGAAGTGTTGCCAAATCCATTGAGATAGCGTCTTTCTTCGTAGGCGAAGAAAAGAGTGCGCCAACACCAAGATAATTCGCGCCTTTTTCTTCTGCACAGTGGGCCTGCTCTATGGTTTTGGCCGTTGCTCCGATAACTGCATTCTGACCCAGTTCAAGCCTGGTTTCTCGAATCGAGGTGTCATGTATGCCTAAATGAACCCCATCTGCCCCAATCTCCTTTGCTAGCTTAACATCATCATTAATAATGAATGTCGTACCATATTTTCTGGCTAATGCTTGTAGCTGTCGACTTTCTTTTAATTTTTCTTCCCATGTTTTATGTTTCACACGGTACTGAAGATACCCTACACCGGATTGTAGGGCTAATTCAGTCTTTGGCAAACATGAATATAAAAATGCCTGTTCATCTACAGACTCTTGGGTAATCAGGTAGATCGGTGCATTTCTTTTGGCCACCTCATCTAACAGATGTTGCTTGTATAAGCCTATACGCTGTTGATTTCGTATCCCTTGAGCCGCTGACTGGCTGCTTCGATTCATGCATTCAAGAGCCTTTAGTATGACTTCATGTCGGTCCAGATTTGACCCACATACACGCGTTATAATCAAACTGTTTAACATACAACCTGTACCAGAAATGCGTTCTTGTAAAACACTGCCACCTGTAACCTCCCATATACCTTTTGATGAAGCCACATAATCCGTAGCACCGGTTATAATTACAATTATTTCCAAGTTATAGACCCTGTACTTTTTCCACAGATTCAGTACCAAATCATTATGTTGTTCACCATTAACCGTTTGACTGTCCACACCGTAAAATATTGGACTGATTTCTTCATTGATCAAAGCTTTTGCCTCTTGGGTATTACATTTTAAAATAGATATGCCACCGGTTTTCAATGCTTTGATACAGTGATTAAGTCGAAACAGACTTGCACTACACCCTACAGGGTCGAGTAGTAGGATTTTATTATATTCCATTGCGATACGGTGAGCATGATCCATTTTCTCAAATCGTGATGCATCTGCCGTTCCGATATTAATAACAACACCATCCACTTTTGGGATGATCTCTTCAAACTCTTTTGTGGCATCGGACATGATGGGTCGCCCACCGGATGCTAAACACATATTTGCCACATCCTGCATGGTGACATAATTGGTCAAAAAATGTATAATCGGTCTTTTAGATTCCAAGTACATGAACAACCCCCTCACCTTGACCTACAAAATAGCCATTCCTTATGGCCTTTGTGACTGTTTTTTTTGCCCCTAATATTGCCTGATCTACTGTTTTACCGGACGTTAACTCACAGGCAATAGCTGAAGAAAGACAACATCCTGTACCATGTGTGCAATTACTCTCCAACCGCTCCTCTTTATACATCATCATCTTATTGCCATCATAAAAATAATCAATGGCCTGATTTTCCCATATAAAATGACCGCCTTTTATTAAAACCGGTGTTTGATACATTTGATAGAGCTTTTTACAACTCATTTCCATATCTATGCCCTTCTTAATCTGAATACCTGTTAACCTTTCAGCTTCAAAAAGATTGGGTGTTATCAGAGAGACTTTGCTAAAAAGCCTATTTAATTCTTTTATTGCCTCCTCTTGAATGAGCTGTCTTCCTGTTGAAGCACACATCAATGGATCTAAGACAATAGGACACTTTCGTTCGTCAAGCCATTTTAATACCGATTGGATGTTCTCTACCGTATAGAGCATTCCTATCTTGATGGCTGATATCTCAAAATCTTTATCCATGACAGCCAATTGGTCATGTACATGGATGGGTTGAATGTAATGGATTCTTTGCGTATTTTGAGCTGTAATGGCTGTTATGGCGGTTAAAGCATGATAGCCATAGGAGGCTATGGTTTTGATATCCCCTTGTATACCAGCGCCACCGGAGGAATCAGAACCGGCAATCGTTAATACATTTTTCATATTTTTTCCGTCCACCTTCTCAGCCTTTTTATCACATCAGTGGCCTCAAAAATAATCAGTGAAAAAATGCTCCCGATCAAAGAACTGATGCCAAAAGGTATTATAAAGAAAAGAAGACCGACCCGGTTGCCCATCAGATAGCTTGCCATGAGTGCAGCAATGATTCCTCCAACGACTCCCGTTCCCACGACTTCACCCAAACAAGCCATACGATGACCTATAAATTGTTGACCTGAAAACCGTTGGTATAGAAGGCCTGCCAAAGCGGCACCTATCATACTTCCAGGAAAAGCTAACAAAGAACCCATTCCCAGCATATTGCGTATCAATGAAATCAAAAATGCATTGATGACTGCATAAACCGGTCCGAGCAAAACAGCACCGATGACATTAATAAAATGTTGAATCGGAAAGCACTTTGCTACACCAAAAGGAATATAAAACGTACTCAGTATAACGCCAAGTGCGATAAGCATGCCTGAAATCGATAGCTTTAAAGATCTGTTACCATTTAATTTGTTCATCACAACCTCCATCTTATGAATGATTAGATGATTCGGTATATGCAGTTTTATAAACACTCAGAAATCTTTGAAAAAAGAAAAAGCTATTATACAATTTTCACCTGTATAATAGCCTTATATTTGACTTAAGCTTTCCTACGTCGGCATGATCCGAATCAGGTCAAGGGTCAAAGACAATCGGTCTTTCTCTCAGCCGGCACTTCCGGCTCCCCTAGCGTTCTATTTAATTAAGTTACGGGTAAAGATTATCACAAAGTTTTGATTACGTCAATACTTTGCTCTTGATTAATACGGATTTTATAGGTCATTCTTTTTAAAATGCTAATATTTTATTCTGTTTTGGTCGATACTATAGGTAGAGTAAGAATAATGCGTTTTTCTATTAGGAGATGATTTTATGAACTATTGGCCAGACGATAAACACATCACAGATCATAGGGAAGGACCTGATTTTTTGATGAAATGGATAAAAACTGCATCCATATTGGCATGGCTTATGGTCGGTGCCATTGTTATAATGTTTGATCAGGCAAGACCCCAGATTTACTCAATTTTAGACATACATTATAATAAAGTTTCGGCTAGCACTTGGAACCAAGATGTTCTGATGGGTACGTTTATATTATCTATCTGTACATTTCTTTTCATCTTGATATCCTTATTAGCCAACGCACAACGTCTAAAGAGAAAAGTGGACCGTGTCCGCATATCCTTAGTGGTTACCATGTTCATATCCCTAGGTTTCATGTTGGGATTATTCATATGGTACTTGGGTACTTTATAATTTAATTTATTAACCTATAAGTCTAATTTCATCTGTTGTGCGTAGGGTTTGATTGTCCAATCCACAGCCGTATAACCCATCTCCATGAGATGGTTATTTATGCTACTAAAAGGTCGGCTACCAAAAAAACCTGTCCTTGCAGAAAAAGGGGATGGATGGGGGCTTTTGACAACTCGATGTCTTGGATTCGTAATCAAGGCCTCTTTTTTTATGGCATAATTGCCCCACAAAACAAAAACCATGCCTTCATCCCGTTCGTTTAACAACTCTATGACCCGATCTGTAAAGCTTTCCCAACCTAGATACTTATGAGATGAAGGTACACCGGCTCTAACTGTACATATGGCGTTTATCATCAGAATCCCCTGCTTAGCCCAGTCAATGAGATACCCATGATCTGGTATTGGAATACCTAGATCCAATGCCAGTTCCTTATAGATATTCTTGAGTGAGGGTGGTAGCTTTTTATCCGGCATAACCGAAAAACACAGCCCATGGGCTTGCCCCTGTCCGTGATATGGATCTTGGCCAAGTATGACCACTTTAACTTGGTCGTAATCTGTCGTCTCAAAAGCCGAAAAAACTTGTGATTTTGGTGGATATATTGTTTCATGATTATAGGCATCTTCAAGTATTGACCACATTTTCTTGTAATAAGCTTTTTCAAATTCATCTTCTAATAGTGTTGCCCATTGTCTATTCTGTATCTTCATTCTAGTAATGACCTGGATACATGATTTTGTACTTGTTGTAATGTACTTTATGAACATCAAGATCATCTAAGTCATGGGGCACTTTTTCCTCATCCGGATAACCGATGGCTAATATTGCCTCAACCATAAATTGATTCGGTATGGATAAAAGTGCCTTCACATAATTTTCTGAAGAGGTACCTTTCTCAGTAGACCTTTCTCTGATTTGAACCCAACAACTGCCTAGTCCAAGGCGCTCTGCCTCAAGTTGAATATAGGTAGCCGCTATGGAACAATCTTCAACACACATATCACTTATTGTTGTATCGCCTATGACCACGATGACCATCGGTGCCTTACTGATAAACTGGGAACCGTGCTCCTTAGCTTGTGATAATTCTTTAAGCAAATCTTCATCATCCACCACCAGAAAACCCCAAGGTTTTCTGCCTCTAGAACTGGGTGCAAGTAATGCAGCCGTAAGGACTTTATCCACTTTCTCACATTCTATTTTTTGGGTTTTGTACTTTCTAATGCTTCGTCGATTAACCAATAAACGAATCATAGTCTTCACCTCTTATTTCAAAGACCTCTACTAAATGTTGTTTAAATCATTTTCCAATTTTTCAAGACCGGTTTTAATGCGTTTCAAAGACTCTTCTTTTCCTAAAATCGCAGCAATGTCAAAGGCGCCTCCCGGTGTGGATTCTTTTCCTGATAAAATGGTTCTAAGAGGCCATAGAATCCGTCCGTTTTTCATATCTTTTTCTTCAACATAGGCCATGACCAAGTCATGAAGGCTCTCAATCGTCCATGTTTCGTGTGCTTCCAGTACTGGTAATAGTAAAGGCAAATCCTCTAAAGCCGTTTGAGGACTTGTTTTCATACGCTTGTGATTGTACATATCTATATCATAATCTGACACTTTTTCAAAGAAATCAATCATATCCGGAATCTCATTAAACTTCTCGATTCTAGGTTGTGTCAACAAGGCTATGGTTTTCTTATCCAGATGTTCACCAGATAGAACTTTGTCGATTTCTGTCATGGCATAGGATAAAAATGTTGCTTCATCCATATTTTTGATATATTCACCATTCATCCATGTGAATTTTTTCATATCAAATACTGCGGGCGCTTTATTAATATGTTTATAATCAAAGGCCCCTACTAATTCTTCCAACGTAAATATTTCTCTATTGTCCGTAGGTGACCAGCCTAGAAGTGCTATGAAATTAACGATAGCATCCTTTAGAAAACCTTCTTCAATCAGATCTTCATAAGATGAATGACCACTACGCTTGGATAATTTTTTATGGTTTTCATCTGTAATCAAAGGCACGTGGACATAGGTCGGTACATCCCATCCAAAGGCTTCATACAGTCGGTTGTATTTCGGCGAAGAAGATAGGTATTCGTTGCCTCTAACCACATGGGTGATTTCCATAAGATGGTCATCTACCACATTGGCAAAATTGTAAGTTGGATAACCATCCGATTTCATTAGTACCATATCATCCAACTCTATATTATCTACTGCAATCTCTCCATAAATAACATCCTTGAAGATTGTTTTACCTTTGGTCGGATTGTTTTGCCTAATGACATAGGGAATGCCTGCATCTAATTTTTCTGCAATCTCATCCATGGTTAAGTCCAAACAATGTTTATCGTATTTGATATTTACTTTATTCTCTTCAGATGTTTTTCTAAGTTGTTCCAATCTTTCTTTGTCACAGAAGCAGTAGTAAGCTTCTCCTTTGTCAAGAAGCTCCATTGCATGTTCTTTGTAAATACCTGCCATCACACGTTCACTCTGAATATAAGGACCAAAACCGCCGTCTTTATCCGGACCCTCATCATGAATCAATCCCGTACCCGCCATGGTTCTATTGATGATTTCTATGGCACCTTCGACCAGTCTCTCTTGGTCTGTATCTTCGATTCTAAGAAGGAAGTCGCCACCTTCATGTTTTGCTATGAGGTAAGCATACAAAGCGGTTCTTAGATTACCAACATGCATCCTTCCTGTCGGACTCGGTGCAAATCTTGTTCGAATTTTACTCATCATCTCACTCCATCTTTATGCTCGACATTCATCATCAATGTCCACTGAGCTTAATATACCTTGCTAATCAAGGGCTTAACGTCATGCTTTCATCATTATAACATAGGATACTAGGGCTCACAATCCGATTTTTGAATGAAAAGTTCATGGCAACAACCGTTCACCGGTTTACTATTTCACGCTTACAGGCTATAATGTTAAAGACACAACCTTATTTGAGAGATTATATGGATTTAGTTGACACCATACTACACATCCGTCTTACAAGGTTTTAATATAATGTATATATTGGAGGCAACAAACCGTGAAAATAATTCATCCACTCATTTTAATATTCTTCTTGTCAATCATAACAGGCTGTAGTCCGGCTCTTACATTAGATGATCTGGTCCAAGCAACCGTCTATTTTCCTGAATCAGACGAAAATCTTGTACCCGTTGATACCCTAACCCGTGAAGATGGTTTATTAGACCTATATACCCATCTACTGGATGCACCTGTGAAAGCACAGAGTATCAAGCCTGATCTCGTCTATCTACTGGATTTGGACACCATTCGGGGCATCATGCAATTTGATTTGAGTTTCGACCTTACAAATAGAGAAGCTCGGGCACAAAACATCAATGGTACTTATGAGATTCCCTTTGAATGGGTTGAAACCTATCTGAATAAATTACCTATTCGTAATCATTTTTCCTATTTGATGCCTTCAATGCCTCAACTTGTCATTAACGATACTATTGTTGACTATGCTTACAATCAAGATTGGAAACTACATCCAACAGATAATGTGACCTATAACATCAAAGACCAGACAACACATCATGAAACCTATTATACCCAAACCGATGCTATTGATATTTCACTAGAGTTTGATCATAGGTCACCGAATCAGATAATTCTGGCCATTGACAACGGAAGAGAAGAGACTACCCATATTATTGATGACATGAGTCGTTTACCTGTGCCAAGAAAATCCGGTCGTTATACTTATACCCTAATGGCTATATGGGATGATACTACTCTAGATTATACAGGCAAGATCAACTATTCTTTCGGTCTGGACCTTCGTCTTGAAGAATCCTTACATCTCAATAAAACAACTTTTGAGCCGGGAGATAGTATTGGGGTTCTCATTGAGCAACCTTTTGGTCTTGATTATAGAATCGAAACGCCTATATTTAAGAATACCATTGGGATTTTTCATCATGAAGATGAACTGGTTGCATTGGTGCCCATCGACAGCAGAACAAAACCCGGCACCTATAACTTAAGCTTATATGATGCATCCACCAACAAGCTAATTAAAGCCATTGAATACCAAATAACCGAGAAAATATTCGAAACCCAGCAACTAACTGTTAACGCCTCTACTGCTTCACTTAGATCCGATGAAAATGCCAAAAAAGACGCCGAAAAATTTAAAAATGCAAAAGCCCATTCAGTTGGAGAAAAATTATGGGATAGCCCATTTGTCCAACCTGTAGAAGGTCGCATATCCACAGAATACTCCGTCATTCGATATGTTAATAAGGGAACGGAAAGCTCTAGACATACCGCCATCGATATAGCAGCACCTCAAGGCACGCCCATAAAAGCGGCTCACAATGGTATTGTCACCTTCTCTTCTGACCTCATCATATCCGGTAATGTGGTTGTCTTAGACCATGGTTTAGGTCTGTTTACAACCTACGTACACATGCATAAAATCTATGTGGAGGATGGTCAAGAGGTTAAAAAAGGAGATATTATCGGCGAAGTCGGTACAACCGGTTTTTCAACCGGTCCACATTTGCACTTTGCTGTATCAAAAAGCGGTGTTAATCTAAATCCATGGAAATTCATGGCAGAAGACCCTCTTGTTTTTCCAACTTGGAAAAAAACACCTTAAATCAAAGCAGTAAAATAATTCTGGATTGGATACTGGGGATATAACAAATGATGCTGATGTATCGTGACTCTTGGACGAATACCGGCAATAGACTCTAAAGTGTCATAGCCAAATAGCCACTGAGCTAAAGACTCGATATCCAGTGTAATGTCCGGTGCTTCATGGGTTATACTTACTTGACCGTCTATTTTATAGGTATGGTTGTTCTCTAGAATCTGATCATCAATAACCTTGATGGTACATGTGCCTAAAAGATCCGCCATAGCTTCAAAAAGCGATTCCACATGAAGTATACGGGCCATCATAAAAGGTTTTTCTAATCTTTCATGTTCCTTCATGTGGGGAATCAGATGTTTTAGTGGATTAGTTTTTGGCATCTGCCACTGAATCGATTTTTCTCCTGCAATACTACCCATATAATCCAAGATGTTCATTAGACCTTCATCCGATGTATAAATACATTCTCTAACAAAAATAGCCTCAAAATCATAATAAACAACATAGCCATCGGGCACAACGACCACATGACCATTCTCAGAATGCACTTCTTTTAATAGATGTTCAAAATCTCGCATACCTCTGTTTTGAGATAATGTTAAAGTCTTCTTATAATTGTTGTAGATGGGTAACAACCAAATGCTTGTATCAACGTTAATCTCTTCACTTGGTACTGTTCTCACTTTTCGGTTCAGGTTCTGATAACTAAACTTGTAGAGCACAACATCCTGTATAAAACCAAAACCAAATTGATCATATAATCTTGAGTCTATAGGCATTAAAACCGAAAAGACATCTCCTGCATCATACTGTTCTCTTAGTACCCATACCATCATTTTTTTCATTAAACCTTGCCGTCTATGAGATTGCTTTGTAGCCACACCCACCACATAATTGATATTATAAAGACACCCTTGCCACATCAACTGATAGGGGTTTAGATGGGCCATCGCTAAAAGGTCATCGCCTTCCATATACCCTACTACTTGGTTAATCTCAATATGCGTATCAAAATAATAGGCCACCAAAGATGGCCCATCTTCAATAAATATTTCTTGCCATAATTTTATGGCTTTATCTTTATCACTTTCGTTCAACCTTCTAATCATAATGCCTCCAATAACTAAATAGTATTGTCTTTTTCTAAGATATTATATTTTTTTATAAGGTCGATAGGATAATAGCTTAACTTAGATTTTCTAAGCCCTTCAAGTCCTAAGTCATCTTCCCGATTAACAAGTTCAACCTTCGGATAAGCATGAATTAAGAACTCCTGATTAATGGCTTGATAAAGGCCCCGTACTTCCGGATCTGCCTTTTCAATATGTATCACTGCTTCTTTATCATGATTCATTATTGAGCCAATGGTCACCGCTTTTAGTTCATCGTCAATGTATATTGCACCTACCTTGACATCTAGCTTTTCCATTTGTTCTATGGCCTTGCAGACACCAACGAGTTCATCTGCAAGCATACCCGCATCCTCATCTTTGTCATCTGCCCAACCGTTTACAAATTCACAAATTTCACGGTTTTTGTCACTATAAATCTCTTCATACCGCCATCTGCCTTCATATTCCTTTTTGAAGCTATTAAGATGATTTCTTTTTTTGCTAAGTTTCTTACCTTTAAGTGTCCTAAGGGCCTCTGCGTCATAGAGATAATCATATTGGTCTCTATTTGTGGTGATCTCAAATTGATCTTTATAGTTTTCTTCAATAAAATTCTTATAGATCTCATCGGTTACCAGAATCTCAACTGGTAAGCTTAAGCTATGAAAATAATGAATTAAAGTTTCTGTGGCTTCTTTAAAATAGCTTTCTTCACATAGTGGCATAATTGCATAGGTCTTGCCTTCAAATTCTTCAATCAACAATATATAATGCTCAAATTTGGCATAGCGTATGTTGTATCTTTTGTTCCACAAATATAGAGTAGCAAAACAGTATTCACAATTTGGGATGGAACGTTTGTCAATATAGGGTGTTAATATTTCCTGATCTTCAATGGCTAGTGGTTTTAATATCATGATGTTCTCCAATCTGTAAGCCTAATCCTTTGGTCATGCATTTTTCATCAACAAACAGATGGATTGAGCACTGATGCCTTTTTCTTCTCCAGTAAAGCCGAGTCCTTCTTCTGTTGTTGCTTTTATATTGATACTGTCTATATTTGTATTAAGGGTTTTTCCTATAATCTCTCGCATAGCCTCAATATAAGGTGCCATTTTAGGGGCTTGTGCAACAATGGTGGCATCTAGATTTACAACCTCATAGCCATGAGACGTCATAATGCCCCTAACCGCTTCTAGTAGCTTGATACTATCCGCACCTTTATAGTTTTTATCCGTATCCGGAAAGTGCTTGCCAATGTCACCTAAAGCCATGGCACCAAGTAAACTATCCATAATAGCATGGGTTAATACATCTGCATCGCTGTGTCCTAGGAGTCCATGGGTATGGGGAATGTTCACGCCACCAATGATTAGTTCTCTACCTAAAACCAATTTGTGTACATCATATCCCATACCAATTCTCATAATATTTACTCCTTTTTATTATTATGCATATTATAACTGAATCAAAAATATCTATCTACAAATAATGGGTCAGCAAATGATCCATATGCTCAATATTCTCATTTAATAGTTTTAGGGTTTCATGGGATTTGTCTCTTGACCCCACCACTATAACGCTGGTAACATCTCTATTATGGATAATACAGTCCAGTTTTTCCAGAAGCTGATCCATGCGATGCAGGATATGCTCAAAACATTCTACAAATTCCGGCTCCTTGTACCCATGATCCCCTTTGGACAATCTAAAACATATGTCATATGTAATGTGAGACATTTCTCTAAGTAATGCAGTCATCTTTATGATTTTCTCAAGCTTAACACTTTTTTGTTCATTTTTAAAGGTAAAATAATCTTTCTGGTAATCCATAATCGTTCCGTTAATCCAGTTGAGATTATTAAATAAATCTCCATAATCTTTCATGATTTTATGGGCATCCTCATAGTTATGAAGACTTAACATTTGATATATGGCATTTGTTTTTTTACTAATCTGTTCCAATAAATGAAAGACTCTTTTTTCCATCATGTGTTTATAACCCATAAAAGAAAACAACAAATTCACAAACATGGCTATAGCAACACCTGTTATCAAAGCTGTAATTCTAAGTTTAAATGTCTCAACCTCACTAGGATTGCCTAGGAAATCAAGTTGTACATACTGGGCCATGTAGATGGATGTAAAAACAGCAACTACTGAAAACTGGCGCCAATTAATTAACAAGCTAACATACAGGGTGACCGTTACAGAAAGGGCGGCCGACCATGGATTATAACCTAGGATTGACAAGATTATACCTGTTATTAGCGCACCGATAACGGACGCTTCGACTTGTTTAAAACCACTTCGAATACCGGTCAAATTAACAGGTTCTAAAGTCAACATCATGCCAAAGAGCACTGAAATCATATCTTTAGAAACATATGGAATGCTTTCTCCCACAAAAGACCCTATCAAAACCGCCACAAAAGCCTTTAACAAGAACTCCTTTGTATCAAAGAGCCTTGCTTCTTTATTAATTAAAATATAGTTTAATAGCTTCATTTTATGCCTCATTTCTAATAATCGAGTATTGTTCCACCATCATACAACGAAATCAAGAATAAAACAAGATATGTCATGACATATTATTCTATTACTTTTCCATTATTACCGCTTCATATACTTCATATGTCTTTTCATAAGTATTGTCTAGGGTAAAGCTATGAGCGATATGAGTCCCTTGCTTAATTTTTTCTTCAATTTTATTTTTATTGTCCGGATCAAGTACCCATTTAATTTGCGCTTTAATCATAGATATATCATTCGGATTGAAATAGATACCGGCCTCTTGTGCGACTTCTCTAAAACTGCCAATGTCACTTAATATGGTCGGACATTTCATGGTGAATGCCTCTAATATCGGTATCCCAAAACCTTCATATATAGAAGGATAGACAAAGGCTAAGGCTTGTCGATAACAAGCAGCCAGTACCTCATCATTCAAATTACGTTGTCCGACTTGTTTATTGATACCCAGCCTAGCAATCTCTTTGCGCTCATGTTCTGTGAACTCACCGCCTCCAACACATAACAGATTCAATGTTTCATCTTCTAATAACACAATTGACATCGCTTCCAAAAACAACTTGAAGTTTTTATTATCTGTTCTCTGGCCCACAAACAAAATATAACGTTCGGGAAGTCCTCTTAAGGTAATATTCACCTTTCCAAATCGTAAAGGTAATCCATGGTAGACAACCGTAATCTTATCAGGATCAATATGATAAAAACGAATTAAGTCTTCTTTTGTATTATTAGAAACTGCAATTATATGGTTAGCAGCTGATATTAGCTTCTTTTTTTCTTCAAGAGTGGTATCATTATTCCCGTAATATTGAGGAAACAATTCTCTTCCTAAGTCATGGACTGTAATGACAACTTTTTCATTTTTCAGGTATCTTAAAAAATAGCTATCATAATTCGTTGGATGGAAGATATCTACTTGGTCCTTACGCAAGGTCCGTCTTGTCAAATACTTCGAAATCCAATTATTGACTTTTTCAACTAGCATGCTTTCATATTTATGATCAAAATTATCATATAACTTATTGAAATAATAATTTTTCGAATGAAATACCGGTACAACTACATTTTCTTTTTCTGAACATTGAATTAAATTGGTGAAATATCTGGATATGCCACCATAGCGTTGTGTCCTAAATATTTGATAATCGTATAATACTTTCATAGTTTATCCCTTCATAGATTAAACATTCTTGTCATTTAACGCACACATCTCACTTCATCTACAATCTTAACCTATTTGATATAATTCCGTCAATATAGGAAGGTTGTAAATATAAAGAATGACTTTGCTAGAGAAACACAAAAAAACAAGTGCCCTATGGCACTTATTTTTTTATAACATCAACTCTCTCACTATCAAAGCTTCTTAGAAATGTAGTATTAACTACAGAAATAAATTATAGTTTTCCTTGTAGGTACGACCAATCGGAATCATGTTTTCATAATGTTTAATTTTGATCATACTTTGACTGTTGTTCTTGTTCACATAATCAATAAATAACAAATTAACAATGTAACTTCGATGAACACGAATAAATTGTTCTTTCGGTAATTGTTCTTCAAGTTCACAAAGCGTGACTCGACCTATTGGATGCCTCTCTCTTTTAGTATAAATATAGGCAACCTTGTCTACAGTCTCGATATAGACAATCTCACTATGGTCAAAGAAATAGTCCCTTGACTTACGTCTTATCTTCAACTTGGTTAGCTGATCTTGAACAATTACTTTTTTGTATATGAGTTCTTCCAACATATCCGTTAGGTAATTCATAGAGAATGGTTTTCGAATATATCGGTTGCACTTAGAATTGTTATATGCGTCCAAGATATTCTCTGTTGGCTCTTTAATGCCTGTGACTATGACAACCCAAGCCAATTCATACTGCGGTAATTCTCTAATGGCTTCAATAAACTCATAGCCATTCCCATCCGGCAATAATAAATCAACGATAAATATACTAACTTCATTCTTTTTTGACATATTTAAAGCTTCTTTAATAGTAGTCGCCTTAAGAACATAATCGAAAAGTTTCTTAATACATACCGCTTCTTTAATTTGCTCACTTATCTCCTGTTCATCCTCTAAAATCAATAATGTCATATATGGCCCCCCAGTGCATTTTAGGACTCCTCATCAGCCCTAATTCTTAGTGTATTTACTGTCAAAACAAGTTGTAGGTTGTAGCATGGTAACTCTTCAACACTTGAACACACTAAATTAAGTCATTAATCTATCGCCATACTTTATGTCAACAGGTATTATTGACCACTTAACATTAGTATAACCTCATGAATTTCTTTAAACAAGTGCATTGTACCCATTTACTTACAACCTGTCCTAAAGGATGCATTGCATAGTACTTTCGTGTCATTTTTAAACATTATGACAACTAACAAAGCGACATTGTTACCTTTTGCATGCAAATCATTCACGGGAGAAAGGATCATTGGCCCTTTACTATAGTTGGACTTTCCTAAAGATAAAAAAGGAAAGCCGTACTTTTTTACATTACAAAAAAAGACCTCATATGAGATCTTTTTAGTAGCGGAGATCGGATTCGAACCGATGACCCTCCGGGTATGAACCGAATGCTCTAGCCATCTGAGCCACTCCGCCGTATATGTATTT
>PGZS01000216.1 GCA_002841435.1 Firmicutes bacterium HGW-Firmicutes-3 | reverse complement strand
AATAAAACGTGATCCAAAACTAGGAGCTTACATCGATCAATTCGGTTTTGTTGAAGTTAATCGAAACCCAAATATATTTGAGACGGTTGTTTCTAGCATTATTAGTCAACAACTTTCATTAAAGGCAGCTTCGACCATTGAAAAAAGATTCAGGGATTTAATTGGCTCGTTTGAACCATATACGATTATGTCCCATCATGATGATGAACTCAGAGCCTGTGGTCTTTCTTATCCGAAAATTAAGTATATAAAAGAATTTGCTTATAAAGTTCGTGAAAACGAATTAGTGATTGATGATTTTGATTCTTTAGATGACGAAGAAGTGATTCAAAGACTTATTACTGTAAAAGGGATCGGAAGATGGACTGCTGAAATGCTCGCAATGTTTTCACTAGGCCGGTTAGATATCTTTGCATTTGATGATTTAGCACTAAAAAAAGCCGTAATGAAAGTACAAGGTTATAAAACGTTTAGTAAGTTACGTTACGAACGATTAAAAAAGAAGTATTCTCCTTATGGAACGGTTGCGGCCATTTATTATTATGAAGTAAAAAATCGTGAAGGTTTATGATTTGAGGGAAATTATGGGAAATCAAGACACAAATAACCCATTATGGGGTTTACTTGGATTTTTTGTTCCTATCGCTGGAGTCGTTTTATACCTTGTATGGCGTTATGAACGGATTAAAGATGGAAAATATGCACTTGTTGGCGCAATCATAGGTGCGGTTATTCAAATATCACTTTCAATTTTATTAAGAGTTTTTTTGATTGATTTGTTAATAAGTGGATATACTTATTTTTGATTTGATTTGTTTAAAAACTTTTTCTTGACTTTCATTTTAATGAATAGTAAAATTGTAGTGCTATGAAAATTTAATGTCACAGGGCTCGTTGGAGAAACGGTTAACTCACATGCCTTTCACGCATGCATTCACGGGTTCGAATCCCGTACGAGTCACCATGGAGGTTTAGCTCAGCCGGGAGAGCATCTGCCTTACAAGCAGAGGGTCGGCGGTTCGATCCCGTCAACCTCCACCATGCCGAAATAGCTCAACTGGTAGAGCAACTGACTTGTAATCAGTAGGTTGCGGGTTCAAGTCCTGCTTTCGGCACCATTTACTGTGGCTAGATCTAGAATTGCGCACTTAAAGGTGCGCTTTTCTTTTCTGAAAGAAGGTGCATGAGTTGGCTCAAAATCTTGAGAAAAAACGAGATATGATTTTAAATCAAACACCGATATGGAAAGGCATGCTCATGCTTGCTATTCCAGTATTCTTGGTCAATATATTAAAAACGCTTCACGATGTCGTTGATGGTTTCTTTTTAGGACAAATACAAGGGATAGACAATCTAGGTGTTGCTTTTGCTACATATGCTCAAAGTGCGGTAGGAATTACTTGGTCCGTCTATTTTATTTTTATATCATTTGGTATTGGATTAAGTGTTGCCGGAAATGCTTTAATTGGACAATATGTTGGGAAAAAAGACCCTGTCGGATCAAAGCGTTATGCCAGTAATGTTGTTGTTATGTCATTTTTACTCGGTGTCATATTCAATATCATTCTTTATTTATTGACGCCCATATTAATGAAATTAATGGGGGCAGAAGGATTAACTTTACAATATTCTATCACTTATTTAAGAACTCGAAGTTTTGAAATGCCATTTTTATTTTTATCTTTTGGATTCCAAGCAGTAAGACAATCAACTGGTGATACAACAACACCAGTCATTGTGAGTGCAATATCGATTCTTGTGAACATTGTATTAACTTGGTGGATGGTATCAATCTTACATATGGGCGTATATGGTGCGGCGTTATCGACAGTTATTGGAAATATGTCGATGGTACCTATAATTATTTATCTTTTTATTTATCCAAAAAACGGAATTAAAGTTAGTATAAAAAAAGATATGATTGATTTTTCAATCATAAAACATGTATTGAAAGTTGCAATTCCGGCTTCTACCGGGCAAGCACTCCAAGCGTTTGGTTTTGTCATTATCAATACCTTTATATTAGCCTATGGGCCAGCTGTATCTGCGGCATATTACATTGGAAATCGTATCAATTCACTAGTAATGTTCCCTGTATCTGCGGTCTCTTCAATCTTAGCAATTTATATTGCTCAAAATGTCGGAGCTAACAATATACCGCGTGCGAAAGCGGCTTTTAGAACCTGTATGACCATCGCCGTTTCATTGATGACGGTTGGGGCATTATTGATTATCCCTTTTAGAATGACTTTGGTTAGTATTTTTAATAACACTGACTTAGAAACGATTAAGTACGCCGCTGAGTATACATTATTTCTCCATCTGGGATTACCATTAATGGGAATTTTCCAAACTTATTTATCGGCTTTTCAAGGTTCTGGCGATACGAAATATTCTTTCCTTATGGCGCTCATCCGATTATGGGTGCTAAGAATTCCGATGGTTTTAGCATTCAAGTATTTAACAAATCTTGGTCCGCTTGGAGTATGGTATGCAATGCTTATAAGTAATATATTAATTGTTTTTGTTGGTTATTATTTATATACAAAAGTACGTTTTTTACCAAAAATAAAATCAGTAAGTGCATAATATTCATTTGTTTTTGATATAATAGTACCGGTGGTGATTTTTATGAATCCAATTGTATTCCCAAATTACGAGAACTCGATTCTCAATGTATCCAATTCAATTCTTAAATATTATGGAGCCAAAACTTGGCATCCTACTTTGAGAGTTCTTGATCATGTCTTGGCTAAAAATTATCGAAATGTTGTTTTGTTGCTAATTGATGGTCTTGGAGTTGACGCTATCGTCAAGCATTTACCCGAAAAATCAATGCTTAGAAAACACCTTCAAACGACAATCACTTCTGTATTTCCTTCCACGACAGTAGCCGCTACAACTGCGGTTTTATCAGGAAGAAGCCCTTTAGAGACCGGTTGGTTCGGTTGGCATCAATACATTAAAGAAGAGGATGAAAGTGTCATTCTGTTTTTAAATAAAGCCTATTATAATCCGGATAAAAAGTTTGATTATAACGTTGCTTCAAAATTTATTCCTTACACAAATTTGTATA
>PGZS01000215.1 GCA_002841435.1 Firmicutes bacterium HGW-Firmicutes-3 | reverse complement strand
GGCAAGTTCTGCCACATTTGAAGCACGATGACTGTAACCTCGGGATAAAAAAAACATAGCTTCAATAAGATTTGTTTTTCCCTGGGCATTTTCGCCCATGATAATATTTATTCCTCTTTGGGGACTGATACATTCATTTTCATAATTTCGATAATGAATGAGTTTTAATTCTTCGATAAACATGGTTCCCCGATCCCTTTTACTTGCAGGGTATCATAATCTTTTATTTCTACCAGATCACCATCTCTTATTTTTTTATTTCGCTGGGTACACAACTCCCCATTTACGCGAATCAAACCTTCTAAAATCATCAATTTGACATCACTGCCATTACCGACAATACCGGCATATTTTATCAGTTGATCGATTTTTATGAACTCCGTGTTAATTTCAATTATTTGCATATTTTTCCCCACGCATTATATTTTTGACAAAAATGAAAGAGCATTACACGAATCCCCTTTATTTATGCCAAAATTGATTAAATTTTTATATGTTTATCTTCTAACCAATCTATTATAACATAAAAATAAAAAATAGTCTAAAATTTCAATGAATCATTTGCATAATTCTGATCTCTTAAACTACTTTTAATTCTCTTATTAAATCACTATCTTAAATTCACAATTTAGTTTTCTTCAGCAATCCGAACTGGCAGGATTAAATAAATAAAATCATCTCCTTCGATGGGAAGCAAAACGCCCGGGCCAACGGAGGTAGTCATATCAATCATCAATTCTTCCCCTTCAATCACCCGCAATGCTTCAATCAAAAATTTGGAGTTAAAGGCTATTTTTAAAGACTCACCGCGGTTTTCAATCGGAATCACTTCAAAAACATCGCCGATTTCAGCATTGGATGTTAAAATCAGCTGATCCTGGTTAAAATCCATTTTGATTAAATTATTTTTACCTTCCCGGGCCAGTAGCGCGGCTCGTTCGCTGCTTTCCAGCAGCAGCCGTCGGTTGACTTTAACCTGGGTAGCTTTTTCACCGGGGATAATCTGTTTGTAATTGATAAAGTCCCCTTCCAATAGCCGCGAGGTAAACTGGGTATTATCCATTTCAAAAAAGATCTGATTTTTGGAAAATTTAACCACCACATCACCACTGTAACTGGCCAGCACCTTATTGATTTCAGATAAGGATTTTGACGGAATAATGACGCTGAGGTCTTCCGCCACCGGATTTTTGATTTTTCCGGATCTGAGGGCTAACCTGTAGCCATCAAGGGCAATCAAATTGATGTTATCTTCATGAAGCTCTATTTTGACGCCGGTCAACACGGGAATATTTTCATTGGTAGCCACTGAAAATAAGGTACCTTTGATCAATTCTTTCAAAGCTCCCGCATCAATGGTAAAAATATGGTCATCAATAACTTCCGGAAAATCCGGAAATTCTTCGTCAGATAATCCTTTTAGTGTAAAACTTGATAACAGGCACTCTATTTTTATTTGATGATGTTCATCACTTTCAAAAAAAATATCAGAACCGGACATTTTACGAATCAACTCACTAATGATCGACGCCGTTAAAACGATCTCTCCACCGCGTTCAACTTCAGCCGGAATTGAGACTTCCACACCAATTTCCAAGTCGGTACTTCTTAATAATAATTTATTATCAGAGGCACTGAAAAGAATACCTTCTAATATTTTCATAGTTGTTTTTGATGAAACCGCTTTTTGGGCAACCGACAACGCGGCCATTAAACTTTCTTTTGAACAATTGAATTTCATAAATAATCGCTCCTTTTTAAATTTGAGAACCCCTTTTATATATAAATATATAGATTAAATTAATAGTAATAGTAGTAGGGGGTGTGGATAGTGTTAATAACTCTACAAATGAGTTGACAGTACAAAAAAACCAAAAAAAATCCGGGGATAGATTGTGGATAACCTCATGATTGATCCGGCAGAGAATGTGGGTTGTTAATTACCATTAATTTCCCGTTCAATTCGGAGTATGAGGTTTTTAAAATCGGTATTGGTATCCATTTCTTCAGCGATCTTCTGACACGCATGGATTACGGTTGAATGATCCCGGCCACCGAATTCTTCGCCAATCCGGGGCAGTGACAAATCGGTGATTTCGCGGGTAATATACATGGCAACCTGGCGAGGCAAAGAAATGGAACGGGTACGTTTTTTAGAATTCATATCTTCAACGGTAATATTGAAGTATTTAGCGGTGACTTCTTTAATATATTCGCCGGTGATAACAATATCTTCTTTTTTTCTAAAGATATCTTTCAAGGCATTTTTGGCCGATTCCAGATTTATGGGAACCTTGTGCAGTTTTGAATACGCAAAAACGGTAGTTAAAGCGCCTTCGAGCTCCCGAATATTGGAATGAATACTATCGGCGATAAAACTGAGGACCTCGTTGGGGATATCATCATTGAAGGATTCGGCTTTCTTTCTGATGATGGCGATCCGGGTTTCAAAATTAGGGGCATAAATATCGGTGATTAAACCGCTTTCAAATCGGGAACGGAGCCGTTCTTCAAGGGTCGGTATTTCTTTGGGGGGACGGTCACTACTGATGACAATTTGTTTGTTTTCCTGATGCAGGGTGTTGAAGGTATGGAAAAATTCTTCCTGGGTACCTTCTTTTTTAGCTAAAAATTGGATATCATCAATTAAAAGGATATCGGCGCTGCGGTATTTATTACGAAAAGAAATGTTTGTTTTATTCTGAATCGCATCAATAAAGTCATTGGTAAATTTTTCGCAGGATACATAAACAACTTTTTTATGAGGGGCATAGGATAAAATATAATGACCGATGGCCTGCATCAGGTGGGTTTTCCCTAAACCAACGCCGCCATAAATAAAGAGCGGATTGTAACGTTCCGATGGCGCTTCGGAAACGGCTACACAGGCAGCATGGGCGAAGCGGTTGTTTTCGCCAATAACAAAACTATCAAAGGTATACTTGGGATTCATCGAGTTATTCTGATAGTTTGATATTTTATCCTCTACATTGGTGATGGAGATCTGTGGTGAGGCGTCATTTTGGGGGATCATCGCATCTTCTTCTTTTAAAACGATTTTCACCTGACCGGTTTTTCCGGTAAC
>PGZS01000214.1 GCA_002841435.1 Firmicutes bacterium HGW-Firmicutes-3 | reverse complement strand
AAGTCGGCATATTCCTTTAATCACCAATGCCCTGGCCGAGGTTACCGGAAAAACCGGTCAGGTGAAAATCGTTTTAAAAGAAGAAGATGCGATGATCCCGCAAAATGACGCTTCGCCGCAGATCTCCATCACCAATGTGGAGGATAAAATATCCAACTATCAGAATAACTCGATGAATCCCAAGTATACCTTTGATAGTTTTGTAATTGGAGAAAATAACCGTTTCGCCCACGCTGCCTGCGTCGCCGTTTCCGAAGCACCATCTGAAAGATACAATCCGCTCTTTATTTATGGCGGCGTTGGTTTGGGAAAAACGCACTTGATGCAGGCGATCGGACACTACATTTTATCCTATGCACCCCATAAAAAGGTCGTTTATGTGTCCTGCGAAAAGTTTACCAATGACTTTATCGATGCGATTCAGAATAAAACCAATATCTCTTTTCGCAATAAATACCGAAGTGCGGATATCCTTTTAATTGATGATATTCAATTTTTAGCTAAAAAAGAAGGAACCCAGGAAGAATTTTTCCATACCTTTAATACGCTGCACCAGGAAAATAAACAGATCGTTATCAGCAGTGACCGTCCGCCTAAAGAAATACCAACCCTTGAAGAACGGCTCCGTTCCCGTTTTGAAAGCGGTCTGATTACTGATATTTATGCTCCTAATTTTGAAACCCGGATCGCCATCATCAGAAAAAAAGCCGAATCCTTCAGTGATGAGATCCCCAACGAGGTCCTGAGTTTTATCGCCGACAGTATCCATTCCAATATCCGGGAACTAGAAGGCGCCTTAACCACCGTCTTTGCTTATTCAAAACTACATAAGGTGCCCATTAATTTGGAATCGGCTAAAAATGCCCTAAAAGATATCTTTAGAAAAAAAGAAGATATTGTCATTACCGGTGAATATATTAAGGAAGTTACCGCTAAATACTTCAATATTACGGTTGAAGATATGAATTCCAAAAAAAGAACCCGCTCGATATCCCTGCCCCGTCAGGTAGCCATGTTTATTACCCGGGAAATAACAGATCTGTCATTGCCCCGGATTGGCGAAGAATTTGGCGGCCGTGATCATTCCACGGTAATCCATGCCTGTCAGAAAATAGCTGAAGAAATGGAAACCAACACCGATTTTAAAAATCTGATTCTGCGAATTGAACGGGAAATTAACGGCAATTAACAACTAACATTCTTTGCCGGACGTATGAAGAGGTTATCCACAATTTATCCCCCGGCTATTTTAGGTTTTTTTTGTACTATCAACTCATTTGCCGAGTTATTAACAGTATCAACACCCCCTACTACTATTACTATTAATTTAATCTATATATTTATATATAAAAAGCGGTTTCAAATTCAAAAAGGAGCGATTACTTATGAAATTCAATTGTTCAAAAGAAAGTTTAATGGCGGCGTTGTCCGTTGCTCAAAAAGCAGTTTCATCAAAAACAACCATGAAAATATTAGAGGGTATTCTGTTTAGTGCCTCTGATAATAAATTATTATTAAGAAGCACCGATTTGGAAATCGGCGTCGAAGTCACGATTCCGGCTGAAGTGGAAAGCGGTGGTGAGATCGTTTTAACTGCTTCCATCATTAGTGAATTGATTCGTAAAATGTCTGGTTCGGATATTTTCTTTGAAAGTGACGAACATCATCAAATAAAAATAGAGTGCCTGTTATCAAGTTTTACGCTAAAAGGGTTATCAGACGAAGAATTCCCAGACTTTCCGGAAGTAATTGACGACCATATTTTTACCATCGATGCGGCTGTTTTGAAAGAACTGATCAAAGGCACCTTATTTTCGGTGGCTACCAATGAAAATATTCCGGTTTTGACCGGCGTAAAAATAGAACTTCATGATGACAATATCAATTTGATTGCCCTTGATGGCTATCGGTTGGCCCTCAGATCCGGAAAAATTAAAAATCCGGTAGCGGAAGACCTCAGCGTGATTATTCCTTCAAAATCCTTATCTGAAATCAATAAGGTGCTGGCCAGTTACAATGGTGATGTGATCGTAAAGTTTTCAAAAAACCAGATCTTTTTTGAAATGGATAATACCCAGTTCACTTCAAGGCTGCTGGAAGGGGATTTTATTAATTACAAACAGATCATCCCCGGTGAAAAAGCCACCCAGGTTAAGGTCAACCGTCGTCTACTACTGGAAAGTAGCGAACGGGCAGCTCTGCTGGCCCGGGAAGGAAAAAATAATTTAATCAAAATGGATTTTAACCAGGATCAACTGATTTTAACCTCCAATGCCGAAATCGGGGATGTTTTTGAAGTAATTCCGATTGAGAACCGCGGCGAGTCTTTAAAAATAGCCTTTAATTCCAAATTTCTAATTGAAGCATTACGGGTTATCGAAGGTGAAGAACTGATGATTGATATGACAACCTCGGTGGGACCCGGCGTTTTACTGCCGACCGAAGGAAATGATTTTATCTATTTGATCCTGCCGGTTCGGATTGCAGAAGAAAATTAAATAATCAATTTAGAATAATGATTTAAAATTGTGAAGAAAACAGTGATTTTAAAATAGCATTAAAAGTAGTTTAAAAGATCAGAATTATGTAAATGATTCGTTGAAATTTTAGACTATTTTTTATTTTTATGTTATAATAATTTGATTCATAGATAAATATATAAAAATTTAATCAATTTTGGCATAAATAAAGGGGATTCGTGTAATGCTCTTTCATTTTTGCCAAAAATATAATGCGCGGGGAAAAATATGCAAATAATTGAAATTAACACAGAGTTCATAAAAATTGATCAGCTAATAAAATATGCTGGCATTGTCGGCAATGGCAGTGATGTCAAATTTATGATTTTAGACGGCTTGATTCGGGTGAACGGGGAGTTGTGTACCCAGCGAAATAAAAAAATAAGAGATGGCGATCTGGTGGAAATTGAAGATTATGATACCCTGCAAGTAAAAGGGATCGGGAAACCATGTTTATCGAAGAATTAAAACTCATTCATTATCGCAATTATGAAAATGAATGCATCGTTCCTCAAAGAGGAATCAATATTATTATGGGCGAAAATGCCCAGGGAAAAACAAATCTTATTGAAGCTATGTTTTTTTTATCCCGAGGTTACAGTCATCGTGCTTCAAATGTGGCAGAACTTGCC
>PGZS01000014.1 GCA_002841435.1 Firmicutes bacterium HGW-Firmicutes-3 | reverse complement strand
CATCGACCGTGAAGTTCCTGGAAGCAGTATGTGTAATGGAGCTAGTCAGCATGGATGCTGACCGTCGACTTTTGGTGCATGGATGCACCAACGGGAGACCGTAATTATACATACTGTGGAAGGGTTTTCATGGGACCCACTTTAATAGCAAAAAAAGTTTGACTCAAATTAATTTAATCTGAGTCAAACTTTTGTACTTCTTTTATTTTAGTTTTATTTTTACCATTACTTCGCACTTCGCATTCTATACTGCTTAGGTGTTACACCTGTGAATTTTCTAAAGATGGTTGTAAAATAATTTTGATTGTTGTAGCCTACTGAAATAGCAATATCTAAAATCGAGTAATTGGTCGTTTCAAGTAGGTATTGACTTTCCTTAACCCGGGTCTGATTTACGTAATCGGCAAAGGAAAGGTTCATTTCTCTTTTAAATAAAGATGAAAAATAGTTCGGTGATAGATTGACATAGTTAGCCACATCATTTAACCGGATAGGTTCTGAAAGATGTAAGTGGACATATTTTGAAGCATTTTTGATGACACTTACATGGTTAATATTTGATAGTTGTAAGACGCTGTTGGTATATTTGATAATCATGCGCTCGATGATGTCGATGAGTTCTTCAAAATTATGAGACTGTTCTATTTTCTGTGCGTAATATTCAGCTAAAGATAAGGATTTTTCAGCTTCAACACCACCGGTAATAATGGTTCTAGATAGTAATGTTGAAAAAGCGATAGCTTTGTTCTTTGAATTTCTAAGATGGTTGGGTGATGTTTGGTTGAAATACTGAGCCTTGATATGTTCATTATATAAATCAATGACTTTTTCTATATCACCACTTTGGACTTTGGTTAGAAAGAGTACCTCTAGTGCATGGTTGTGATCACTTTTTTCGATTTCTATAGCATGGTCAAAGGTATCAACCATTTCTTCGGTTAGTTCTGTAAGATGTGCTTCAGGATATAAGTCGACTACATGAGGGTTGGTCACTATGGCGGCTACCAGTTGTTGTATATAATAGTTTCTTGAAGAGCTGAGAATAGGTATTAGATTGAAAAGCTCTTTTAATTGTTCTCGTTTCGACATGGAAAAATTTTGTTCATGCATCACTTCATTAATGAGATGTTCATTGGCTTCCTTATTTAGAAAAGGACCAAGCAATATCGAACCATAGTAACTGGATGAATCTGCAACGACAGTAACAAGATAGGATAAGGCATAGTCAGAATCATAGGTGTAGACGCCGTTACCATGATTTTTCATGGTATCTTTTACAAAACCAACGAAGGGGTGAAAAATATCTTCCAAAAAATCATCTACATGTGCGTTTGGTCCATGTGAAAAAACCTTATTGTGGCTCTGATCTATAACCGTTAACGACAGTCCTGTACCATAATATAACGTCTTTGCGAGGGATTCAATAAGTGGTAAATCTAATATCTTTTGTTTTACGAGATGGGACAATTGATACATTCATGATCAACTCCGTTTCTATGAAAATCTGAAAAAAATGAATTGCTGACCTTAATTAGATTTTTACTGTAAGGTGATGAACTAAAAAGCAATAATACCGCCATGGTCACGAATAACTCAACTTTCATATAAGATATCTTAGCATAAGCGAGTAAGCCGGTTTGATTATTGTGAAAGAACTTAGGTGACAATCGTAATCAGAGGTTTACCATCCCAAAGAAACCCTACATATGGGAAGTTGAGTAATAGTATATATTGATATTTTACTACAAACTTAGATATAATGTAAGGGTATTCTTATTATTTCTATATTAAAAATCTATAAATATTTGTTTTTTTTATATTTTGGGTGAAAAAGACGAGCGATGGTCGCATTGGGACAACAAAAAGGGGGTGCATAAAAAACGATAGAGTTATGAGGTATCGGATGTAGGCAAGCAAAATCTAATTCAGTTGACGCTTTAAGTCTTTTTTTATATAATGAGAGGCAGTGTAAAAATGATGCAATGAAATATTAAGGAGTATGTGATGAAGTTAAGTGACTTTACTTTTAAATTACCACAAGAATTAATCGCTCAAGAACCATTAGAAGATCGATCAGGCTCAAGACTCATGGTACTAGACCGAAAGGATCATTCTATAGAACATAAAAAATTTACAGATCTTTTGACAGAGCTACACCCTGGAGATTGTTTGGTACTTAACAATACAAGGGTCATGCCTGCAAGACTTATAGGAGAAAAACCAAAGACCCATGGTAAAGTTGAATTTTTACTTCTAAGTAGAAAAATGCAGAATCAGTGGGAAGTCATGGTAAAACCGGGAAAAAAGGCTAAGGTTGGGGATGTCATTGAGTTTGGCAACGGTATGATTAAAGCCGAAGTGTTAGAAGTCATGGACGGTGGTAATAGACTGGTGGCCATGGAATATGAAGGTATTTTTGAGGAAGTACTCGATCAACTAGGGCAAATGCCTCTTCCGCCATATATAACAAAGCAACTAGAAGACAAGGAAAGGTATCAAACTGTCTATTCTAAACATACCGGTTCAGCCGCCGCACCTACTGCCGGATTACATTTCACCCATGATTTAATGAAGAGAATAAATGAAAAAGGTGTAACTATAGCCTACATCACCTTACATGTGGGGCTTGGGACATTTAGGCCTGTAAAAGTAGAGAATGTACTGGAGCATGATATGCATTCTGAGTTCTATTTTATAGAAGAGGAAGAAGCAAAGAAAATTAATTCAGCCAAGAAAAAAGGCGGAAGGATTATTGCGGTTGGTACGACAAGTTCTAGAACTCTTGAATCTGTTGCTGATGAGGATGGTTTTATAAAAAAAAGCAGTGGTTGGACAGATATATTCATCTACCCAGGGTATTCATTTAAGATTGTAGATGCTTTAATAACCAATTTTCATTTGCCGGAGTCGACATTAATAATGCTTGTAAGTGCACTAGCCGGACGTGACTTTATTCTAGAAGCCTATGAAGCTGCAATAGAATCTTCTTATAGATTTTTCAGTTTTGGGGATGCTATGCTGATTAAATAGAAGAAGGGAATATCAATGAAAAATAAAATTATAACAGAGATTATAGACTATCTTAAACTTCTGTTTTTTGTTCTCGTGATTACGACATTACTCAATACATTAGTCTTTACATTTTCAACAGTTAAACAAAGCTCAATGGAAACGACATTGATGGAAAACGATGTTCTGGTCATTGAAAAACTTAGTATGATTTTTGAAGCACCAAAGCAAGGGGATATTGTAGTTTTTGTAGAAAATGAGTACGTCACAGACGATTATTTAGTAAAAATAAAAGTGCTATACGAAGATATGCTTTCAAAATTCACCGGCAAATCAAAGCGAATGCGACTGGTTAAGCGGGTCATTGGTATTCCGGGAGATAGTATTGATATTAAGGAGGGTTACGTCTATGTTAATGGCGCCAAATTAGAAGAAACCTATATTGAGGATTTGACTTTCCCAAGTATCATTAAGTATCCAATCACCTTAACGGAAGGCTATTATTTCCTACTTGGGGACAACAGGGATGTCAGTCGGGATAGTAGACATTTTGGATTGATTTCATTGCGCCAGATTGAAGGAAAAGCCCTCTTTAGAGTCGCACCACTTAATAAAATTGGTGGTATATAATATAGAGTATATTTGAATTTGTTGGGAAACGCTTAATATATGGTTAAGGTGTCAAAACTATATAGTTGAACTTTCACAAACAATACATAGTTACGAATGTATCAACGTAATCTATATATTGTTTGTGAATTTAGTGAATCTTAGTTTTGGCCCTTTAACCATTTATAAATCTAATTTTATTGTGGCCTGTGTAAAGATATAAAATCATTAGGTGTTTTTCTTTCATGTTTTTTGAATAAAGCACTGAAATAGCTTGGACTTTCTATCCCGACTTCTTTTGAAATCTTGGCAATACTTTTATGAGGCTCAGTGAGCATCATTTCTTTGGCTCTGTTAATTCTAAGATGGTTCAGGTAGTTAGATGGTCTGGTATTAAAGACTTTTTTAAACAAAGTGCAAAGGTACTGAGGGCTTACATCAATCAGCTCAGCCAAGGTTTCTAATAAAATAGGTTGTGAATAATTAACATCTAGGTATAAAAGCACAGGTTGTAATTTATCATATTGATTGGATCTAGAGGTCTTATGTAAAGGTTTCACGTTTTTTATCAACTCTATCAGAAAATTATATAGAAAAGCTGACATATCAAGTGAACTGTATTGGTTTGTGGAAGTAGCCAATCGATACCCCTCTCTTAGATGGTTTTTGAACTGGTCGAGATGATTCAGTTGATAGACCCCACTAGAATGAAAGCCAATAGCGTCCACAAGCTGGGCAATATCTTTTCCGTCAAAGCTTAACCATTCTGTGGTCCATTGATTAGATTTAGGATAATAGGTATGAGGTACATTCGGATATAGGAACATGCCGTGTCCAACAGGCAAAGTATATAATCGACCATGTAGTAAGAGTTCTCCTTCACCGGTGGTAGTATGTACCCATTGGTAGCGGCCATAACCGTCTGGTCTATGCATGTGGCCTTCTATGTAATCATACCCGATACTGGAAAGGGAAATAGGCAATGAACTGGATGTCAAGTCTTGTAACGGAAAATAAGTGGTTTGCATAGAGACGTCTCCATTCATAAGTGTTTTTTTCAGTATAACGTATCATATGTCAGTAATAAAGAGATAATATTAATTTTCTAATGAGAAACCATGCCTGTAGGTATGGTTTTTTTAATCTGGCGTGTGCTCTTAACGTTACGAAGCTACTTTTCTTCTTATCTAGGGAAGGTTTATAATCTTATGAGAAAATAATAAAACACGTATATATCTTGTAATATGATTGTGTCTAGTTTAAAATAATGAGTAGTAGGTAGTATTAAATCATTGACTAGGAGGAAACCCATGTATTCAGTAGGTATTATAACAGCAAGTGATAAAGGTGCTAAAGGTGAACGCGTAGATCTTAGTGGCAAACTAATAGAAGAAATCATGACCGAAGCCGGCTATTTAGTTCTTAAATATATCATGTTACCGGATGATGCTATTGGCTTATCTAACGAAATGGTCTATATGGCAGATGAATTGAAAATCAATTTGATTTTAACAACGGGTGGAACAGGATTCAGTCAAAGAGATGTAACACCTGAAGCTACGATGAATATTATAGAGAAGGAGGCACCGGGTATTGCAGAGGCGATTCGCCATAATAGTTTGGATATAACACCAAAAGCCATGCTATCTAGAGGTGTTTCAGGTATTCGAGGTAATACACTCATTGTTAATCTTCCGGGAAGTCCCAAAGCAGTCAAAGAATCCTTGACCTTTATTCTGGAACCTTTGCTTCATGGGTTACAAATCCTAGTTGGGGATACTTCCGAGTGTGGTGAAATTCCTAAATAAGAAGGAAAAGAGATGGCTATGGATTTTTTTAAGGCAATATCTGTGAATGAAGCATTTCAAATTATAACAAAGCTGGCAAATGAATATAAAATGGATACTGAATTGGTGCCACTTGTGGACGCCATCGATCGTATTGTTGCCATAGATTACAAAGCATCGGTAAATTTACCGCAATTTAACCGCTCAACTGTTGATGGTTATGCGGTTATGACTCAAGATGTCCTATCGGCTTCTGAGGCTTCACCCTGTACTCTAAAGGTTATTTATGAAGTTATGATGGGAGAAGTTGTAACTAAAATATTAGAAAAAGGTCAGACTGTATTTGTACCTACTGGGGGCATGCTACCGGATAAAACTGAAGGTATGGTAATGATTGAGCATACCAAAAAGTTGGATGAAGAAACCATACTCGTTAATAAGTCTGTGCTACAAGGTGAAAACATCAGCTATACCGGAGACGATCTTTACAAAGGTGAAACCTATATAACAGTAGGTAAAAGAATAACCGCTTATGATTTAGGGCTTTTTGCCTCAATGGGTGTAGGACAAGTCGAAGTTTATAGAAAACCAATTTTTTCAATTATTTCTACAGGAGATGAGATTATTGGCATAGATGAAGAACAGGCACTTGGGCAAATTAGAGAAATCAACAGTTATGCCTTAGGTGGATTAATCAAGCAGCTAGGCGGAGAAGTTCATGGGTGTAGAATCGTTAAGGATGATTTTGAATGTATCAGAAAAGAGCTTGAAGCATGTATGGCTTCAAGTGATATTGTATTAATATCCGGTGGTAGTTCTGTGGGAGCAAAAGATTATACAAGAAACGTAATAGAATCATTTGATCATAGTTGTATCTGGGTACACGGTATAGCCATAAAGCCGGGTAAACCGACTATATTCGGACAAATAGATGGTAAACTTGTAGTAGGGCTTCCTGGTCATCCTGCATCCGCATTGGTCACATTTAGCTTATTTGTAAAAAGATATTTTCTGACGATTCAAAAGAACCAACAGCAGGTGGTTTATATTAAGGCAATGCTTACCGGAAATGTTTATGCGGCACCAGGTCGGGAGACGTATCAAATGGTTCAATTAAGTAAAAAAGACGACTTATGGGAGGCATTACCATTATATGGTAAATCAGGTATGATGACATTGTTGGCAAAAGCCAGTGGCTATATTAGAATACCGATTAAAAAAGGAGAATATGTTAAAGGTACCTTAGTAGATGTCTATCTCTTAAAGGACTTGGTGTTGTAATGAGGATATAGGCTATAGATTAAGCTATGCCAAGATGAATAAGATGAAGACAGCAAAAAGTGATTTCAGGTATACTGAATGTTACTATGAGCATACAATAGATGACAAAATCATATGAGGTGCACAGTTGGATAAAAAGCTAGATCATGTACATAAAAGAATCATAAATCATCAAGATATCACCTACTTATCAAAAAAAGAATATAATCCTTGGAAGATAACCCTTGTGTACACAATAATAGGAGTGCTATGGATTGTTTTTTCTGACGGCATCCTTGGCATATTGGTTCAAGATTATAAGGTGTATCAAGAGATGCAACTCTACAAAGGATGGTTTTATGTAGCTATGACCAGCATACTGTTCTACTACTTTGCCACCCTTAATAACAATAAAGTATTTCAGTTAAATCAAAAAATTCAATTAACAAATGAGGATCTGTTAGCTACATCAGAAGAGCTTATAGCCATCGATGATGAGTTGATTGAAAAAGTCAAAAGTCTGGACAAAATTAACCATGAACTTAAAAAGCAAAAGAAATATTTTGACTTACTGTATAACAACAGCAATGCGGCTATTATGATTTGGAAAACCAGTGGTGAAGTGGTGGATTTAAATAGACATTATTATGAAGTTTTAGGTTATGATGAAACTTCTATTGGGAAAAATTGGATTGAATATACAAGAACAAATGAAGAAGACTTTAATTTGCTAACTTTTATGGACAGACTCTATGATAAAAAACAATTGATAAATTATGTGACAAAAGTTAGAGCAAAAGACGGAACCGTTAGAGATATGATTTGGAATGATATTTTAATGGAAACTGAGAATGAAGAACCTTTAATTGTATCTTTTGGTATTGATGTGACGGATGAACACAAACAACAGCAAAAATTGATTGAGATGGCCACAAAAGACCCTATAACCGGATTGGATAACCGTGTGGTTTTTGATACAAGAATAGAAGCGCTCTTAGAAGAGCAAAAGCATTTTACTGCTTATTATATTAATATTGATTATTTCAAAGACTTAAATGATATCCATGGCCACGATTATGGTGATATTTTTTTAGTCGCGTTATCTAAAGCCCTTAAGTTTTTGGAATTATCCCATGCATATCGGTGGCAAGGGGATGGTTTTTTGATAATTCAAGAAACTGTTGATGAAGATAAAATTCAAAAAATGTTAGATTATATTTTAGATCTATCGAATAATAAATGGGAGCTTATGGATGTGGAGTATCAGATGACTTTGAGTATCGGAGTTGTTACCAGTCTCTTGGGTCAAAACAATGTATCAGAGGTACTAAAGCAACTTGATATTGCGCTATATAAGGCAAAAGCCAATGGTAGAGGTCGTTATGAGTTCTATAGCCAAGAGCTTTTGGAAGAGGTATTCTTTAGAGCAGGCCTTGAGAAGAAAATAAATAATGCTTTACTAGAGGATGATTTTGAACTGTATTATCAACCGATTTATAGTCTGAAAGAAAATACTTTCGATGCATGTGAGGTCTTGCTTAGATGGAATGACCCGACCCATAAAGATATGAATATTGGTAAGCTCATTGAGTTTGCTGAGCAAACAGGGCAAATATTAAAAGTCGATCGATGGGTTATTGAAAAGGCGTTCTACATCATATCAGATGAGCATGAGACTTTTAGTAACCTGAAAGTTTCAATTAACATATCCACTCAAACATTTAATTCTTCAAAGTTTATACCTTACTTAATAGAAATGGTGGAACTCTACAAAATTAATGCCAATCGAATTTCTTTTGAAATTACTGAACATACCATCATAAAAAACATGGCAAAGGCCAAAGAAGTGATGGCACAGTTAAAGTTTATCGGATTTTCTGTTTCATTAGATGATTTTGGTACAAGATATTCGTCATTAAATTATTTGAGTATGTTTCCTTTTGATGTATTAAAAATAGACAAAACCTATGTTGATGATATACTGGATAAAGATAAAGGGTATATTATTGTCAAGCAATTGCTGAGCTTAACTGAAGCTTTAGGTATAGTAACTGTGGCAGAAGGTATTGAACATAAAGCTCAAGGGGATCTGCTTTATGATATGGGTTGCCAGTTTGGGCAAGGGTATCATTATGCAAAACCTATGCCTTATTCCGAGCTAAAACAGCGTATGGGTTCAAGGGCATAACTTAGATATCGGCAGTTTATTTGACAAAACAGAATACTTAAGGTATAATACATATAACCAGAGACAATCTTATTTAATAATGAAGTTGTCTCTTTTCATTTAGGAAAATATCACTATGTACTATTATATGAGGAAGGTGAACCATGGCAAAAAGAAACTCCACACCGATTTATATGCAGGTAGCTGTTGATGTTGCTGCTAGAATCAGTCGTGAAGACATTAAAAGACAGGCAAAAATAAGTGGACGATCTACACTTGCAAGTGAATACAATGTATCGCCAGAAACCATTAGAAAGGCGATGCGACTTTTGTCTGATATGGATATCGTTGAAGTCAAGCATGGAAATGGTATCTATGTGGCATCAGTTGATAGAGCTTTAGAGTTTATCGAGAGATACAGAATTCGTTCATCGGTAAATGAGTTGAAAGATGAGTTAATCGATTTAATGCAAAAAAGGGAAGCAATAGAAGACAAAATGAATGAGACCATGAATGCCATTATAGATTATACAAGTCGATTTAATCACAGTGAACACGTAACCGTATACGAATATAGTATAGATACGGCATCAGAAGTTATCGGAAAAAGTATACAAGAACTTGATTTTTGGACCAATACAGGCGCAACAATCGTCGGTGTTAAAAGGGATGGAAATATTCTGTTGTCACCACCTGGGTATGAAAAAATTAATATGGATGACAAACTGCTCTATGTTGGAGAAGTAGTGAATAGTGTTAGGCTTGGAGAGTTCATTCGCCATTATGGCGTAAAATAAATATATGTGAAGTAGTTGCCTGATGATTACAATTATGAGTATGTATTCAGCACTCTAACTCTTTTTGAGTTAGAGTGCTTTGTTTTAAGTGAAAAAGTACAAAATTAAGCCGGTTACCAATCATACAGTACAAGGATAAGAAAACAAAGGAGATAAGGTTTTGAAAGAACAAGAGAAAGTAATTTTAATGGGTAGAAGCAAGGTTCAACATGGACAACACAATGATAGGATATTTGTAGATGACTATAAACATGCACTTGATCCTTATTTAATAGATCAACTCGACTTAATGGTTGAAGACCATGAATATGGTAAGATTATTGCGAAGACACCTAAAGCGGCAAAAATTAAATTTATTCGAAATGGCTTTGACCAAGAGGGGAAAATACCTGGGTTTTATAATGGTAAAAAAGCCTGCTTTTTTATGGCGAAGTATACAAATTCAGATAGAAAAGTCGTAAAGAATAAGGATGAACTTACAGCTATCGTTCAGGAAGCAAAAAAGAAGATTAGTAACATTAATGACCTTAATACCATAAAAGAGGGTTATAATATGAAGCTATTAGACTTACGTGATGCAAAAATGATTGCTGATATTTATGATCAGGTCTTTAAGACCCATCCTTATCCAATTGAAGACCCTAGCTACATTATAGATAAAATGGGGCATGAGACACTTTATTTTGGTTTATTTAAGCATGATGAACTTATTGGTGTTAGTGCCTGTTGTGTGAATTTTCATGAAGAAAATGTGGAAGTAACAGATTTTGCTATTTTACCAAAGTACCGTGGTTATAACTTGAGTATGCATTTGATGAGAAAAATGGAAACAGTGATGATAGCAGCAGGGATGAAAACTGCATATACCATGACCCGCTCTGGTTCACATAGTATGAATAAGATTTTTGGCAAGAGCGGATATAAATACGGTGGTACACTATGGAACAACAATCAGATATCAGGTGGTATAGAGTCTATGAATATTTGGTATAAAAGCCTTGAGGTAAAGGATGAAAAACCTTGAGTTGTGTATTAATATTGAATGTGTGATAATAGAAAAAAGAAGATGTATAGGAAAATATGGAGGTTGTTTCTATGACAGCTGTATATAAGGCTTTGGGTAAAGTTTTTTTGTTGGCACTAATTTTTATGCTGATGGCATCTAGCTTTGGGGTTTTGGAAATTTATGGCAAAAAATTAGAAGCACCTATAATACGTGATGATGTAGGGATATTTTTTGAAAGAATGGATAGAGAATCAGGTTTATCTAATTTATCCGTATCTTCTATGATTCAGGATAAATATGGTTTTTTATGGTTTGGAACCCAGAGTGGTTTAAATCGTTATAACGGCAGAGAAATAGAGGTTTACAAAACGATTCCTTTTAGAGAAGACGGGCTTGCACATAATTTGGTTCAGACCATCTATTATGATCAGCATTTACATGAACTATGGATCGGCACCTATCAGGGGGTCTCACACTTTATCATTCATGAGAATCGTTTTGTTAATTATACAGTCAAAAACGATAATCTGTCTAACCCTGTAGTTATAGCTATAGAGAAAGATTCTGAGGGGTATGTATGGTTGGGTACGATGAATGGATTAAATAGGTTAGATGTAAGAGACGGTACAGTCAAACAATATGATATTCCGAAAGAGACTGTTAGATCTTTGTTTATCGATTCCAGGGGGCGTTTGTTGATTGGTACTTACGATGGGCTCTTGATGATGGACCCTGTAAGTGAGATTGTAGTACCCGTAGAGGTAGACTTACCGTCACCAAATGTAATGGTTATTAAGGAATTTGAAAAAGATGTCCTAACATTAGGTTTGTGGGATGGCGGGGTCATTGAGTTAGATTTAGATTTTAAAGTGCTTAGTAAAATCAGCTACTTAGATAACCGTGTATATACCATAGAAAAAACTTATGATGGCACATTATGGGTTGGCACTTGGGGTGGCGGCCTATTTGCTACTGAAAAAAACAAATCAACTCACCATTTTGCCAGTGGGGAACAGGATCAAAATTTGGTACATCCGATTGTGTATTCTATGCTTCAAGATGATTCGGGGATATTGTGGATAGGTACCAATGGTGGTGGTATATCCAAGTTGAATCCAAGAAAAAGAGATTATGTAAAGTTTTCTCATAATCCTAAAGTACCAGAATCTATGGATATCGGGAAGATTAATTATATACAACAAGACAATGATGAGAATATATGGTTTGCAATATACAATAATGGGTTGAATAAATACAACACTAAAACAGAGACCATTACCAAATACAAAAATGATGAGAACCAAGTAGGATCATTAATTGACAATCAAGTCATGGCCATGGATATACTAGAAGATGGAAGGATCTTAGTTGGGACAGCTAAAGGTTTGGTGTTCTACAACCCAAGCACCGATACATTTATACCTTGGAATATTTTACCGGACAATCTAAGGATTTATGATATAGAAAGTGTTAGCGATCATGAGTTATGGATTGGAACCTATACCAATGGTCTGTTTTACTATAATATGAAAACCGATGAAACCATACAATATAGTTTTACAGATGAAGCTTACCACACCCTGTCGGACAATCTTGTATATGCCATTCATCACGACAGTAAAAGTCGTCTGTGGGTTGGCACCAATAATGGCCTTAATCTACTAGAAAAGGGTTCGGATACTTTTAAGATTTTTGAAAAAGGAAGTAGAGAAGAGAATCAGTTAGCCAATAATTCAATCGCCGATATATTTGAGGATTCTACCGGACGTGTGTGGATTGGCATGTTAGATGGTGGTGTCGCCTATTATGATGAAATAAACAAGAATTTCATTAGTTTTACAGAAGAGGATGGGCTTTCCAGTAATGCGGTTATAAGCATTTTAGAAGGTAATGACAACTTGATATGGATAGCCACCTATGATGGTATATCTATTCTGAATCCATTAACAGGAGAGATTCGTTTATTAACCACAGACGATGGTATTGGTGGGATGGAATTTTCCAAGGGTCACTTGAAAAGTTTGGATGGTAGTATTATGTTTGGAGGTTTTCATGGTGTTACTGTGATACCCAAAGAATATTCAGAATTCAAAATGAACCCACCAAAGCTTTATATTACAGGTGTAGAACTGTTTCAGGAGCCCATAAAAGAGAAGCGTCTATTTTATAACGAAGCGAATTTGAAATTTGCTCCCGATGAAACATTTTTAGGTTTTAAGTTTGTTGCCCTTGACTATGACTCACCGGATAAAATTATGTTTTCATATAAGTTGGTTGGTTTTGACCAGGATTGGATCTATGCCGGAACAAGGAACTACGCATCTTATTCCAATCTACCTTCAGGTGATTACCAACTTATGGTGGTGGCAGAAGGCATACGTTATAATAAATCAGAGCCAGTCAGTGTCTATTTTACCATTGAAACACCTTGGTACAGAACAATATGGGCTTTAATGATATATGCCATCTTAATGATATTAGTAGGTTACGGCATTTATAGAATTATGGAATCAAGTGAATTAAAGAAAAGGAATTCTAAACTGGCAAAACTTAACGAGAAGTTGAAAGTTGTTAATGTTGAACTCGAGACCCTTTCTATTAAAGATGCTTTAACAGATTTTTACAATAGAAGGTATCTGGACTTTAAATTAGAGGAACTCCTTAAACTGGCCAAACGTTCTAAGACCAATTTGACCCTGATTATGTTTGATATAGATAACTTTAAAGATATTAATGATCAATACGGGCATATTGCAGGGGACTATTACTTAGTGGATATTGCAGATACCATTCATAGACTGTTAAGTCGAAGTACAGACAAGGCGATTCGCTATGGGGGCGATGAGTTTATCATTATTTTATATGATAACAACCCTAAGAGTGCTTATGCTTTATGTGAGACTATTCAGCATGAGATCAGTCAAATTCCAATACAGACTGATATAGAGTCCGAATCAAAAATAAAACCTAAATCCGAATCGGAACAACCTAAAACAACCATTAGTATTGGCCTAATAAGCATTGTACCAAGTGATGATCTTGACAAAGAGCAACTTATAGATTTGGCAGATCAAGCCTTGTATAAAGCGAAAGAACTTGGAAAAAATCAGATATATGTAAGTGATGGGGTATAGGGGTCCCATGAAAACCCTTTCACAGCCTGTACAACTAACGGCCTCCGATTGGTGCGTCCTGCAACATTAAATATATATGTGTAATCCTTGTTATTTCCCTTTACTTTGCGTATAATTAGTTGTATTAAGTGCACTATATACGCTAAGTAGAGGCTTATTATTTATTACACCCTATGGAGGTCACCTATGGATGCAATGCCCAAAAAAATCAAATACACCCTCAATAAGAAGTTGATGATGCTTTTTATTGTTTTGTTGTCTTTAGCCACTTTTGGAATAGGTATTTCAGGATATTATATTGCAAGCAAGGCCCTTCAGGATAAAGGTGAAGTGACTCTGAAAAATGCAGTGGTTATGGCATTGAAGATTATTGAGGCTGAACATGGTAAAAGCCTTGCTGGGGCAATAACTGAGGAAAGAGCAAAGGAAAATGTTAAATTAGCTCTTCTTGGTCCTAGGAACGAAGACGGAACAAGAACATTACATGGTAAAATAGATCTTGGACATAATGGTTATATGATTATTTATGATTTATCAGGTACGGAAATTATGCATCCGACTCTAGAAGGATTGAATGTTATAGATGTGACGGATATGAAGGATCCTAACCATTATATCGTCAGGGATCAGATTGAAAAGGGATTAAGTGGTGGCGGCTTCACCTATTATTCATGGGTATTGCCCCACTCAGATGTTATTGCAGATAAGATTGCTTATGCAAGCTATGATCCTAACTGGGGATGGATAGTTTCTGCGACGGCATATGAGACGGATTTTAATGCCTCTGCTCGAATGATACTACTGGTTTTAATGCTTATATACATAGGTCTTATGATTTTGGTGACAGTTATAGCTGCAGGCATACTTAGACGTGTAACATGGCCGGTTATACTGGTATCAGAGGGCATGGATGCTGTAAGTCAAGGCTTGTATAAGACCATTCCGGAAGTCACTTCACAAGATGAGATTGGGCAATTGACCAAAGGCTATAATTTGATGGTGGAATCGATGGATGTGACAAGAAAAAATCTCACGTACCAAACAGAGAAGTTGTCTTATTTAGCCTACAACGACGAGCTGACAAAGTTGCCTAATAGAAATAGATTCAAAAAACATGTCAATACTCGAATTATGGCATGTAGTGGAGAGGCTTATTTGGTTCAAATAGATGTTCGTGCCTTCAAAGTCATTAATTCAACCATGGGTTATGATCAAGGGGATGAACTACTAAAAAAAATAGGAGCATATTTTAAGAGTCAGATTAGAGATATGTTTTTCATTGCTAGAACCAGTGGCAATGAGTTTTCAGTATGGCTAGAGGAAAAATCGGTTGTCCAAGTAAGGGCCAGTATTGAAAAGCTACAGGACGGCATACGTAAGTATTTGATTGTCAACGATTTTATGCATCCATTGGATTATCATGTGGCTGTGGCTAATTTTCCTGATCAGGGTCTTGATTTTGAGTCTCTTTATAATAAAGTCTCCATGGCAATGAAACATGCTAAAGAGCAAAAAAATACCAAAATCTATCTTTTTGACAGCGATATGGAAAAAGCCATTCTAGATGAGCTTGAGATGCGAAAATATCTAAAAGTAGCCATTGAAGAGAAGAAAATAGCCGTACATTATCAAGAAAAGTATGATTTTGTGAAGCAAAAAGTGGTTGGCGTAGAAGCACTATCAAGATGGTTCTCAGATGAACTGGGTTATGTGTCACCTAATGTTTTCATACCGGCGTTAAGTGAATTGAACTTGACTTCCAAATTCGGTGACTATATGATTGATATGGTCATGAGAGATTATGCTAAATTGAAGGAAATATATGGTGAGGGCATTTCCGTCTCAATTAATATCAGTCCGACGCATTTTCTTGAAGTTGGTTTTCTGACGACGGTTATGCAGGCATTAGTATTTCATAATGTACCGGCTGAAAAGGTTATCCTAGAAGTTACAGAGGATATTTTCATTGCAGATTTCAAAAAGATATCAACGATTATCACTTCCTTACATGTTTTGGGACTTAAGGTTTCCATTGATGATTTTGGTACAGGATACTCCTCTTTTAATTATTTAAAGAGTATTGATTTCGATGAGATGAAGATTGATAAGACTTTTATGGACCAAATACTGGATGATGACAAAGCTTTCAAGCTTTTTCAGATCCTGTGTGAAATTGCAAAAATATATGATTATGATATTGTTGCAGAAGGTGTTGAAACCATGGAACAGCTAGAAATGATAAAAGGCACAAGCCTTAGAATTGTACAGGGTTACCTTTTTTCTAAACCTCAACCAATTGAGAAGCTTAAAAGGCATATAGAAACAAAGCATATAGAAAAATAGAAACCAATAAGGAAAAATAGGGTATACCTTTTGTATGCGCCTGTAGTATATAATGGGTCAAGGCAACCTGAAGCATCCTTAAGATGATAGGATAAAAAGGAGTGGTTGAATGAAATCATTAACAGATTATTATACTTTACATAATGGTGTGACAATACCCTGTGTCGGATTTGGAACATGGCAGACACCCAATGATGACGTGGGAATAGCATCGGTAAAAACGGCTTTAGACGTAGGTTATAGGCATATTGATACAGCAGCGATTTATGGTAATGAAGTCAGTGTTGGAAAAGCAATGAAAGCCAGTGGCATTCCTAGAGATGAGATCTTCTTAACCAGCAAATTATGGAATGATGACCATGGCTATGCTGCAACTTACAGAGCTTTTGAAGAAAGCCTGAAGCGTTTGGATACCGATTATTTAGATCTTTATCTAATACACTGGCCGAACCCACCTAAATTTAGGGACAAGTGGCAAGAAGTGAATTCAGCAACTTGGAAGGCAATGGAAGAGCTCTATGATGCTGGAAAAATCAGAGCGATTGGTGTGAGTAACTTTAGAACCCATCACCTAAAGGCAATTATGGATCAAGCAAAAATAATACCGATGGTAAATCAGATAAGGTTGTGTCCGGGAGACCTTCAAGAGGAGACGGTAGATTATTGCAGAAAATATGACATATTGCTTGAAGCCTACAGTCCATTAGGTACCGGTAAAGTATTTGATGTTCCTGAAATGCAGTTTTTTGAAAAGAAATATGGTAAAAGTATTGCTCAGATTTGCTTGAGATGGAGCTTGGAAAGAGGTTATCTACCACTACCAAAATCAGTGACACCTTCAAGAATTAAAGCCAATGCGGATATTTTTGATTTTCATCTTGAAGAAAGAGATGTTGAAGATATAGCTAATTTGACAGGCACATGTGGATTTGGCGGCGATCCGGATTTGAAGACCTTTTAATAGTTTATAAGAAACTGTACCTTAAAAGCTGTAATAGAAATATACAATGCGCTATTATTGAGGATTGACTAATATGGAATACTTGGATAATAAAATATTATTTGCCGAAAAAGGCATAAAAAATACGAAGCAAAGAAATATGACTTATAATATTCTGATACAAGAAAACTTACCGGTGACAGCTGAACTGATCTTTTTAAAGATAAAGGCATTAGATGAAAAAATCAGTTTATCTACTGTGTATAGGATTCTTGAAGTATTTATATCAAAAGGACTTGTCATAAAAAGAAATCTATCTGAAGACAACATGGCTGTTTTTGAAATTAACAATATGGAGCATAAGCATCATTTGATATGCTATTGTTGTAAAAAAATGCAAGTTATAAAAGGTTGTCCTTTAGGTGCATATGAAAAAATATTGCAAAAAGAAACGGATTATGACATATCGGGACATCGCTTGGAAATCTATGGTTACTGTCCGGATTGTAAAGAAAAAATGTAGCAGAAGATGCGAATAGCCTTAATACAAAAAAAGCCCGTACGCTGGTTTTCATTCATGTACGGGCTGTTTTTTAAGCGCAACCTCATTGGTCTAATCTTAAAAGTGAAGGGTATAATCGTTATGAGAAGAAAAAGAAGGATGAACAATAGATCTGGAAAATTCATGAAAGTCTTAAGTAGATTGATGATTGGGATAACAGTTGTCGTTGTGGCAAGTGCAATCATTAATCTATATATGATTAAAAAATACGAAGATCGGATTTTAGATGTCGAAAGTATCGAACTAATGGAGAGTGATTGTATACTTGTCTTAGGTGCTGGGGTTTGGCAAGGCAATCGACCCAGTCCTATGTTAGAAGACCGTCTTAATCAAGGCATTGAGTTATATATGTCCGGTGTGTCTAACCGTTTATTGATGAGTGGGGATCATGGGCGCAAGGATTATGACGAGGTCAATGTCATGAAAGCTTACGCCAAAGATGCCGGCATAGAGAGTGACCATATTTTTATGGATCATGCAGGATTTTCTACTTATGAGTCCATGGTTCGAGCCAATCAAGTATTTGAAGTGGAAAAGGTGGTTATCGTAACTCAGAAATACCATCTCTATAGAGCCTTATACATGGCCAATGAACTTGGTATGGATGCTTACGGTGTAGCGTCAGATTCAAGGGATTATTATGGTCAAAGAAGGAGAGACTTTCGAGAGTATTTAGCCAGAGTTAAAGATTTTTTCTATGTTTTGGCGAGACCGAAACCTACATATTTGGGAGAAGTCATACCCATTTATGAGAAAGGAAGTTTGACAGATGACTAGAACATCATTAAAACATTTTATAATCCAAACATTTATTGTAGCAATGGTTGCTTTTGTATTGCAATTAATATGGGAATACAGCCAGTGTGGCGCTTTTTATATTATGGATGACTTAACGGGCCATACAAGGCTCATGATCAGCGCTACAGTAGGCGACATGAATATGAGTATAGTATTGCTTTGGATGTTTATGTTCATAAATAAGGACGTGAATTGGTTAATAGGCAAATGGCATAGACATGACTATATGATCATGGTTTTTTACGCATTATTTTTAAGTTTCTATTTTGAAATTCATGCATTACATACAGGTCGTTGGGGATACAATACGGATACCATGCCTATAATACCGGGGACACCTATCGGATGGTTACCGGTTATTCAGCTTTTGATCCTTTTCCCTATAATATTCATGGTAAGTCGCAAATTACATATACAGCTTAGTAAAAGGCTGAGATCCGGTCACTATTGATGTCTTTTATGATAAAATACGGCCAATTGGGTTCGATCTCTTAATCTGAGCTTTTCAAGAATAATGCTGATGTAGTTACGGACAGTACCTTCACCAAGACAGATGATGTCAGCAATTTCTTTGTTAGAGAGACCTTCGGCAACATGAATCATAATCAGTAGCTCTTTGTCACTTAGTTCCAAATCAGATAAACAATCTGAAGAAGCATCATTTAAGAATGATGGGATTTTCGTGATAATTTCATCTCCAAATACTCTTTGTCCGGCGTAAACAGTTTTAAGAGAAGGGATGATGCTTTCAAAATTTTGTTTTAACAGATACCCTTTTGCACCAATTTTTAGGGCTTGAATGATATAGGCATCATCAGAAAAGGTGGTCAAAAACAATATTTTAGCATCAGGATGACGCTCTAAGATGACTTTTGCCGCATCTATACCATTCATTTGATCCATACGGATATCAATTAACAGAATATCAGGTTGAAGCTGTTCAAATAAGTCGATAGCCTCGAGCCCATTATTGCCGATACCTTCAACATGGATGGTCGGATCAGTTTCTATGATGGTTCTTAAAGAAGATGTTACTAAATGGTCATCATCAACGACTATAATTCTCATATCTATTTCCTTTCTTTATAAAGCTTCATAGGTCATACTTTAGGTAATGAAACAAAAACTTCAAATCCATTTACTGTTCTAATTTGTAGATGGCCTTTTAGTATTTCAACCCTTTGAGCCATATTTTTCAGACCAATGCCGTGATCGGGATTGTAATCAACCACAGTACCGTTATCATGAATGATTAATTGATACATACTAGGATGCTCCCTAAGTAGAATCGTTACTTCAGAAGCTTGGGCATGCTTAATAATGTTGGATAAAGCCTCTTTAACAATGGAAATGAAAGCATAACTTTGTTTTTGGTTGGGAGGTTCTAGGATTGTATTGTGATACATCACTTTACAGAAGGCAAAGTTGTCAATGACTTCAGTAAGTTGTGCATCAAGATCTATAGCGTGATCATATAGGTTATGAATGCTGTCCCTGATATTATTCATACCAAGGCTCAAGGTGTTTTTAAGTCCCCCCAGCCTGATGAGTTGATCTTGATCTTTACAAGTGGCCATGAGTGCACCGATTTGTAAGAGGGATGAGGAGAGTTGATGCCCGACGTGATCATGTATTTCTCTTGCGATACGGTTTCTTTCGTTTAATGTGGCAATATGGATTTCATGATCCTGTTTATCAATTAAGTCTTGATTTTGCTGTTCCAACTTCAGGGACAGCTCTTTTGTTGTATCCAAAAGGTGAAAATACTTTGCTTTATAACCGAGGATATCCTTACTTTTCAATCGTATGAATATAGCCAGCAAAATAGCAATGAAGATAAGAAAAGCCTCAATTAAGCTATGTGTAAGAAAAAAATCAGAAAGAGGTAGCAATGGTAAGGCATAAAGATAGCGGAAAGGCTCATCTATCAAATCATAGATAATCAGGGGGATAAAAAATATCGCATCTTTATAGAAAAGAGTTATAACGATAAAGACTATGTATAAGAAATAGCGTATAAAAGGCTTATGTTCAAAAACCATTATGAAGCTGGTGATGGTAACAGCTATCAACAAGGGAATGACGCTTAACTCAGAGCTTTTCATAGCTTGATAAATGACGGTACAACAAATGAAAAGAACAATCTTATCCATATAGTCATAATGGTTTTTCATGGGCTTCACCTTCTTTACATTATAGATTACGTAGATGCGTTCGTAACTATATATTTTACTGATAGTTCAATTATATAGTTTCGATAATCAAAACTAAGTTTCACTAAATCACTAAAACACATAGATTACGTAGATACATTCGTAACTATATATTTTACTGATAGTTCAACTAAGTAGTTTTGATTTTATTATATCCATAAATATGACATTTGTCATAAAAAGTTGTGAATCTATTCACTTACTTGATGGTTAAGTACGGTCTATAATAAGTTATAGTTAATAAAGTATTGGATTACATTAAATGGAGGTCATTATGATTGTACATGTAGAAAATTTGGTAAAAAGATATGGGGAGTTAACAGCAGTTGATCATCTATCTATGGATGTAAGACAAGGAGAGATATTTGGCTTATTGGGTCCAAACGGTTCGGGAAAAACAACAGCAATTAATTGTATTCTTTCTTTGCTAAAGTATGATAAGGGTATCATTGAGATTTTTGACAAGCCTATGACACCTTATGCTTATGATATAAAAAAAGATATAGGCATCGTCATGCAAAACGTTGCTGTTTTTGAAGAACTAACCGTTTATGAGAACATCGATTATTTTTGTGGATTATACATTAAAGATAAAGTTCAAAAAGAAGCTTATGTAAAAGAAGCTATAGACTTTGTTGGCCTTGGTGACTTTATCAAGTTTTACCCCAAAAAGCTAAGTGGCGGTTTACTCAGGCGGTTGAATATTGCATGTGGTATTGCCCATAAGCCTAAATTAATTATATTGGATGAACCAACGGTTGCCGTTGACCCACAAAGTCGTAACAAGATACTAGAAGGCATCGTCGCATTAAATCGTCAAGGGGCAACGATAATTTACACTTCCCATTATATGGAAGAAGTTGAACAGATTTGTTCTAGAATTATGATATTGGATAAAGGCAGGATTATTGCTGAAGGCACAAAAGAAGAGTTAAAAAATATGATTTCTCTTAGTGAAAAGATATCAGTTGAAGTATTTGGCCTAAGTGAAGCACATGTTAAAGAAATCGGGTTATTGCCCAATATCACCTCGGTGACATATCAAAATCATACACTAGATATAAAGTCACACAAAGGTAAGAATAATTTAGAGAATGTATTAGACTATATTCGTAAAAACGGCATTAACTTCGGAACAATTTACTCCGAAAAGCCTACACTTAATGATGTCTTTTTAGAAATCACTGGCAAAGAGCTGAGAGATTAGGAGGTCACAATGTTTATTCATATATTTAAGTATAGATTCAAGTCACTTATTAGAAATAAGTCTATGATATTTTGGACGATGATCTTCCCTTTACTACTGGCAACATTTTTTAGTCTTGCATTCAGTGGGCTTAATGAACATGAACGGTTCAAAACTATTAATATTGGCATCATCAATGATGTAAATTATCAAAGTGACATAGCGTTTCAAGAGTTGATTCAATCGTTGTCACAAGAAAAGGAACCGATGTTTGCAGCGTTTCTTATGAATGAAAGTGAAGCCAAAGAAAAACTGGTCTCTAATACGATAGATGGTTTTATAAACGTCGGTAGTCCCATGATTCTAACCGTCCATCAAAGTGGGTTTAATCAAAGTGTTATTAAGCTTTTTCTAGATCAATACAGCCAGACATACTCAGCCATAATTAACATTATAGAAGATGATATGACATTAGTTCATGGCTTAGTGACTTCTCTTGAAGAAGGAACAGTTTATACCAAAGCGTTCCAACTTAGTAAAGCAAATCCGGACAACACATTGATGTATTTCTATGCGCTTATAGCCATGAGCTGTTTATATGGTTCCTTCTTTGGACTTAGAGAAGTAATCGATATTCAGGCAGATCAATCACCTCATGCAGCCAGAGTTAATCTATCTCCGGTACATAAACTTAAGGCGTTTATCTATAGTGGGACTTCTTCTGTTTTGATTCATACAGCAGAACTGATGGTTCTTCTTGTCTATTTACATTTTGGTTTGGGCATTGATTTTGGTCATCAATATGGTTTTGTTGTATTTACAACTTTTCTAGGCAGTGTGGTCGGCATCACTATGGGCGCTTTTATTGGAGTGGCTGTAAAAGGTGGTGAAGGCATAAAATCAGCTATATGTATAGGTGTTAGTATGTTAGGCTCATTTCTTGGTGGCATGATGTATGGTGATATGAAGTATATCATTGATCAAAATGTACCGATTGTAGGTAAACTGAATCCGATTAATGTATTGGCAGATGCTTTTTATGCTTTATATTATTATGATGATTATGAACGTTACAGTATCAATGTTGTGAATTTAATTGTCTTTATTTTTATATTTTCAATCATTACCTACCGTATTATAAGGAGGGAAAAATATGCCAGTATTTAAACTATGCCTTAAGATATTCAAACAGAAATTACCGGTTATGATGATTTATGTAGGTCTCTTTCTAGGTATATCTTTACTGATTGCCGGTGCTTCCAAAACAGACCGAGAAAAAGGCTTTGTACAATCTAAAACCAACATATCAGTCATTAATTATGACCAATCACCATTGGTTGCAGGCTTAATCAATGGTTTGAAAGAAATAGCTCATATTGTGCCACTAGAAGATGAGCCAAGTACATTACAAGATGCCCTATATTATCGAAAAGTAACATATATTCTTAGAATACCGGAAGATTTCACTGAGAAGTTTTTGGCGGGTGATGAGGTATGGATTGAAAAAACGGGCATTCCTAATTCAATAGATGCAGTATATGTTGATCTTCAGGTCAATCAATATCTTAGAATTGCAGAGTTATACAAGTCCCAGTCTCATATGGACAGTGCTACAATAGCCGAGCATATAAAAAGAGATATGGAAATTGAAACAGAAGTCAAGTTAAATGGCGGCGATGAAGTTAAGCAGGACCAAAGTTATGCTATGTTTTATTATAACTATTTGGCGTATTCACTTTTTTCAGTACTTATACTTGGAATATCAACTATTATCTTGGTATTTAATAACCAAGACCTTAGACGTCGTAATGCATGTTCCCCCATAACGGCTAGCAGTTCTAACTTTCAGTTTATTTTGGCAAATGGCGTATTTGCAGTAATATGCTGGGCCATCATGGTTGGATTTTGTATTATATTTGATTACAAAAATAGCAATACGCCTAACACGCTTTTATTCCTTATGAATTCCTTTGTATTTACCTTATGTGCAGTCAGCATCAGTTTTCTAGTGGGTAATTTGGTGAAAAATCAAGAGGGTATATCAGCTCTTACGAATGTTATAGCCTTAGGTCCCAGTTTTATTAGTGGCGTGTTTGTACCTCAAGAATTTTTAGGAGAGAAAGTACTGAAAGTCGCCAGTTTTACACCAACGTATTGGTATGTTAAAGCCAACAATACTATAGCGAATCTAAACAGTTTTGATATGGCCAGTATAAGAGAAACCATTGGTTACACAGGTATAGTCCTGGGATTTGCTGTTGCTTTTCTTGCATTGGCCCTGGTGATCGGCAAAAAGAAACAATTAAGCCAAGAGGCTTAATTGTTAGAGTAGGCGGTTCTAATTGACTTGATTACGTCCTTCGGTTTTTGATAAGTATAGCCGTTTGTCGGCTAGCTCAACTAACTCAGTGGCCGATTTGGCTTCTTCAGAACAAGCAACGCCAAAGCTGACATGTATTTGAAATGTTAGGCTTTCAGTTTCAATTGGGGTTGATGCTAACAGGTTGCGTAGAGTATCTGCTACATGTTGTCCGGAATCTAAGTCAGTATCGGTCAAAATGATGGCAAACTCATCACCACCATAACGAAAACAGGTATCTGTAATTCGGGTTGCTTTCTTAAGTGTTTCACCAATGGTTCTAATAACAATATCACCAACCAGATGACCGTAAGTATCGTTAATGATTTTAAAATGATCAATATCTAAGAGCAAAATTGTAAAAACATTTTTGAGATGGGCATGTCTTTGACGCGATATTTGAGCTAAAGCCATATTCAAAGATTCATAAAAATGACGATGATTGAAAAGACCGGATAATCCGTCTCGCATGGATAAGAACTCTAAGCGCTGATTCGCTTCCTGCAGTTGCTTGTTTAATAAGGTTAATTGTTCCTGAGCAACTTTAAGATCTGTGATATCTTTAGAAGTACCCCATGTGCCTATGATGTTTCCTTGGTCATCAAACAAAGGGTATTTTGAAGCCAAGAACCAAGTGACAGTACCATCAACATGAACCCATTTTTCAGCATGACCGATCATAGGTTTACCAGTTTGAATGATGCGTTGTTCGTCTTCATACGCAGCTTTAGCAAATAAGTAAGGGAAGTAGTCAAAATCATCTTTACCTACCATATCAGCAGGATTATGTTCACCTTGCTGTAGTGCATGGGCTTTACTATTTAATATGAACTTAGACTCTAGATTTTTGAAATAAAGGGTGTCTTCAGAATTATTTAAGATTGTTCTTATAACCAGACCTTCAGGTAAACTCAAGGCTTGTCGATTGTTTTGTTGTGTAGAATTATTATTATGATGGCCAATTGACATAAAGTCCTCCTTGATTCTTTGGTATACTATAAGATGTTTGTGCAAGATATATGTACATATATTTGAATTATAACATTTTCTCATCATGATTGCCAATAATAATATCTGTAATCTTAATTTAGTTGAGGTGATGAATTTGACAGAAAACATTAAAGTTTACGAAACATATCTAGAGGAAAAATTAAATCAAAACACATTAAATCATCAGGATTTATCAAATCATAGGGCGCAGATTGCATATCTTCAACATGAGCGGTACATTCATCTGTTGGTTACATGTGTTGTTTCGATAATATTATTTTTAACGTTTATGTTGTGCTTATTTCAAGATAGCTTATTATTGTACCTGTTACTCATAATACTCATTATATTGGATTTTTTTTATGTGCGTCACTATTATGTTTTAGAAAATACCATACAACATTGGTATAGGGTAGAAACAGAAATAATAGAAAAAGTTCAAAACGTTGAATAGAATATAGATATTCTTATAGCAAAAAAAGAAAGAATCAGCCAGGCGCAATAGCAACCGGTCGATTCTTTCTTTTTGTATGCATATCTATTTTAACGCAAGGTTTTCTTTATACCTTCTATAAGTAAGTAAGACAACTATTTTGAAAACAGTCGAAACCACATAGCTAATAAATAGCGTTGCTAGAGTAGCACCTAATAATCCGAATAGTCCGGGAAGATATGCAGTCAACTGAAGCTGAATAAAAAAGACTAGAATTAAAAGCCAAAAATAGTTTTTACCAAATTTTATATTAATACCGATGCTTGTAAAACCGCTAATCGGATGATCATCATTTTCCATAAGCAGTAGGGTCCACGAACCAAGAAAGGCCTGAAGTAAGCAGGTTATGAATAGAATACCATAACCACCGGTTAAAACGCCAACGGTTACTAAATACAGTATATAGGGTATTAGCAATAAAATAAACCCGATAGTATATAGGAAGAAGAGGCCGATTTTGGTCATGAGTACTTTAAGAAAAAAAGTACGGATGCCTTTGAAGAATAGTTGAGTACTTGGTTTTTCACCATTTACTGAGCCAATGACGATACTGTTGATGCCAAGATCAAGAGCCATAAATACCAAGCTAAAGAGTAGAATCAAAAGTATGGTTATGACCGCGATACTGATTAGATATGTCCAATTGGCTTGTGACGCAGTAAAAGACATAATGGCACCCATAACAAAGAAAATAACGACAAAAATCATAATAAAGCCAAGCACAACCATAATTAGATTTGCAATTAAGGCAGGTAAGAATAGACCTTTGTAACGGTGGCTCAGTGTTAAAGCTTCTTTCATGTCATCCATCAAATTATTAAAAAGTGTCATGATTGCACCTCCCCATTTTGAATTTCTAGAGTTGGTAAGGTCTCCGTCGTTATCTCTTCTAGAATCCATCCTTCATTATATAGGACGATTGTCGTTAACCCAAAGAAAATATTAAAAAGCATCTGTATCAGTCCGGTTATGATAGTACCTACAGTTATCAAGGTTGTTATACCAATTACGAATAACTTAAGGATATCATAGTTAAAAAAGTCATTCAAGAAAGGAAGATCCTGTGATGGAAAATCGGAAGGCATATCTTGAAAAAAGGTATTTGTATTATTTGTGGTTTGAGAGATGTTTGAGGAACCGCCGCCACTACCACCGGAAGCAATACTGGTCATGGCATTTTTTATGACAACAAATGTCATAGTAGGTATAAAATTAGCCTTAGCAAACCGGTAACTTTTCTTAAAGGCAACGCCCAATGTGGTTTGGTCTGTCACCAATGAAGCTTTCCAGACCAGTAGAAAAGTACTGACTAGGATAGGAATTAAGGTAAAACCTACGGTTAGAGTTAGGATACCGGTAATAAAATAGGGTATAAGTGCAAAGATCCAAAAAAGAATTATGAGAATGTTACCGCCTAAAAATTTGAAAAAGTAGGAGCCGGTCCCTTTGGAAAAATCACCGGCAGTAAGCTCTCCCTTGTATGCCCTATAAAACATATGATAGAGACCGGATTCTACATAGGTTGAGCCAAGGACCATAACCAGGATTGTGACAAGCGTCAGTAACATAGGTATGCCTTGGAACTCAGACCAAAAAAGACCTACGAATCGGCCAAAGTCCATAGTTGTAAGATGAATCATCTTATCACCGATACTGAGTAAAGCGAAGGCACTTGAGATTATCAGAAGCCCTCTAACAACTAGAAAAACAATTTGTGGCTTGTACAGTTGCTTGTTACTTAAGTTCAATTGAAACGCAATTTTGAAATAATCAAAGAGCTTAAGAATTTTATTAAAATTATGACCTTTCATATGATACTCCCTTCTAAAGCTATGAATTGTTTCAATATATAAAAAGTGTAATTGGATAAACAATAAAAGTAGTATAGCACAAGAACAAGAAAAAATGATGAAAAAACTTACGTTTTAATC
>PGZS01000213.1 GCA_002841435.1 Firmicutes bacterium HGW-Firmicutes-3 | reverse complement strand
AGGCACTATGTCAAAAGGAAAAATCTTTTTTGTATCCCTAGGATGCGATAAAAACCTGGTGGATACAGAAGTGATGTTAGGTCACATTGTAGATGCCGGTTATGAACTAATCAACGAAGAAAGCGAAGCGGATGTAATCATCGTCAACACTTGTAGCTTTATACATGATGCTAAGGAAGAAAGCGTTCGCACCATTTTAGAGATGGCACAGTACAAAACAGAAGGTCATCTTAAGGGCTTAGTCGCCGTTGGTTGTCTGACACAGCGCTACCGTGAAGAGATTGTACAAGAGATTCCGGAACTGGATGGTGCCCTTGGCACATCCAATTACGACGAGATTGTAGAAGCTTTGGACCACATCATTTTAAGAGAAGAGCCCTATATCAGCTTCAAAGACATTAACTATGCCTGTGAACCCTATATAAAGCGTGTTGGTGATCAAACGGCTCATTATGCCTACTTAAAGATATCAGAAGGCTGTAACAACCACTGTACCTATTGCATCATACCCAGCCTAAGAGGGAAGATCAGAAGTCGAAGTATCGAGAGTCTGGTAGAAGAAGCCCAGTATCTGGTATCCCAAGGCAAATCAGAGATCATCATCGTAGCTCAAGACGTAACCAAATACGGTGTAGACTTATATCAGGAAAAAGCCTTACCAAGACTGTTACGAGAACTGGTTAAAGTCGAGGGCATCAAATGGATTCGATTGCTCTACTGTTATCCGGAAGACATCACCGATGAACTTATTGATCTCATGGCAACAGAAGAAAAAATATGTCATTACATCGACATTCCCATTCAGCATGTCAGTGATCCTATATTAAACAGAATGGCCAGACACAGCAATCGTGCCTCTATTATTGAGGTCATCAATAAACTAAGATCAGCAATGCCGGACATTACCATACGGTCTACTTTCATTGTAGGTTTTCCAGGTGAAACAGAAGAAGACTATGAAGTCCTAAAGTCCTTTTTGCAGGAACATCGTCTTGAACGGGTAGGGGTATTTACCTATTCTTTAGAAGAAGGCACCAAAGCAGCTAAGATGCCGGGTCATGTACCTGCTGAAGTTATGGAAGTAAGACGAGACGGCCTGATGGCCAGGCAGCAACAGATTTCCTTGGATAAAAATGAAGCCATGGTGGGTAAGATCATCGAGTGTATCGTAGAAGGCTATATGCCAGAGGAAGAAGTATACATGGGAAGAACCTATAAGGACGCACCCGGTGTAGACGGTGCCATTTTTATAACATCACCCTTTGAATTATTAGCAGGTGAATTTGTACAAGTTCAGGTAACGGATTTTAATGAATACGATTTAATCGGGGAGGTTTATGATGAATTTAGCCAATAGATTAACCATATTACGCATCTTGTTAATTCCTGTTTTCTTAGTACTGCTCTATGTATCCGAGGATCCCATCATACGCTACGTAGCTGTATTTGTTTTTATTATTGCATCATTAACGGATCTTCTTGATGGTCATATCGCAAGATCTAGGAATCTGATTACGGATTTTGGCAAGTTTATGGATCCCTTAGCAGACAAATTGTTGGTAACGGCTGCTCTTATCTATATGGTAGAAGTCGGTCAAATACCCGCTTGGGTTATTATCATCATCATCAGCCGTGAGTTCGTCATCAGCGGTCTTAGACTGGTGGCAGCAGCCAAAGGTATTGTACTGGCTGCCAGTTGGTGGGGTAAGCTTAAGACAGCAACAACCATGGTGATGATCATTGTGGTACTTCTTGAACTACCATTTGGTTTTATGGGTTCTGTAGAGTGGGTGCTTATTGCGGCATCAACAGTATTCACCGTTATATCCGGAACGGATTATGTACTCAAGAATCTGGATGTATTTAAAGGCTCCATGTAAACAAGTCAGAGATCCTATAAGCGAGGTATATACATGATTGGAGAAATCATCTGTGTCGGCAACGAAATCTTAATTGGAGACACTTTAAACACCAACACAAGGTACCTAAGCAAAAGCATGACCACGCTAGGCATAGAAGTGGCCTATCAAGTGGTGGTCGGCGATCATGAAGAAAGATTACTGGAAGCCATAGAAACAGCAAGAAGAAGATCGGACGTGATTGTTTTTACCGGTGGTTTAGGTCCGACCTATGATGATATGACCAAAGAAACAGTAGCCAAAGCCCTAGAAATGACCATGGTTTTAGACGAAGAAGCACTAGATGACATACGTCGTTTTTTTGAACTCAGAAAACGAACCATGGCAGACGCCAATAGAAAACAAGCGTATAGACCATCAGGTGGGCGTATACTGAAAAACGAGAACGGCACAGCGCCCGGCATCTATATAAAAAATGAAGAAACCCATTATATCTTATTACCCGGGCCACCAAGAGAACTGATGCCCATGTTTGAAAATGAAGTAACACCCATATTAGAGGTTTTAAGCTCGGATGTCATCACTTCCAGAATATTCCAACTTTCAGGTATTGGTGAGAGCGACTTAGCTGAGATCATCGGTCACATTATGGATGTTTCCGATAATCCCAGAATAGCGCCTTATGCTAAGCTAGGCTCCGTTAACATTAGGGTCACAGCCATAACAAAAACCAAAGAAGAAGGTAAAAAGCAGATTGAAGATACAACAGCTTTGCTTATGCCCTACCTAGAACCTTATTGTTACAGTTATGATAACAAGAGTCTTGAAGAAGTTGTCGTACAGATGATAATAGAGAAAAACCACTCCATAGCCATAGCCGAGTCTTGTACCGGTGGGTTGTTAAGTAGCCGAATCATTAATGTACCGGGGGTATCTCGGATCTATAAAAACGGGTTTGTCACCTACTCTAATGGCTCAAAAGAAACATGGTTAAACGTTCCTCATGCCCTAATATTAAAAGAAGGCGCAGTAAGTGAAGCTGTCGCCATCGCTATGGCAGAAGGTGTTGCAAAAGTCTCTGATGCTTCAATCGGTGTTGGTATAAGCGGCATCGCAGGACCGGATGGCGGAACGCCGGAGAAACCTGTGGGCATGGTGTGTATGGGTTTTACCATTAATGGCAAGAGCATAGGAACCACCTTCCATTTCAACGGCAACCGGAAGAAGATTCGAGATTATAGTGTGTGGTACGCATTAACAACCTTATACAGCTTATTAAGAGCCTAACTTTACAGGCGGTAAGATTTTTATTAAAAAGGTTGACGCATGGGAACATATGTACTATAATAAGAAGGAACCTAGTGGGTTGACCTAGGTATTTCTTATGACAAACGAAAAGACAAAAGCCCTGGAAGCGGCTATTACACAGATTGAAAAGCAATATGGTATAGGCTCCATCATGAAGCTTGGAGAGAGCAATGAACATATGAATGTCAAAACCGTTCCTTCAGGAGCGCTTAGTTTGGATATCGCCTTAGGTGCCGGTGGGGTTCCAAGAGGTCGTATTATTGAGTTATATGGTCCTGAATCCAGTGGTAAAACAACCCTCGCTCTACATATGTTGGCAGAGGTTCAAAAGGCAGGCGGCGTAGCCGGATTCATAGATGCAGAGCATGCCCTTGATCCAAGCTATGCCAAGAAGATTGGTGTGGATATTGATAACCTATACATATCTCAACCGGACAATGGTGAACAAGCCCTTGAGATTGCTGAGACTATGGTCAGGTCAGGTGCTATTGACATCATCGTTATTGACTCAGTAGCAGCCTTGGTACCAAGAGCAGAGATAGAAGGCGAGATGGGTGATTCTCATGTCGGTCTACAGGCGAGACTCATGTCTCAAGCACTTAGAAAGATAGCAGGGATTGTTTCCAAATCCAACTGTATCGTAATATTTATTAACCAGTTAAGAGAGAAGATAGGGGTTATGTTCGGTAGTCCGGAGACAACCACCGGTGGTCGTGCCCTTAAGTTCTATGCTTCTGTTCGATTGGACATTAGACGTATTGAGACTTTAAAGCAAGGTGTTAATATGGTGGGTAACCGTGTCCGTGTCAAGGTAGCTAAGAATAAGATTGCACCACCTTTTAAACAAGCAGAATTTGACATCATGTTCGGTGAAGGTATTTCAAGAGAAGGTGACTTACTGGACTTAGGTGTGGATCTGGATTTCGTACAAAAGAGTGGGGCTTGGTTTTCCTACGGAGACATTCGTTTAGGACAAGGCCGTGAGAATTCTAAGATCTATTTGAAGGAAAACCCTGAGATTTGTAATAGAATTGATGAACAGATTCGTAGCCATTACGGATTTGGAAAAACAAAAGAAGAGATTGAAATAGCCTTAGAAAAAGAAAAAACAGACAATAAAAAAACTGCAGATAAAAAAACTGTAGATAAAAAAGAAACCTCTCAAAAAGAAAAAGCATAAGTTAGCGGCATGTATAGCTTACAAAGGCGACCTTGATAACTTAAGGTCGCCTTTATATATAGCGTTAACTTGAGGTGCGCTCAGCACATGGCAAAAGGGGTGAAGTTAGGTATGCAGATAAAAGAGATTAGGCAACTGGAAAAAGGAAAAAACAAGATTATATTAGAAAACGACGATTATGTCCTCTTATATTATAAAGAGCTTAAAGCCTTCAAGATGGTACAAGAGGAAGAAATCAATGAGGATACATGGCAGTTGGCCAGAAAAACCATGATTACTCGAGGAAAAAAAAGAGTGTATCATCTGCTTGGAAAAAAAGACTATGTAATTGAAGAGATTAGAAAAAAGCTGGTAAAAGAAGATTACCCGGTCGCTATCATCGAAACCATACTGGATTATTTTATTGAACTTGGTTTTTTAAATGATAAAAGTTATACCGAGAAATACTACAGATATCAGAAAGCAACAAAAAGTCGGCGTATCATAGAAATGAAGTTGAGTGAAAAAGGCATTCCAAGAGAAATTATAAAAGCCTTTTTTGAAACGGTGGACCATCAGGAAACTGAGTATGAAACCGCAGAGAACCTGCTTAAGAAGAAATATAACAACAAAGAAGTGACAAAAGAAGATTATAATAAGATGGCCCGTTTTTTGGCTTACAAAGGCTTTGATTATGACGTGATCAAACCCGTCATCATGACATATCTTAAGTCCACAGAAGAAACCTATGACAGTTAAAGTGCAAACTAATTTTCGCGATATCTATTATAAAATATTAACTATTGGGAATAATGATAGTTTTCTTTTGAAAAGGAGTCATATAACTTGACATAATGCTTAAAAAAGTATAGAATTTAGATGTTGTAATTTTTTTCAATGATAAATGTTGTAAATTTTACAATGCTATACAATGAAAAGTGAATACAGAGGAGGTGTTATAGTTGGAATTACTAAACATACTCATACCTGTTGGAGTGGCCGTAGTCGTTGGTACACTTGCATTTTA
>PGZS01000013.1 GCA_002841435.1 Firmicutes bacterium HGW-Firmicutes-3 | reverse complement strand
TTTGAGGTGCATTTTTACGTCAAGAAGCGTATTTTTTATAACTTTTCCTATGAAAACAATAGTGTTATAGAGGTTTTACAAGTGGGAAAGTTGAGTTATATACTTAGTTCAAAAGATTGAAAAGGAGATTCGTATGGATATATTCACACTCTCATTTTGGGGGATTTCGATTGTTTTAGTAGGTGCATCTTTCGTAAAAAGTAAAGAAAAAACATTTGAAGCGATGAAAAAATCAAAAAAAATGATGGGGAGCATGCTTGGAGAGATTGTTGGAATCATATTTATTATTGGGATTGTTCTGACTTTTATTCCCCCTGAGTCTATAAAAAGTGTTCTAGGATCAGAAAACACGGTTATGGCAACTTTTGTTGCAGCAATAGCAGGTAGTGTTACTTTGATACCTGCATTTGTAGCCTTTCCCCTTATAGGCTCATTTATAGATGTTGGCGCAAGCATTATACCGGCAGTTGCTTTTTTAACGACGCTTACTATGGTCGGTGTTGTAACATTTCCTTTAGAAAAAAAAGAGTTTGGATTCAAATTTGCAATATTAAGGAACGTATTTAGTTTTATTGCAGCTTTACTTATTGCAGCGGTAATGGGGGTGATATTATGAGGGCTTTACAGATTGTGAAAAAAAACAAACTGCCGGTTATTGTGGGTATTATTTATATCCTCTTATATATTTTGGTGCCGAATAAAGCGGATACATCGATGCGGAGCAGTATCTATTATCTGATTGAGATGTTTGAGGTATTACCTGTTATATTTCTGTTGACGATAGCTTTAGAAGTCCTAGTACCCAAAGAATGGATTATGAAGCACTTTGGAGAAAAATCAGGTTTTCTTGGAAATATACTTTCATTCATTCTGGGAAGTATTTCAGCAGGTCCAATCTATGCGGCTTTTCCAATAAGTAAGATGTTACTGTCAAAAGGCGCTAGTGTTCCTAATATTGTGATTATATTAAGCTCATGGGCAGTTATCAAGGTGCCGATGTTGGCCAACGAAGCTAAGTTTTTAGGTATTTCTTTTATGGGTATACGTTGGATCTTAACCGTCATGGCAATCATGCTTATGGCATGGGTGACCGGAAAAATACTTAGCCGTAAAGAGCTTTTGTCAGGAATTAGTACCACTGCAAAACCAAACTTTTATGTAAATCAGGACTATTGTATAGGGTGTGGTATGTGTACGACAATGTTACCGGATGTGTATGAAATAATCAATAATAAGGCGTTAGTTCGATTAAGCGTTGCCCATCCAGAAAACAAAATGATGATTTTGAAAACCGTAGAAAAATGTCCGACAAAGGCAATAATAATGGCTACTGAAGTATCATGAACACAGTTGAAATATTTGAAAAATGGATTCCAAGAAACAGGTAACATATGGTACAGACTACATTTGCATATTAGAATATAATAAAAGAAACAAGGATTAAGAAAGGTGATAAAAATGATTGAAAAAGTCTACAAAATGACGCATGGAAACGAGCGTATGATTGAAAAAGTCATTCAAGATGAGAATGTACATTATATCCACATGATATTTAGTAAAGAGGAAGGATTACCTGAACATTTTTCCAATTCTACGTTGTATATGACGGTCTTAAGAGGTACACTATCCATTGCACTGGATGAACAAGATATTCACCGATACGAAGGCTATTCTATATTAAAGATTCCTTTTAATACAAAAATGAATGTTAAAAATCTGGATGAAGAAGTACTGGAACTTATTGTGTTAAAAGCACCAGCACCTCAAAACTAAAAAATATAAAAACACATATTACAAAAAAAGCCGATAGAAGATTACCTTCAATCGGCTTTTTTTGTAAAAGTTATTCTGTATGATGATGGTTGTTGTTGACATATGTCAAATACAGAGTATAATAAGAACTGTAAATGACATATGTCAACAATAAAAAGGAGGATTATTATGAAAATCGTCATACCTGTAGATGAGAATAATAGAGATACCAGTGTGTGTATATCTTTTGGACGTACACCCTATTTCTGGATGCATGATACAGAAACAAAAGAAGATACATTTCTTGTGAACGAGGCAGCAGAAAGCAGAGGTGGCGCAGGTATAAAGGCGGCACAAACCATTGTGGATCACAAGATAGACGTATTATTGACCCCTAGATGTGGTGAAAATGCTGCGGAGGTCCTAAAAGCCGGAGATACAAAAATCTATAAAACAACCCAAGAAACAGCGAGAGAGAATATTGATGCTTATCTGTCCGGAAAGTTGTCAGAGCTTCATGAGATTCATGCAGGGTTTCATGGACATGGAGAAAATTAGTATGAAGATAGCGGTACTTAGTGGCAAAGGTGGTACTGGCAAGACACTGGTATCTGTCAATCTGGCTGCCGCAGCCACACAATCCATATACATAGATTGTGATGTCGAAGAACCCAATGGGCATCTATTTTTCAAACCTATAGAGATTGTGGAAGAAGAGATTACCATTAAGATGCCGGTGGTGGATCATAAGTTGTGTGATGGGTGTCGTAAGTGTGTTGATTTTTGCAAGTTCAACGCACTGGCTTATATCAAGGATCAACTGATTGTGTTTGAAGAAGTTTGCCATTCCTGTGGAGGGTGTATGTTGCTCTGCCCACAGCAAGCTCTAACAGAGCAAGAAAAAGTAATCGGTTGCGTCCGAAGTGGCACATCAGAAAACACAGTTGTTCATACGGGCATATTGAACACAGGAGAGGCCACAGGTATTCCAATCATTAAGCGGTTATTGGAAGACCCAAAAGAAGGTTCTACACTTCAAACCTTTATTGATTGCCCACCAGGTAGTGCCTGTATTGTCATGGAAAGCATCAAAGATGCAGATTATTGTGTACTTGTTGCTGAACCGACTCTATTTGGGGTGCATAATCTTAATATGGTCTATGAATTGGTACGTATCTTCAACAAGCCTTTTGGCGTGGTTCTTAACAAATGCTTGGAAGGTGAGAATCCGGCAGAAATCTTTTGTTTAGAAAAAGGTATTAAGATCTTAGGAAAAATACCTTATAATCAAGAACTTGGAAAAATCAATTCCAACGCTGAAATAGCTGTACGTGTAGACGAAAGATATAAGAGCCTGTTTGGGACTTTGTTGGAAACAGTGATGAAGGAGGTGGCTTATGAAACAGCTTCTCATTCTAAGTGGTAAAGGCGGCACAGGGAAGACCACGATAGCAAGCGCATTTATTAGACTCTCAGAGGCTAAAGCTTATGCTGATTGTGATGTAGATGCACCGAATCTTCACCTCATAACCGGACAAAGATATGATCCTGTTGTTACAGATTATTATGGATTACCCAAAGCAGAAATCAATCAAGCATTATGTATCGAATGTGATCGATGCAGGAAAAACTGCCGATTTGATGCCATTACTGCAAAAGAGGGTTACCATGTTGATCCATTTGCTTGTGAAGGATGTGGCGTGTGTGAGATGGTTTGTCCGGTAAATGCCATAACTTTGAAGCCGGCAGTAGCAGGCGCCTTAATGCTATACACCCAAGAAGCCAGTGTGTTTTCTACTGCGCAGCTTAAAATGGGAAGTGGCACTTCAGGTATGTTGGTTACAGAAGTAAAAAAACAGATGAAGTCAATCATCGTGGATTCAGAACTTGCTATTATTGATGGTTCCCCTGGGATTGGTTGCCCTGTAATTGCTTCGCTTAGTGGTGTGGATATGGTGCTCATTGTGACAGAGCCTTCTATATCCGGTATCAGCGATATGGAGCGCATCATAAAAACAGTAGAAAAATTTGGAACAAAGACAGCCGTATGTATCAACAAATACAACACGAATCTAGAAAATACTGAAAGAATACAAGATTTTTGTAAAAAATCAGGACTGCCCTTTATCGGTAACATACCTTATGATTCAGAAGCGGTAAAAGCGATTAACAACGGGCAGACCATTGTAGATGTTGAATGTGAGTCCGGCAGAGCCGTTAGGGTTATTTACCAAAAGACCATAGCACTACTTTTTGATTAAGATTTTAAAAAAAATGAATCCGAAAGAAAACTAAAAATAAGAAAAAAAGGAGAATAAAATGATTAAGATTGCAATAGCAAGTGAAAAAGAAGAGGTAACGGAACATTTTGGACATTGTATGAATTTCAATATTTTTGAAGTAGAGGACAATCAGATTATTAAGACGGAATCCATACCCAACCCAGGACACAAACCCGGTTTTCTTCCTAATTTTTTAAATGATTTGGGTGTCAATGTCATTATATCAGGTGGCATGGGTGGTGGTGCTGTGGATATTTTCAACGAAAAAGATATTGAGGTTGTGGTCGGTGCAAGAGGAAATGCAAGAGCTGTTGTAAAAGCGTATTTACAAGGTGCGCTTAAATCAACAGGTTCCATCTGCCACGAACATTAGCATCATGATGAATGCGTATAACATTAGAACCATAAACTAAGCAGTTAGATAAAATACACTTAAGAGCCAACTTAAGCTTTTAGGTGCATTTTATATTCTAATCATTATTTAAGCATTCTCACTGTTTCTTTTAAAAATGGTATGTTAATATTTATCAATAAAAGATAGGTTTCAGCTTGCTTTAACATTAAGATTAATAACGTTATCAATAAATGCTTTGTATTATGGAGCGGAACTGGAGGTTTTATGGATACAGTGGTTGTTTACAAATCAAAAACAGGTTATACAAAGAAATATGCAGACTGGATAGCTGAGGAACTCGCTTGCAAATCATATGATTACAAATCAGCACGGTCACTCAACTTTTCTCAATATGATACTGTTATATTTGGGGGTAGTCTATATGCATCAGGAATATTGGGGCTAAAAAGTTTTAAAAAGAGATTAGATTTTTCTAAAATCAATAAACTCCTAGTTTTTGCAGTTGGTGCGACACCACCGGAAGCTGACTTGGAGAAGATGTTAACAGAAAAAAATGTACGAAAAGAAGAAAGGTCAATGACTAAGATTTTTTACATGAGAGGTGGATTTGACTACAATAGCTTAAATCTAGTGGACAAGATGCTTATGTCTATGATGAAAAGAAGTATTAGGAAGAAAAAAGAAAGTGATCGTACAGCAGACGAAAATGGGATGTTGGCTGCTTTTAATCAACCATTGGATTTTACAAACAGAAAAAATATACTACCAATTATTAATTATTATAGGTGTCATGACCATGTTGGTTAATCCTACTTACTTCATACTTGTCATGTTTTCCCCGTTATTTTCGAAAATGGTTATTTTTGCCATTTGATGCAATATATACTTTACATTATGAAATATATATAGTACAATATGTAATGTAAAGGAGGCTTGCTATGAAAAATAAGCGTATGAAAATTGCTCGAATGGAATGGGATATGAAACAAGAAGATTTGGCAAAAAAAGTTGGTGTAACAAGACAAACAATTGGACTCATAGAAGCTGGAGACTATAACCCAACACTAAATCTTTGTATTGCAATTTGTAAAGTTTTGGGTAAAACATTAAATGACTTATTTTGGGAGGAAGAATAATGAAAAATGTAAATATTCAAGACGAGAGGATTATATCCTTAAGAAGAAAAATACAAAGTGATGCATTTGGAGTCTTATTTGTAGGGCTACTGATTTCGATATTACTACAAAAAATTATGTTTAATGCACCATTTTCTCAGTATGCAGCAGAGTTCATACTTCTCATTGTATCAGCAATTTATGTCGAAGGCAGAAACATTATCGTAGGTAGTGGTACATATAGTGTTGATTTCAGTGGACAAACACTTGTCATGATACACAGTGTTGTATCCGGTTTGGCCATTGCTACGATTTCAACTACATTCAATGCCATAAATCTTGGAGTAGAACAAATGGGAGGCGCTGGTGGCTTTACAATAACTACACTGATAACTTTTGCTTTTGGGGCATTGATATCATTTATTGTTTTCCAATTACTTTATATGATCAATAAAAATAAGCAAAAGAAAATCGATGAGAAGTACATGGATACCGATGAATAAATAAGGATAATTTTGAATAAAACTCAAACTCAAAACTTAAACACAAAAGAGCAAGGCGTTCTAAAATGTAATTCTGTAGAGTGTCTTGTTTGTTTTTGTCTTTACTCATTAACATCTACCGTTACGATAAACGCTTTTTTTACGATTACTAAGGTCTATAACCTAAATCTAATCATTATTTAAGCATTCACTCAGTTCCTTTTAAAGACGGCATGTTAATATAATATCAAAGATATTAACGAAGATGTCATCAAGAAATGAAAGTTGAGAATGTTAAGCATGAAATTATTATTGAATCTTGTACGTAAGGACTTTAGAAAAAACAAAGTTATGACCTTATCTTTGGCCATATTTTTAATCTTATCAGCACTTATGCTAGCCGGTGGATTACGCATAACAGGTACTTTAATATCCTCACTAAACGGTCTAAATGCCATAGCCGTGCCACCCCATTATCTGCAAATGCATAAGGGGACATACGATGAGGAAGCTTTATCTGACTTTATAAAAAAACATACCTACATCAAAGAGGCACAAGCCGTTAAGATGCTAAATGTTAACAATGCAGACTTCTTTTATCAGGAAGAAAGCTTTGAAAAGTCACTCATGGACAATGGCTTCATTGTTCAAAATGAGAAGTTTGACTTTCTTTTGAATATGAACAATGCAGTGGCCGTAGTTGGTCCTGGAGAGATTGGCGTACCTGTTTATTTTAGTGAAGTACTTGGGATTCAAGAAGGGGATGTACTTGAATTACATAAAGATGATTATCATAAAGAACTTGAAGTAACAGCCATCATTCGCGATGCATCTATGAACTCGGCGCTTGCGTCTTCTAAGCGATTTTTGATTCATCAGGTGGATATGGAAGAGATAGCGCAACACATGGGCGAATGGGAGTACATGTTTGAATTTCTTTTAGAAGAGGGTGCATCCACATCATTACTTGGTAAGGATTATATGGAAGAGGGTATGCCGGCTAATGGTGTCGCTATAACAGGTAGCTTACTTACGATGATCAATGGTGTATCTCATGGTCTAGTGGCTTTAATCATCTTAGCCATTAGTATGTTGCTTATTGCTATGGCCATGGTATGTTTGTCATATATCATACGAGCAACATTAGCCGATGAAACCAGTACAATAGGGGAGATGAAAGCCATAGGTTTCCCAAGCAAAGCCATACATCAACTCTATCAGACAAAATTCATACTTCTTGGCATAATAGCCGGCATACTCGGCTATATAGGCGCCATACCCCTGGGAGATTTCTTTTCATCCTCTGTCGTTTTATACAGTGGACATGGCAATGACGCTTGGATGGAATGGGTAGTGCCTTTGGTGGGAACAGTAATTCTGATTCTAATGGTTATGAGGCGCTGTCGTCGTATCCTTCGTAAGAATCTAAAAAGTACTACGATAGAATTGATGCGAGGAGACGGAAACAAGAAGCATGAAGGTCATTATACATTACCAACAAGGGGCTTGAGATGGTCCAATATGGAGATTGCTCTTGGTGAACTGAAATGCAAATGGAAAACATATGTTGTCATTTTCTTCGTATTTGTACTCACATCCTTTTTAATCCTATTACCGATGAACATGAAAAATACCGTAGAGAACCCTTCTTTTATAACTTATATGGGTATTGGACAATGTGATATTCGTGTTGACATTCAATACAGTGAGGATTTGGAACAACAAAAAGATTACATAGTATCCTACTTGAAAATGGACGGGGATATTGAAAAATTTGCCGTGTATCGTACCAATTTCATAAAAGTTAAGAATGATAGAAATCAATGGGAATATATGCGTGTGGAAAAGGGTGATGCATCTGTTTTTCCACTGGCTTATCTTGAAGGAAACCCGCCAAGAGATGGCCAAGCCATTGCTCTATCTTACCTGAATGCTTCTGAACTGGGTATGGCAGTGGGTGACCACCTAGAAGTGATTTATCAAGATGAAGTACTTGTATTTACAGTCAGTGGTATATATCAAGATATTACCTATGGTGGAAAAACCGCTAAGACCAACTTTGATTTCAAGGAGAATGATGTAGAGGCCTATAATGTATTCCTAGATCTTAGAGAGGGTGTTGATATAGACGAGAAGACAGTTGAACTACGAAGTATATTAGAAGATAGTAAAATAACACCGATTCATGCATTTATCGGGCAAACCCTCGGTGGTATTTCTGATAATATGACTTTGGTGGAAAGTGCAGCTATTGTTATCTCATTACTTCTGATGATCATCATAACCGTTATGTTTTTACAATTGATGATTGCTAGAGAGCATAGTGCCATAGCGATTAAAAAGGCAATGGGCTTTAGTAATAAGGACATAAGAATACAATTAGGCATTCGGATTGTTTTGGTTCAGCTTGTAGGTATTGTCATAGGGACAGTTCTAGCAAGATCCTTAGGAGAAGAAATCTTCGGATGGCTCTTGTCGTTTATGGGTGCGTCCAAAATAACGATGCTGACCTTGCCAATTTCATCTTATCTGTTTTGGTCGGCTGTGCAAATCACCCTTGTACTGGTAACCGTATTTGGCACAACAAAGACTGTACATAACTATCATATAAGAAATCAAGTCATAGAATAGGAGAAAATCATGATTAAAGTTGAGGCAATCAGTAAATCTTTTAAGGACACAATAGTCTTAGATGAAATATCTTTTGAAATAAAAAAAGGTGATTTTATTGCAATCATGGGTCCTTCCGGATCCGGCAAGTCCACCCTGCTTTATAGCATCAGTGGCATGGATAGTATCAGTGCCGGTAAGGTATTCTTTGATGACATCAATATATCCAATATGAGAGAAAACGTCTTATCCGGCTTTCGTTTAAACAAAATGGGTTTTGTCTTTCAGAATGTACAGATGCTAAAGAATCTATCCATCTATGATAACATCATACTGCCGGCCCTTGTTGCAAAAAAAGAATCAGCAGAAAGTATTAAGAAACATGCCAAAACATTAATGAAGAAAATGGAAATAGAAGGGCTCGAAAATCGGGACGTGCGAGAAGTTTCAGGTGGTCAGCTGCAACGGGCTTCTATCTGCCGTGCCATGATTAATCATCCGGATATCTTATTTCTAGATGAACCAACCGGCGCATTGAACTCAGGCGCTACAGATCAGGTATTGAATATATTGGAAGATTTGAACAGGGAGGGTATGACAATCATGACTGTTACTCATGAGCCTCATGTAGCAGCCAGAGCCAAAAAAGTGTTGTATGTCATAGATGGACAGATTGTAGCGCAAAAAGAATTTGATGGTAGTGTGGACAGAGAAAAAGAGTTGGCGATTTGGTTAGAAGAAATGCAATTTTAATACGATATAGGTAGCTTTACTCCTTTGGGAGGAAATCATATATGAATTAAATTATAAAATATGAAATGTTGGAGGATTAAAATGAAGAACGTCATTAAATGGGCTTTTATATTGATTGGTGCTGTTGCTTTGATGTCAATAATATGGGCTGCGAAAGATTTGTCAGACATCAAAGCGGTTGAACTTGGGGTCATTGAATTAGAGGATCTTGATAATGGAAACTACAATGGGCAATACGAAAATGGTAGATTCTCCAATGAGCTTATCGTTGAAATTATGGATCAAAAGATAACAGATATCCAGGTCACAAAGCCTGTACTCAGTAGCAATGAACAATTTGTAACAGATTTAAGGCGTATGATATTACTGGAACAGTCCTTAGATCTTGATGCTATTTCAGGAGCTACTTATACAACTAAGGCTTATCTTAAATCCATTGAAAACGCGCTGATTATGGATAGGGCAGAAAGAGTCAATGAGGAGATAGCAGAAATTGACGAAGAGGAGACAGCCTACATACAAATAAGTGAGTATATGTGGGCACAAAGTATGGAAGCTTTTTCACCTTATTATGAGCTAATAAATCATGAGATTACCGGATACGAAGAAGAAAAAATAGAGGGTAACCTTGAAGCCTTATTCTTTTATAAGCTCATTCATAAAAACTACGATAGAGACCCAGATACAGTAGGCTATATCAAAGAGGCTAAGGAACAAGGTAATGTAAATTATCAGTTGATGTACGATGAGTATTTAGCACCGAGAGAAATGAATTTTCAGCTTAAGATTGTCATAGATAAAAATAATGGCATGACTTTATTTGCAAATAACGCCCCTGTTGGAACAGAGTGGGAGGCAGTTAGTTTGACCGATTATATTCTTAGCAAGTAGCTTTTAATCATAATATGGTTAAGGTACCAAAACCATGTCCTTGAGCTTTCATCCACATATATATGTAAAATCAGAAGAACTTAGTTTTGACCCTTTAACCATGCTATAGCATAAATTTAATAAATGATGTAACCAGGTGTCTTAGGGGGTAAACTTAAAGTGGAGAAATTGGGGGAGATGACTTTAATAGCATCACCTTCTTTGATGTCGACTTGAAAAATTGTTGTTTTTGCTGATGCGTGAATAATAATACGTTGGGTATAGTCTTCATCTTTCATATTCACAACAATTGAAAAGCTTATGTTGCCTTGATCATCAGAAGTTATATCTTTTACAAATCCTTGATGAAAAGTAGGTTCTGTTTGGGACACCTTAAGGGTTTCATTTTCTACTTCAACCCCTAGACTGGTAATTTCAGATAAAAATTCTACAGGTACCCAAGTATGTCCATTTAATATAACGGGTGCACTACTTAGTGCCCAAGGTGCCATTTTCTGTCTGAAATAGGCATTCTCATCTATTGATATGGATGTCCATAGCGTACCTTTAGATAAATCCACTCGCTTGGTAGCTTCATGCCAAGTGAACTCAAAACCAAAAGTTTCAAGGGTTTTTCGAAGGGGAATCATAGTGATGCCCTCAATAACCTGTGTTTCGATAGAGATAGATATAGGCGTCTCATTATTAAGTTGTGTTTGGGCAAACACATTTGTAATGGAAGTAAGGCTAATACATGTGACAATTAATAGAAGTGTACTGATTTTTTTCATAAGATTCTCCTAAATAAATTTTTTGTTTGGAAAGCGCTACTTTCCTAGCTAGGTTAATACTTATTATACGACGATAGGAAATGAAATAGGTTCTCAAATTATGCAGATTGTATTGCAACTGTAACATAATCGTTTTATAATAATAATGATACCGATAATCAATTACAACATAAAACAGGATGAGCCATCTTTAAAGATGGCAAGATAGGAGATGGAAAATGGCGATACAAGCGTATGTTAATTTTAATGGTAATTGCCGTGAAGCAGTAGAGTTTTATGCAAAAGTTTTTAAGACAAAAGAACCGGAAATTATGACTTATGATGAAATGCCGCCTGATCCGGATTTTGTTGTATCTGATGAAATTAGTAAATGGGTGCTGCATACGAGCCTAGATATTAGCGGCAGTACAGTTATGTTTTCTGATGTTTTCCCTGGTATGCCTCTTGTCATTGGTAACAATGTTAGCTTGACGATTATAACTGATGATGAAACAGAAATTCGCGATGCTTTTGATAGGTTAAAAGTTGAAGGTCGTGTTGATATGGAACTTCAAGAGACCTTTTGGAGCAAATGTTTTGGTAGTGTAGAAGATAAGTTCGGCATCATCTGGCAGTTTAATCTGGACAGTGGTGAAAGCATCTGATGTATGAACTCAAAACTAAGGAAAATCAAAGTGATGTTGTAGCGTTTATTAATCGTGTGGAAAACCCTAAGCGTCAGGAAGATGCCTATAAACTTCTGGATATTTTTTCAGAGACAACTGGTTTGAAAGCGATGATGTGGGGACCAAGTATGATTGGATTTGGTTCGTATCATTATAAATATGCATCCGGACATGAAGGTGATGCTATGTTAGTAGGCTTCTCTCCAAGGAAAGCCAAAATCAGTCTGTATTTTTCAACTGGTGATATGGAAAGAGAACATCTACTTCAGGAATTAGGTAAGCATACTTCTGGGAAAGCATGTGTTTATATCAATAAATTGGAAGATATAAATGTGGATGTGCTGAAAACCTTAATTAAGCAGTCCATAGTATTTCTAAAAAAGGCATATCCGGAAAATTGAGTTAAACATAAACAAAGTAGCAGCTTTGGATGAAAACCTAGAGTTGCTACTTTGTTGACCTCATACAATGTCAGTGATATAATGATAAAAAGAATGGTAAAAAGTAAACCATTGAATAACAGATGTTTATTTGACGTACGACTTAGAGATAGGTGTATTATCATCTGTCAGTTGGTTTGTATGTTTTTTTTGTGGTTATAAATAACAAATCTAAAAATAAGAAATTATACGGGAGTGAACGATTTATATGGATGGTCAAACAGGTACACAAATTATTATTCTAGGTATTTTGCTTATTATGTCAGGCTTTTTTTCAGCTACAGAAACAGCATTTTCAAGTCTTAATAGAATAAGAATGAAACATCTAGCAAATAATGGTAATAAAAAAGCTTTACATACTTTAGGGCTTTCTGAAGATTTTGATAAGGTTCTATCGACTATACTTATTGGGAATAATATTGTCAATATTGCTTCAGCGGCTATTGCAACTGTACTTTTTACCAGACATTACGGCAATGCCGGGGTGACGATCTCGACAGCTGTAACCACCGTTCTGGTCTTGATATTTGGTGAAATCACACCAAAAAGTCTAGCTAAGGAATCGCCTGAGGCTTTTGCGATGTTTTCTACGCCAATTCTTAGGGTATTAACGTTTTTACTACAACCGATTAATTATCTGTTCTCATTATGGAAAAAAATTCTATCTAAAGTTTTCAAGTTTAAAGACAAGCAAACAATTACTCAAGAGGAGTTAATTACCCTTGTCGATGAAGCGGAAAGCGAGGGTGGATTAGACTATCATGAAGGAGAACTTATTCGTTCAGCTATTGAATTTAATGATCTTGATGTTGAAGAAATATTAACGCCTAGAGTGAAAGTTGTGGCGGTGAGTGAAAAAGCTTCTATTGAAGAGATAAAAAACACCTTTATGACGCATGGCTTTTCAAGACTACCGGTCTATAATGAAACAGTGGATGATATCGTTGGGGTAATACACGAAAAAGACTTTTATAATATTTTATATTTTGAAAAGGAGAACATACAATCTATTACCAAAAGTATCGTATGTGTTGCACCGCAAACCAAAATATCTAAACTCTTAAGACTCTTACAGCATTCCAAGTCACATATTTCAGTGGTAGTGGATGAGTATGGTGGGACAATGGGGATTGTCACCTTAGAGGATATTCTTGAGGAACTTGTTGGCGAGATATGGGATGAACACGACGAGGTTATTGAATTTTTTAATAAAACTGAAGATCACATATACCATATACATTGTAATGCAAATCTTGAAGATCTGTTTACTCGATTTAAACTCAAAAGTAAGAGCGATGATTATGATGCGGTAACCATAGGTGGCTGGGTCGTTCAAGAATTTGGAAGGATTCCTGATGTAGGGGATGAATTTATTTTTGAGCAACTTAAAGTGACGGTAACTAAGACAGATAATAAGCGTGTGCTTGAGATTATGGTTGAAGTTTTGCATGAGGAAGTTGGTATGGAAAAGTAAATAATAGCATGATATATAAATAACTTAGTTGAATTAGGTTGACAAAAAAACGAGATTCATGTAATATTCCAATAACGCTAAAACTAGATATTAGAATATATAACATCATTAATCATCAAGAAAGGGTATTTGACAGATGAGAAAAAATGTTCAGAATCAATTATTTTTTGTTACAATCCTATTTTTTATCTTGGGCATCCTACATATCAGCTTGGCGTTATTTGGGCTAATTTGCTTTTTACTCCCTTTTTATCAATATTATAAATATAAGGATAAACTGTGGTGTAAATATTATTGTCCCAGAGCGGGCATATTTAATGTCATCTTCGGAAAAGTCGGACTTAGAAAAAAATTGCCAAATTGGATTAAAAATGGAAAAGGTAAAGAAATCGTCCTCTACTATTTTGGCTTAAATCTGTTTTTTGCGATAATGTCAACCATTATGGTTAGCCTTGGACGGATAAATCCAATCGACCATGTTCGATTTTTAATGTTGTTTGAAATGCCTTTTGCATTACCCCAACTGTTTATGTTTTCAGCACCGAGTCCCTTGATTCACCTAGGGTATAGGGTCTATTCTATGATGTTGACATCAACTATAATCGGCTGTGTTTTGGCTTATTTATATTTGCCAAGAACATGGTGTATGATCTGTCCGATTCAGACCTTGACTACAGAAAAAACATAAAATAAACTTCATTGCAAGAAATCCTGACGCATACAAGTTAATTTGTTATAATTAATATATAACAAATCAGGAGGTCAGTTAAGATGAAAATCGTTGGTATTGTTGGAAGTATGAGAAAATCCGGAAATACTTTGAGGCTAATGGAAGAAGCTATAAAACCTTTTGCCCAAAAAGCCGAAGTCGACATTATAGAGTTGAATCAACTGGATTTCTCGGGATGTATCGGTTGTGAAGGGTGCTCAAAGACCTATAGATGCGTCTTAAAAGACGATTTAGCGCCGATTTATGCATTACTGGATCAAGCAGATGGCTTTATTCTAGCATCGCCTACTTATTTTTACAATATCACATCTAAAATGAAAGCCTTCATTGAAAGATTGTATCCATATCAGATTTTTGATGATGAGAATCGCCATATATGGACAAGTGTTTTTGAATCAAAGCGTATCAAGTATGGTATTACTATCTCCATCTGTGAGCAAGAAGATGAAAAGGATATGGGATTCACATCAAAAGCCATGTCGATGCCCCTTGAAGGCCTAGGTGTTAGGGTGGTTGAAAATGTGAAGGTGTTGAATCTATTTGGAAGAGAAGAAGCAGATCAAGATCAAGTAGCACTAAAAAGTTGCAGGGATGCCGGAGAAAAGTTGCTTAATACTCTTTTACTTTTGCAGAGGATAAGAAGCATTCAATAATGGTTAGCAAATATCGACCAATAGGTTCTTAGAAGGATTTTTATGGGACCCAGTTAGAATAACCGCATCAGTTTATAGTATCAGACGAATAGAAAGAGGCTCCTTAGTAATCCCAGGAGCCTCTTTGTTCATTCTATGTGAGTTGTAATAAACATGATTAATTATCGTAATGTCTTTAGTGCACCACTCCATGCGATTAACTGATCAAGCATAGCGTTAACACTTTCCTCGTGACGTGGATCCGGTTTGAAATCAGAGAAATTCTCAAAATCCGTGAACAGAGACAACATAACTTGGGCACGAACATCGGCAACTTGAAGTTCAGCCATAATCTGTCTTAATTGTTCAACAGCTCGGGTGCCACTTGCAGAACCATAACTGACAAATCCGGCAGCTTTATTGTTCCACTCAGCATAGATAAAGTCTATTGCATTTTTCAAGGCAGCTGAGAAAGAATGGTTATATTCAGGCGTTACAAATACAAAGCCATCAAGTGAATTGATTTTCTCAGCCCATTTTTTTGTATGGTCCTTTGTATATTGGGCCATGGCAGGTGGATAAGGCTCGTCCAGTAGAGGTAAATCATAATCAGCTATATCGACCAACTCAAAGGCTATATCCTCTCTGGTTTGGGCGATGCCATTGACCCATTCTGCAACGGCACTTGCGTTTCTACCTGGTCTTGTACTTCCAACAATAATTCCTATTTTTAACATATTATTTCCTCCTTTTAAAGTATAAATCACTAATTAGTGATATGTGTCGTATGGTAATGGCCTTTTAAAGGCCATTAAGTTTCTTGAGTAATTGAAGTAATTGTTGTTTTTCCTCTATGCTCAGGCGATGGAAAAAATCATTTAGATAGTGTAGGTGTGTTAAAAAGGCATCTTCTATGAGTTGAGAGCCTTGATCTGTCAAAGACAATTTGTATGAACGCTTGTCTTCATCATCCGTACTTTTATTTATCCAACCTTCCTTCTCCAAATTTCGTACAACTACAGTCATATTGCCGCTTGTTGATAGGTTTTTATGTATCAGCTCACAGATTTTTAGAGGACCGAGGTGGTATAAGGACTCCAAAACTCCAAATTGAGGAACGGTTAAACCATAATTGTTTAAGAAGACTTGCAAAGTTCTTGTAAAGCTAAGGTAGGTCCTAGATAATGCTACTACCGATTTTAAGTTGGTGTCATTTTCATCGCCATAAGAACATGTATTTTTCATAAACATAATATATCACTAATTAGTGAGAGATGTCAAGTTTTTTATTTTTTAATTGACACAAAATCTTTTCGACACATAGTCGGCAAAGTAAGTAGGAAGACGACGCAGCGTCGAAACCTATAGATTAATAGATTAATTCAATATATGGCGTATAATATATTATTATGTTGGTTGTTGAGCATAGGGTTGTTATAGTGTATAATTTCTATTAGTAATACGATTAAAGGTTCAAAGATATTGCTTTGACACTCTAATCTAGATAAAATGAGATAAAGAGGGTATCAAGAATGAAGGTTGTTCAATCATCGAAGCAAGATGTAAAAATAAACATGTTTACAAAACAAAAATTAAAACTAGGAATTGGGCTAGTTCTCATGCTTACTGGTTTGTTTTTTAGTAATCAAACAACAAATGGTGAAGCTATTTATTTTACATTGGAATCATTAAATGAATATGAAACCATTATGTTAATAATTAATCCGGAAAGTGGAAATATTATAGCCAGTAGTCAAGGTGCTAAGACATATTATGGCTATGATAATATTGATGAAATGAATATCAAAAACATTAATATCTTATCGGAGACAGAAGTAGATGAGGAAATGGAACATGCTTTTTTGGAGAAACGGAATTTCTTTCATTTTCGCCATAGGTTGGCAAATGGTGAGATAAGAGATGTACATGTGAACGCCTATGCCATGATGCTAGATGGTAGAGATGTGCTGGTTTCGAGAATAAGAGATGTGACAGAAGAAATTCATAGCGAAGAAACCAAACAACTTTATTATAAATTAGCTATTGCCATGTTTTGTATCTTTCTGGTTATTCTTTCCATACTTGTTTATAAGCTTGATAAGGCAAAAAAAATAGCAGATGAAGCGAATTTGGCTAAAAGTAGATTTCTTGCCAATATGTCTCATGAAATCAGAACGCCCATCAATGGTATGTTGGGATTTTTGCAATTGTTACAAGCATACCCTATGAGTGAAGAACAAGTGGAGCTGATTGATGGCGCAAGTGTATCATCAAAGATGTTGCTTCATGTTGTTAACGACATACTTGATTATTCTAAAATTGAAGCTGGAAAGTTACAATTTGAGCAGATTCCCTTTGATCTTAAAGAAATGGTCCAAGAATCCATATCCATTTTCATGCCAAATGCAATTGAAAAAAGGATAGACCTCACAACACAGTTTTATGACGGGCTACCTCAACAGGTTATTGGTGACCCTATGCGGCTAAGGCAGATTATATATAACTTACTTAGCAATGCCATTAAATTCACCCATAACGGAAAGGTTGAGCTTCGATTAAAAGGGATTAAAGACATGGATCATCGGGTACATTTGACTTTTGAAGTTGAGGATACAGGTATTGGCATTGCGCCAGACAATTTGGATTTATTATTTGACTCATTTAGTCAAAGCGATATATCGACAACAAGAAAGTACGGTGGAACAGGACTGGGTCTTGCGATTTCCAAAGAATTGGTCACCTTGATGGGGGGAGATATTTTGGTAGACAGTCAATATGGAAAAGGCTCAGTATTTACCGTTAATATAACGCTTCAAGAGGTAAATGACTTGGTAGGACAAGAAGACAGTTTAGGAATGGATGATGTTTTAGAATTAAGTGGAAAAATCAATAGTTCTATGAAGCAACCTAGGATTCTTATAGTTGAAGATAATAGAGTCAATCAGAAATTAATCGTGAAGATGTTGGCGTCAAAAAACCTCATATGTGATTTGGTTTCCCATGGTAAAGAAGCAGTGGAAGCCATCATTCATAAGTCTTATGATATCATTTTTATGGATTGTCAGATGCCGGTTATGGATGGATATGAAGCTACCAAAAAAATACGACAGATGGAAGATGGGAAGCGACGAACAAGAATCATAGCTATGACAGCTAATACCATGGAAAGCGACAAACAGAAATGCTTAGAAGCGGGTATGGACGATTATATCACTAAGCCTATAGATTTTCACACTATGTTGAGATTTATTCTTCAATAACATGAGTGTGTATGAAAAGCTTTCAAACGTAATGCCATCAGCAATGACAATGAAAGGACATGCATATGACTAAATACTTAGAAAAACAACCGATTAGCCGTAAAAATTTTTTACAAGATGTGCTTATATGTTCATTAGGTGCATATGGTGGTCCTGAAGCCCATATGGGTGTGTTTATAGATCAGATGGTGATTAAAAAGAACTATTTGAGTGAAGAAGAATTGATTGAACTTATTGCCTTATGTAGTATTTTACCGGGACCAACCAGTACACAAACCATTGTTTCAATAGGTTATAAAACTGGTGGACCCGTATTAGCGTTATTAACCATGTTGGTATGGGCACTTCCGGTACTGATGCTTATGACCCTTCTCTCGTTCTTGTATCAGTTTTTTGAACATATGAATTTGGATAAAAACAACCTTCGTTATATTGGCCCTATGGCTGTTGGTTTTATCGTTATGGCGGCTTTTCGCATTAATAAAAAAGTTGTGACGAATAAGCTGACTTTCGTCATGTTTCTGTTTGGGGCTATAGTTACTTATTTTATTAGAGAACCATGGGTTTTTCCACTGGTACTTATTATAGGCGGTATCGTTAGTATTTTGGGAAGTAAAGAAAAGGACCTATGGCAAAGGGTAAAAGTAAATCCACCCTGGGTGTATATATTTATATTCTCAGGTATTGGCGTGTTAAGTATCATATTAACGTTGACTTGGGACAATATTCTTATCCACCTTTTTGAGAGTTTTTACCGCTATGGCTATCTTGTTTTTGGCGGAGGACAAGTGGTTGTTCCAGTCATGCATAGTGAATTAGTACAAGTGAATCAGTACATGACCAATCAAGAATTTTTAACGGGGTATGGTTTGGTCCAAGGTTTACCCGGACCGATGTTTAGTTTTAGTGCTTATGCAGGCGGTATGGCTGCTAGATCGGGTGGTCCTATTATTCAAACTCTAGGAGCTATAGCTGGGGGTGTCGGTATATTTCTGCCGGGGTTACTATTGATTTATTTTGTGTACCCAGTGTGGGAAAATCTAAAGAAAATCAAGGGTATAAAAGTCTCTCTAAAAGGCATTAATGCCGTAGCAGGAGGGATGATTGGTGTGGCTGCAATTATTTTGATGCAACAAAGTGGTTTGAGTCTTGAAAATATTATTATAACTGTAATGACAGTTTTGATGCTTATAACGAAAAGAATTCCGGCACCAATTATGGTATTAGCGGTTATAGTTGCAGGTTTCCTAATTGGTTAATGAATATATTGGATGGTGACATAAATGTTCTTGATGATCCTTAACAGCTTAATGGATTTTCGACGTTCATGGAGAAAATATGTTGCTCTTGGACTCGGTTACCTGTTGATAACAAGTTATTTTTTTGTGCCGGGGTTGGCATATTTATTTAACCGTATTTTACTTGTATCAAAAACCGGTGTACTTCTTAACAGAGATATTTTTAACATACTCTTAAATTATAAAAGTGCATTTGGTATATTTTTATTAATGATTTTAGCGGTTATATTTATTTTAATTGAACTCGGTACACTAACGGTTATTGCGCACAAAAAGTATTATAATAAGCCGGTATTGATAACAGAGGCAATGGCAACCACTTTTCATGTGCTGCATCGCATATTGGGATATGGCTTTCTTTTGCTAACACTTCAGTTCCTCCTGGTCATACCTTTTGTCAATCTACCGGTTAAACCGCTTATATTTTATCAAATAAATATTCCCAGATATCTAATAGACAACATCATGGTCTACGGCACTATAAAAGTTATTTATTGGAGTGTTGTCGTTCTTCTTTCCTATTTTTTGTTAAGGTCGATCTTCGTATTTCATGAGATCTTACTAACAGGAAAAAGTACATGGCAGGCAATCCTTTCTAGCTTAACCCTAACACGAGATTTGCATTCATCCATCTTATTTAAGATAGTGATGATGAATGTAATGCTGTTTGGAGTTTTGACGGGTATCTTAACCCTACTGTCTTTTCTTTTTTCGGGAATTAATCTGGATATTAACTATCAATTAAACCAGCTTTTAACGACCCTATCTGGCTTTTTACTATGGACATATACGCTTTTAATTATGACAATTAATATCCTGTTCTTAACAAGACTTTACTACGAAGTTAAAAGCAAGGACGGCGCCATATACAAGGATTTCCTAAGAACAAAGAGATGGCCTCTTATATCGAGAGGTGAGTGCTATTTGAGAGATAGATTAAAGACACATCGATTCTTGTCAGGCTTTATTGTGATGTTAAGTCTTTTGCTATCTTTTTATATGAGTCACACATTAAATCAAGATTTATTATATAAAGGCAGAGACATAGCGGTGGCAGCCCATAGAGGAAAAATCGGAAATACCCCTGAGAATTCTTTATCAGCCATTGCTTTGTCATTAGACTTGGGTGTGGATGTGATAGAAATGGATGTGCAATTAACAAAAGATCATATTGTAGTTCTGCATCATGACATGAATCTCAAAAAAATGGCCGGGACAACAAAACGTGTTTCCGAAATGACCTACAGTGAGCTACAAACACTTGATATCGGTAGGGGTATCTCAACGGAATATATGAATGAAACCATACCAAGATTAGAAGATGCAATAGCATTTATTGACGGTCGCGCTTCAATGTTAATTGATGTTAAGGCTTATGGATATGAAGAGGAAATGGCAAAAATTATCGTCGAAACACTAGAAGAGGCAGATGCTGTTGAAACCAGCTATGTTCAATCCTTCAATTACAAAGTTTTGAGTGAGATTAGATCGTTAAATCCGGACATCAGAATCGGTCAGATTATGTACTATGTAATTGGGAATCTGGATTTGTTAGATGTGGATTTCTATACTGTACAAAGAGGCATGCTTAGTCAAGAATTTGTAACAAAGGCTCGTAAGATGGAACGGGGCATATGGGTGTGGACGGTTAACCGTGAATCAGAGATTAAAGAAGCACTTCAATTTGACATTGATGGTATCATCACAGCCAATGCAGAACTTGTTCTAGAGGTACTTGGGTTAAATGAACCCATAGAAGAAGAAACACTAAAATAAAGCACCATAAATATTTGATTAAAGATTAAGAATATTGTAAGAAAAATAGCAAGTACTTTGACCGATTTGTAGGATAGACTATGAATGAGTCAACAGGAAAGAAGAGGTAAGTGTGTGGAGAAGATAAAGATACTTGTTTGTGACGATGATAAGGACATAGTGGATGCGATTGCTATTTATTTAGAACAGGAAGGCTTTGATATCATAAAGGCTTATGATGGCTATGAAGCACTGACAGCTATGAAGGAAAAAGCAATCCAATTAATTATCATGGATATTATGATGCCACAGTTAGATGGTCTTAAAGCAACACTCAAAATACGTGAAACGATGAATTGTCCAATCATTCTTTTGTCGGCAAAGTCTGAGGATACTGACAAGATTATCGGACTCAATTTTGGCGCTGATGATTATATGACTAAGCCTTTTAACCCTTTAGAATTGATTGCAAGGGTGAAGTCACAACTCAGACGTTATAACCATCTAGGTAGTGTTCCTCACCATCAAAATATTCTAAAAACAGGTGGACTTGAGCTTGATACGGAGTACAAAGTACTTTATGTAGATGGTGAACAAGTCAATCTAACGCACACAGAACTTGGGATACTTCAACTGTTGATGCGACACTTGGGTCGTGTCTATTCTATAACGGAGATCTATGAGCATGTATGGGAAGAAGAAGCAATTGCTGCTGAAAATACTGTGGCTGTTCATATTCGCCGTATCCGTGAAAAAATAGAAATTGATCCCAAAAATCCAAAATATGTAAAGGTGGTATGGGGCATTGGCTATAAAGTTGAAAAAATTATTTAGGCATGTAATAACAAAAGCATTGGTTTTACTTATGATGGTTGGTGGTGTTTTCTTAGGCGTTTGGGGTCTTTATAACGTTGCTATCATGGAGGATGCTTATGAAAGGGAAAGCTTTTATGAAACACAACAATTTGAAGAAGATTTGACACGTTTGGCACATAACATTGTTGAAAAAGATCTGGTTTTAACAGATGAAGCAAGCATTCTTGCACTTGATATATCTGAGGAAGAAAAGAGTGATAAGGTTAGACGCTTACGCATAATTGAACATAACTTGAAGCAGGCAAAGGATTTAGATTATATGCTGATATCAAAGGCTACAAACCGTGTTATCAGTAATTTGCCAAAGACACAACAAGCTTCAATCCTTGATCGTTCTATATATGTGAGATGGGACTATGCATCGATTGACACAAGCTTTAATCCGGGTTTTGGACAAAACTATTATTCAAATGGTATCAATGAGGATATTCAAAGGTTATTAGGTTTGAGCCAACATGAGTTGGTCGTAGCACTAAAACCGGAGCTTGATCCATCATCGCCTTATTTCGGTAAGCCGAGTGGAGCTTTTACCAATTTTAAGAAGCACCAAAATGAGTATTTTATTGGGATGATCATCGGCTTGTTTCTTGTTTTATTTGGTACGGTGTATTTAACGGTGTTTACAGGAGATGAGAGTGGACGTAAGCAATTTTACGATTATGTTCCTTTTGAGATACAGGTGATTCTTGCATTTGTTTCGACTGTACCGGTGATTGCCATCGGCGAGAATATGCATACTTTGAATCAATTTATGGATCTGATGCCTATCCTAGTTGCGCTGGTAATAAGCTTGATATTTTGGTTTTTCTGCTACTTATCAACCGTGAGAAGAATTAAAAGAGGCGCCTTTTTCAAAGAGTTGTTGATGATTCAATTATTGACTAAGTTTATTGGAGCCATAGCTTATGACAAGAAGCAGGGAAGGTTGAAGCCGTGGCTGCTGCTACTATTAGTGGCTTATGGCGGCATGAATATGTTTTTCATACTTGTTTTTTTACTAGGGTTTAATATAGGTATAACTTTTTTATTAGCTCTACCTATGTTTATTGTATCTAATGTGATTGTACTTCTTTTTGTGAATGAGAGAATCCGCACACTGAATAGAATGATGCATGCTACTAAGGAACGGGTGAATGGACAAATCAACTATCCTCTTGAGACGAAGTCATTGACTAAGGAATTTCGACAATGGGGAGAGGAACTTAATCAACAGCAGATAGGTATGGAAAAAGCCCTTGAGGAAGCTATGAAGGGGGAAAGAATGAAAACAGAATTGATTACCAATGTGACCCATGACTTGAAAAATCCATTAACATCGATTATTAATTATGTAGATTTATTAAAAAATGAAGAGACAGGTAGCGAGCAAGCAAAAAATTATCTTCAAATTCTAGAAGAAAAATCCTTCCGCCTAAAGAGTTTGATTGAGCAATTGGTGGAGGCTTCAAAAGCTTCAAGTGGTAATGTTGAGATAGATCTTGAACCCCTGGATGCCTATATTTTGCTACAACAGGTGATTGGAGAGTATGAAGAAGGATTTGCAGAAAAAGGCTTAATCATGGTAATGGAGGAGCCGGTTCCGCCGTTTATGGTTGAAGGTGACGGACGCTTATTACATCGCATTATGGATAATCTAATGGCGAATGTGACCAAATATGCCCTCGAACATACCCGCGTCTATATTAGCTTTATAAAAGAAGAAAAAAACGCATCTCAGTTGGCTATTGAAATTAAGAATATTTCAAAAGAAGCACTTAATATGGCACCTGAATTATTAACAGAGCGTTTTGTAAGAGGTGACAGATCCAGACATACGGAAGGTAACGGACTTGGTTTATCCATTGCAAAAAGCTTGTCAGAAGCTATGGGTGCAAGACTTGATATCGGAATAGATGGCGATTTATTTAAAGCAACGTTGACGTTTCCTATTGTTAAGTTGAATGCTCCTTTTGAGCAGTAGTAAGTTCCAAAATAGTACCTATAAAGTAGATGCTCAAAAAGAGTGCTTATTTTATAGGTACTTTCTTATTATATTCATGAAGGTTATAATAGGATTATTAGTTGAGCTAATGATTTTCACGAAACTAGGGAACTTAATCTTGAAGGAGTCTCATATGAAGAAATTCTTTGAACTATTAACACATCGTATTGTAACCTTTGTTGTAGCTATGGTACTACAACTCATCGTCCTTATTATAGTCATCTCCCGGTTTAACAATTATTCGTCCATCTTTTATGGTGTGATGTTGCTTTTTAGCTTTATAATCGTTTTGTGGCTCATTAATTCAAAGAGTAATCCGGCTTATAAAATGGCTTGGGTCATTCCGATAATCGCTCTTCCGGTTTTTGGAGCTGTATTTTATTGGTTGTTTGGAAATAAAGGACTCAGCAAAAAAGATCGTAGTAAACTCATTATTATTGCAGAAACGATTCAGGTAAATATGCCACAGAATGAAGAAATAATGAACAGTCTTAAAGTGAATGATTCAAAAGGTTATAGCCAGGCACACTATATTAAAGGTTACGCATTTGCACCACCTTATTCTAAGACATATTCCCTATACTTCCCATCAGGTGAAGAGATGTATGATAAATTACTCATAGATATTAAATCAGCAAAAAAATACATTTTCTTAGAATTTTTTATTATTGCTACAGGCACTATGTGGCAGGGCATTCTTGATGTCCTAGTTGAAAAGGTTAATGAAGGTGTGGATGTACGTGTCTGCTATGATGATGTCGGATGTATATTAACATTACCTTCGAAGTATGATGCATACTTGAACTCAATAGGGGTGAAGACAGCAGTGTTTAATCCCTTAAAGCTTAAAATGAGTTCCAAATACAATAACAGAAATCATAGAAAGATTGCAATCATCGACGGTACTATCGGGTATACCGGCGGTTGCAATATCGCAGATGAATACATTAATAAGATAGAAAAACGTGGCCATTGGAAAGATGCAGCCATAAGATTACATGGTGATGCTGTCTGGAGTCTTACAGTTATGTTCTTAACGATGTGGGACTATATTCAACATACAACGTCCGACTTCAATCATTTATATCCACCGGCCCTAACAGACCAAATTTTCCCGGAAATAGGGCTTGTTCAACCTTTTTCGGATAATCCACTGGATATGGAGCCCGTTGGAAACCATATATATCTAAATCTCATCAATAGAGCTGAAAAGTATATCTACATTAAGACACCTTACCTAATTATTGATCATGGCCTTTATACTGCTTTATCTTTAGCAGCAAAATCCGGTGTTGAAGTCATCATCATTACCCCCGGTCAAGGCGATAAATGGTATGTACATGAAACCACGCGTTCCTACTATAAAATGCTTATTCAAGAAGGGATCTGTATCTATGAGTACACACCTGGCTTTATGCATGAAAAATCAATTGTCGTGGATGATGAGTATGCGGTAATAGGCACAGTGAATCTAGATTATCGTAGTTTGTTTCTGCATTTTGAATGTGGCGTTTGGTTATGGAAAACACCTTCCATTAAAGAGATGAAAAATGATTTTTTAATGATCATCACCCAATGTCAAAAAGTCACTTTGGAAAGTTTTGAAGATATTTCTTTTTTCAAAATAGCTCTACGAGCCTTTCTAAGAATCTTCGCACCGCTCATGTAACAGAGTTGACATAACTAGTATTGCTGGGACCTAGCTCTTTACTGGTTTTTTTAGTTTGCTTAGTAATAAACGACAACATAACGACAAATTATTGGATTTTAAAGGGATATAATGGATATATAGGTTATTCATTGGAGTATTTATAATTTTATTCTAATGTATTAATAAGAATTTTCAAATATCAGCGGTGTAGTATGGGAGATAGTTATAAATTAATCAAATTAACTAGAATAATATTGTTCAAGCATCAAAAGCACAGTATTGGATAATTGTACTTAAATTTTGCATGATTTCCAGGAGAAAAAATGATTAAAAAATGTAAGTTTTATATGAACATGATCTATAAAATAATGAAAAAAGAGGTCGTGGATGTTGCTGATTATAAAGCATCCTACAATGACGTTGCAAGCACTTATGAGTGCTGGGTAGAAAAAATGGGAAAATTTACGGATTATATAATAAAGCCTCAATACGTATGTGAAAAAATAAACAATAAAAATGAACCCATTAAAGTCTTGGATTTTGCTTGTGGTACGGGCTATATCAGTAGAAAATTATTATTATCATCTGTTCCGTGTGAGATTACAGCCGTGGATCTATCCGATAAGATGTTAGAAGTATGCAACGATTTATCCCTACAAGGGGTAGATCTTATTAACATGGATGGGATGACATTTTTAGAAAATACCTCAGAGCAATTTGATATGATTTTATGTGGATGGGCACTACCCTATTTCTCACATAATAAACTATTAAATAACTTCGGAAAGGTATTAAAAAAAGACGGGGTCATCGGTATTATAGCTAATAGTAAAGGGACACTGGATGAAATGGAAAGAATATTTTTAAAGGTAATGGAAACAAACCCTCAAGAGGTAAACAAACCAATGAATATTGCTTTTAATTTGCCCAACGGAGAAAAAGGATTAAAACAATGGTTTGAGAAACAAGGATTCTATCCCTTAGAATTATATGAAGGTGAGCGTGTTTTTTCCTTTGATACAGGGGAAGCGTTATTGGATTGGCTCAATCAAACCGGCGTTATGGCTGGAACAAAGATGATTTTTAAGGATTACGATAAAGTAAAAGGACAGCTGATAGAAGAAATAAAAAAGCTAAAATATGACAATGGAAAGTATAATATTAATCATAAATTTGTTTATGGAATATTTACTCAAGGGGGACAACATGAACATAACTAAAATAAAAATGTTGATACAAATGAGTCTGGATAAAGAAGTCATTAAGCACCTATTGAAAATACATAAAATTCTCAAAGAAGATAAAAAATTTAACATTATTAAGTACATAAAATTACTCTACAACATGCAAAAAGGGGAAAAGATTATAAAGTTTAATCATCAATACATCATCAGTACCTTTTTGCCCCCTTTCCCATCAGATGCATTTTACACGAATTTAATGGCAGTAGAAGATAAGAATAATATTTTTACCCAACAAGCCTATGCAAAACGGTCAGGTCCTATTTCTTGTTATCTATCATTAACACATAAATGCCCTAATAATTGTGTGTACTGCAGTGCGAAAAATAGAGAAGATGAAGCAGAGTTAACCACTGAGGCGTGGAAGACAATCATAAAAGATTTGCAAGAGATGAAAACATGTATTATTGGTTTGACAGGGGGAGAACCCTTGATTAGAGAAGATATATTGGAAATCGTTCAGGCAATTGATCAGAGAAGTACAGCAATATTATTTACCAGTGGCTATAACTTGACATATAAAAAAGCTAAAGAATTAAAAGAAAACGGTCTATTTGGTATTGGAATCAGCTTAGATTCTCATGATAAAGAGATTCATAATAGAAATAGAAAAGATAAAAATGCTTTCGATTTTGCTCTAAAAGCCATAAAAAATGCAAATAGAGCTGGTCTTTATACCTTTGCTCAAACGGTCATTCTAAAGGATTATATTCATGAGGAAGCGATGTTTAAATTGTTTGCCTTAGCAAAAAAACATGGCGCACACGAAGTTAAAGTATTAGAGCCTGTTCTAAGTGGCAGCCTTTTAGATGAAAAAAATCTAAATGAAATATTATACGATTCGGCTTCTAGAGCTAAATTAATCAAGATCCAGCATAAAGCGAATAGAAGAAAAGACTTTCCTAAGATAACATCCTTTGCTTATACGGAAAGTGCATCAAAATTCGGTTGTGGCGCCGGAACACAGCATTCATATGTGAGTGCAGTGGGAGATTTATACCCCTGTGATTTTGTACCCATGAGTTTTGGGAAGGTTCAAAACATAGGCGTAAAAATAGCATGGAAAGAAATGAATGATACCATAGGGATACCTAAGATAGAATGTTTTGCTCAGAAAATAAACAAGCAGGTATATAAGCAATCACAAGGAAAGTTACCGCTACAGATGAAGGAAGCAAAGGAACTTTGTTCAAAGCATAA
>PGZS01000212.1 GCA_002841435.1 Firmicutes bacterium HGW-Firmicutes-3 | reverse complement strand
AATATAGGCTAATAAACGTTTGAAATCCTTTTTCTCCCAATCGGGATGAATAATAAAAGAACCCCAACAGGCGATGCCGCTATCTTGTAGTATTCGAGTGACCTTTTCATTCTGATCCGTTGTGGCTTGCTTATTATATTCTACAAGTCTGCTGTCATCAAAAGCTTCATAGCCGATGATCACCGCCATAATGCCATTTTTGGCCAATCGTTTCATTAAGCCCGGCTTTTCTAAAACTGAGTTCACACTGCCATAGCACATGTATTTCTTTTTGATATTTCTTGCTTCCAGTAGACTGCAAAATTCTATCAAACGGTCTTCGTGGACTAAGAAATCGTTGTCGCAGATCATCACATAGGGTTCATCTAACGCCTCTATCTGATCTACAATCTCTTCGATACCAACTTCTCTAAGACTATCGCCTTCTAACTTCCAACGCACACAAAATGTACATTTGTTACGGCATCCATAAGCCGTTTGTACGATGGCACAAGGCTGAAAACCAATATATTGATAATGCTTGCGATAGCGTTTGGTAACTTCTCGGTCCGGAACGATATATTCATTAAAACAGAATTCACCTTCGTTTATAAAATCCAAGGCTCTACTATAGATGCCTTCAATTACTTCAGCCGATCTTGTTCCTTCAACTTCCTTCATTAAGTCCGATAAGTTCTGTCTGGTGGTGGATTTGTAAACATAGTCTACATGAGGACTAAAAAAAGAATCCGGGAAACAAGTGGCTTGAACACCGCCAACGGCTACGACGATCTTTGAATCGTATTTTTTTACGATGTCCGCTATTTTTAGAACATTCTCTACATCTGTACACTGGGAGGTGATGCCTACCATATCCGGTCTGTATATGCTTAAGTATTGTTTTATAGATGCATTTTTTTCAATCATGCAGTCCAACAAAAGGACCTCATGACCTAATTCTTTAAGGACCGTTGAGACACATTCAATGCCTAGGGGCTCTCCAAATAGGAAGTTCTTTACTGTTGTTATGTTTTTATTCACCCATGGTCGTATTAATAATACTCTCATCTCGCTTTATCCTTTCATGATTTTCTTCAGATATTGCCAAGTAATCTTACCGGCGCCTACAGATAGCTTCATGGTGGTTGCTATACCATATCGCCGAAACATGTAGTGTATATGACTTGGTGTTACTGTAATCTTATAATAAAGCTTTAATATCTGTAGGTAATAGCTTCTGATGCTTAACCGAGTCGGTCTGACAACCAGATGGGCCATGTCCCATTTTTCATGGTCCTCATAAGGTATAATCAACTGGTCTTTAAAAGCTTCCAGCATACCGGTTCCCGGCATGGGTGTTAGTGGCTGTAAGTTCACAAAGATAAGACCAGTTTTTTTAATAAAGTTATATAAGTTGTCAAAATGGCTCTTATCCCAATCGATGCCCAGTATAACCGTACCGTAACATTCAATATCATATTTTTGTAGGATAGCTATGGCCCTTTCATTGTCCGTTACAAGGCTCTTCTTGTTGTAACTGTCAAGTTCTTCCTGACTGGCCGCTTCAATACCGACAATAGCCGCACTCAGCCCTATGTCCTTAAGCTGACCAATAAGGGTATCATTTTTCGCTATAAAGTCTGCCCGTCCATAGACCAGATAGTGCTTTTTGATGTTATGTCGTTTGACTTCTTCTATAAAGGTCATTAAGCGTTGACTTCTGCTATAGGTCGTGCATGATAAGGGGTTATTTCCTTGCAAAAACAAAAATTACATTGATAAGGACAGCCATAGGATGTTTTAATCAATGCACATTTGTTTTGGAACAAATAATAGTACTTTTCCATATAGCTTTTTGGTAGGTCTCGATAAGGAAGGGCATCAAAAGGTGCCTTGCAACCACAATAAAGATAAAATGCCTCTTCACTTATGCAAACCCTATCAATATGTTCATCGGCAAAATCTTCCTGACAAACTGTAGCATGGACACCACCTACTGCTATAACAATCTCTTTTGATACTGTTTTGATGGACTTTGCATAGTCTTTTATAACACCTATATGGCTGATATAACCTGTAATGCCTACAAGATCGGGCATGAACTTTCTTATGTGTTGATCCAATCCCTTTTTCTCAAGGATCATATCCAAAATCCTTACCTCATGACCATTTTCCATAAGCACACCGGCCAAAGTCATGAGCTCCAAGGGTTCACAGACCATGACACTTTGAAGACCTATGGTTTCCTTATGGGGTTTAGGTCGTATGAGCAGGATTTTCATTGTTTTTTCCTCATGACAAAACCACATATAGAGGGCATATACCATTTTTCGGCGATGGCAAAAGTGTATGTTATAGTAAAATGTCTAGAAACCAGTTTTTTGAAAGCCGCCTTTGACAAGTAGGCTGCACTTTCCGCCGTTTTTTCTATCATTTTCATAACAAAGTTATCATAATGATTGTTGATACTGGCCTGAGTAAAGATTGCGATGCCATCTTCCTTCAGATACTTTTCCACCTGATTTAGGACATGTTCTTTTTTCTTATAGTAGGGAAAAGAATGACTACAGATAATTAGATCAAAAGTCTTGCCTTCGAGTTCATTTACATGGTCAGAATCAATGTTATGATGGATCCAATTGGCTTTTATCTTTTTATTTTTTGCTACTTTAAGCATTTCTTCTGACTTGTCCATGCCATATAGCTTATATCTCGGGTAGACGCGACTGATTTCATCCAGCAATTGACCGGTTCCACAACCCAGATCTAAAACTGTCGCTTCCTGAAAATTAAAGCCGCCTATAAGTACCATTACTTTTCTTCTTGTAGGCTCTAAAGAGTATTTCTGCACCCAAAGGCGGTCGTACTTTTTTGCCAGCTCGTTCCAAACCATAATATCACCTCAAGTTATCCTTTGCTTATCGATTTATATTATTATTTATATTTTATCTTTCTTTGTCTTCCATATACTTCCATAATTTCTTATTCACATTGAGTTTCTTCTGGTTGAATCTTCTATTTATAATCCACTTATAGTTAAAACCGTTTCTAAACTGGACAATGTCTAAGCCTCTTGAATGAATAGCATTTTCCGGACAGCTGTAGACACATTTCATACACCAGATACAACGCCAACCGGCTCTAAAACTACCGGTTTCGAAGTTGATGTTCCCTACCGGACACCTTTTTTCACACAATCTGCATTTTATACACTTCTTATTGGCCCATAAAGATCTACCAAATAACCTTGCACCTATCTGTTCTTCAAAAAAATGAATTACCGTCACCAAGACTTCCCTAAAGAAATCCCTATGATGTCTTCTTCTTGTTTCTTCAGTAATTTCTTTTACAATATGAGGAATCTTTTTATCTCTTGTCACTTCGTACAAGCGTTTAACTACATCTTCTTCCATGTCCAACAACCAATTCGAGGATATAATCAAAATACGGTCATAAAAAACATCATACCATTTTTTTCGAAGTTGATGCATCAAGCTGATAGAAGCACTTTTATTGATCCAACCATTGCTACATCCGGTTCGGATGATGAATACCTTAGCGTTGTTTCTTGGCAAAGCATCCACATAAGCCTTGGCTATTCTTGGTGATCCAAAGCCATAGATTGGAAGAACAAATCCCAACATGTCAAATCGTTTAGGATCCACTTCAACTGTATTATTCAAAGCTTTTTCAAGCTTAAACATTTTAACATTATACCCTTTTTTTAGTAAGGCTTCTTTCAATTCCTTGGCAACATAATAGCTGCTTTGGGTTCCGGTAAAATAAAACATACCAATGTTCTTCATTCATATGCCCCAATTCTGTTTATTTTCGGACGCTGCTCTTTATCTCTTAAGATATCCGCTTTCATTATACATGAAGCCTCTTATGAATAAAAGAACTTCTCTGTATTGTCCTTTATTGGTTAAAGCGTCAAAACTAAGTTTCTCTATATTACATACAACATATAGATTATGTTGATACACTCATAACTATATATTGTATGTAAAGTTCAACTATATAGTTTTGATGCTTTAACCATCACTTATATTCTTTTGACAATGTCACATAGTCAATCGCATGGGCTTTAAGCCCAAGAATCTCTTCTTCGGTGAGTTCTCTAATAACCTTAGCGGGAGAGCCCATGATTAAAGTCCCCTCGGGAAACACCTTGCCCATGGTCACCAAACTGTTTGCACCTAATATACAGTTCTTACCTATAACAGCATGATCCAGTACCGTACTACCCATACCGATTAAAGTCTCATCGCCTATAACACAACCGTGAATCACACAGTTATGTCCGATGGTTACATGACGTCCGATATGGGTTCTGGCGTCTTTGGCCACATGAACCGTGGAGTTGTCTTGAATATTAGCACCTTCATCTACAAAAATACTGTTATCATCGCCTCTTAACACGGCACCAAACCATATGTTCACGTCTTTTTTTAATATGACTTGCCCAATAACCATTGCACCGGGTGCAACATATGCTGTAACGTCTATACTTGGCTCATATTCTTTATATCGCATTTTCTTCACCTATTATTTCAATTGTCATATTATTGTTTCTATCATCTTATTACTTCTTAAGTGTTCCAAAGCCGCCATAAACAGGCTTTATTTCATTTACAGTTATAACCACATTTTCTTGGTATTGATGAATCAGGCGGATCAGTTTGGATGCCATTTTTCTTTTGACATGCATAATCAAAACAGTTCTCTTACTGTTCATACCCTCACCTGAAATCGAGGTTACCGCATAACCATTTTCTCTGATTCTACTAATGAGTTCGATTCCGTCAGTTTCTTTGACAATAACTTCTACCCTTGTTGTACCAATAGCCAGCTTTTCTTCAAAAACAGAGCCTAGGAAATTACCCAGAGCAAAGCCTAGTGCATAGACAAAAAGCTTAATCGGATCACTGGAGATATCTTTTAATACGGTAGATACCAATACAACCCAGATACAAACCTCAAAAAAGCCTATAAAAGCACCCTTCAGACGTTCACCACGGGTGATTAACACAATCCTGGTGGTGGCCAAT
>PGZS01000211.1 GCA_002841435.1 Firmicutes bacterium HGW-Firmicutes-3 | reverse complement strand
TGAAATGACCATCGGCAATGTCTTTCATACCGATAAGAAGGAAGCCGGCACCGCCATTCTGGAAGTGATTAAAAAGCTGAAAGACGATAAACCACGATTGATTGGCCAGTATGCCGGATTTAAAATGGCAGCCAAGTATGCCGGTTTCGATGGGGTTGATCTTTATCTAAAAAATCAGGCTACCCATACCGTCCATTTGGGCACCGATCCCATGGGAAATATCACCCGAATCGGTCATGTCCTGGAAAGCATCCCGGATCAGATAAAAAAATGCGAAATGAATATCCAGGATACCATGGAACGGCTGGAAAACGCCAGGGATGAGGTTAAAAAGCCTTTTCCCCAGGAGCAGGAACTAAACGACTATCTGCTTCGCTTAAACGAGTTAAATACGATTCTCAGCGTCGAACAATCCGACCATTCCCAGGAAACCCCAGACAATGATGCAAGTATGGCGGATCATCTGGAGTATATGGAAATGTGTGCCATCGACGAAGGAGAATGGGAGCCAGAGCAATAATTTGAATCAAGCAATGATCTTAATAGAAAGGAATCGAAGAAACCGGATGGGAAAATCGATTAGTCAAGATGTAGTAAAACCGTCAAGCAGCTCCTGCATGAGCAAGCTGGTTGGATCTGATAGTAAAAGTAGAATCATTGAAGTTTTTCGAAGCTGAATATTTCTTTTCAATAATAAAGGGGTGTGTAGTAGTCGTGTGATTGCTGCACACCCTTTTTGTTGTGTTTAAAATTTGATTTAAGAAGGATCTGACAGCTAAATAATGAGGGTGGGGACAACGTTAGACCACCGAAAACTGAAGCGTGGTGTGGTAGAGCCTAAAAAATAAATCTATTCGGCCTTTTAATGTGCTGCTGCATTAAAATGTCGTCATTGGGGATGAGAACGTAAACCCAAGTAAAATAATCGCGGTTCGGGGGAAACTTCGGGAGAGATTTTGGATTCGTTAAGGTGTTAGTCACCTTTGTAGTTTGGACGAAGGATAATGAGAATCCAGTGGTCATGAAAAAACCACCTATCCAGCAGACTTTTAATTAAAGACGTAGAAATGACAAGCTTTATGCTTGTTTAGATCTCAGGATTTCTATGCCCTTTTTTGTGATTGAAAAAAAAATAGTTTAAATAATCAAATTGGTCAAAAACAATATTATCCCGATTTGAGTAATGATAATTCAACTAATTATTACTGTTTCAATAATTAATACTAATTTTACAATTTGTGTGTCGTCGGCAAAATGAGTTTACTCTTCTTTAGTTTTATGTATGTTAATACAATATTTTTTTCGTAAAAAATATTGTATTAACAATTTGCATCGGAGATAACGGTTGAATTTTATTATAAATTCAATTTATATACAAGAATGCATTCTTTTAGTGCAAAATAATTTCCGGATAATTCTAGGAATGACTTTAAATCGAAATAATTAGATTGTATTTATTTTTTTCATGTAACTTAATTTTGCAGCTTAATATTAGATATTCTAGTGAAAATAACCAAACACGGTAAGTATTCGTAAAAATAAACATAGAACATATTTTTAAGCTATCCAGTTATGCATGTAATCAAATGATTGTCAAGATTTAGGTTGACTTTTTGGCACAATTATTGCTAGGTATGTTATGCATAAGCGAAAAAATTTAATATCTTTATATTATGTTTTTGATCACTAATTTAGAAAGTGAGAAAAGTTTTTTGAGGGAGTAAATATGCAAATAGTGAATGCGAAGAATTCAAATTTTCTGGAACATGGAACTCATATTTATTTCCGAGCTATATGGTGTTTCATATGAAAAACTTGACAGCATTGATCAACTTGAAGAGATTTTGACTTTGGGAATTGAAGAGTCAAAAGCAAAGTGTTTAGGTATCGTGACTGAAAAATTTAACTTAACGGTGTTTCTTTGTTGGTATTACGGAGCGAATCGAATGTATCGGTGCACACCTACCCGGAGCACAATGCACTTTATATTAATTCTTTTAGATGTCGAACATTATGTGATCCAAGAGTGATTGTCGATACGTTTATTCAAAAGTTACATCCAGAAAAAATGTTATCTCAGAAACACAATGAGATTTACAAAAATATGAAATAGGGAATTTAACTATATTACCATATAGTATTTATGAGTAACGCAAATATCTATGTGCATTTATGCATTGCGATTGAATCGAGAGGAATACACATGAATGAATTTGATAATAACATGAATGAAAATCTCCTTAGACAGGGGATTCGAAAAAGTCTTTTAGATGATGTGTCATACTTTAAAAAAGAACATATATTAAGTGAAGAATTAAAAGATCGTATTCCTCTGACAAATGAAATTTTTATTGGGAAAGACATTTGGGAAATGTGTATCACAGCAATTTTAGAAGGTGAAAATATTCTATTGATTGGTCAAAAAGCGACTGGTAAAAATGTTTTGGCTGATAATATCTGTCAATTATTTGGAAGGCCTCAATGGAGTACTTCTTTTCATGTTAACACTGATAGTGCTAGTTTAATCGGAACGGATACCTTTATTGAAAACGAGGTAAAGCTGCGAAGAGGCTCCGTTTATGAATGTGGAAAAAATGGAGGGTTTGGAATTTTTGATGAGATTAACATGGCTAAGAATGATGCTATGGTTGTTTTACATTCAGCATTAGATTATCGAAAAGTAATTGATGTTCCTGGATATGACAAAATACATCTTCACATAGCAACACGTTTTATAGGAACTATGAATTATGACTATGCCGGAACGAAAGACTTAAATGAGGCTTTAGTATCACGATTTATGACTATCCAGATCCCGCAAATTGGAAAAGAAACGCTGCAAAAAATTCTCAATATGAATTTTCCCGATGCAAATACTGATTTATTAACTCAGTTTGTTGGCGTATTTTTGGATTTACAAGAAAAAGCAATGAATTCGGAAATATCGACAAAATCTGTTGACTTAAGAGGAATAATTGCAAGCCTGAAAACGATTAGACGTGGTCTTAAGCCCTTAAATGCTATTAGTATGGGAATAATTGGAAAAACTTTCGACCAGTATGAAAAAGAAATTGTAATGGATGTAGTTCGGACTCGAATTTGTGATGTGTGGGAATCAAATGATGTTTTTCCGCAAAATTAAATCATAAAAAGGATGCTCATCGATAATTGATGAGCAAAAAAGAAAGGCGGTTGATTATGGTTTATGAAATACCACTACGTTTTAATAAAGCTGCTGTTTTTCAACGAATGCATATTTCAAACGATTCAAATCATTATGATGAGTTTGATAGAGTGTATAAGGAATTGGAGCAAGAAATACCAACTTATGCGATTGCAAAAGGTACCTTTACACT
>PGZS01000210.1 GCA_002841435.1 Firmicutes bacterium HGW-Firmicutes-3 | reverse complement strand
TATGATTCATCAGCATTATAAACTGGTAGAGGTTCAAACAGCAAAAGAGAATGTTATTATGGGCCAAAAAGGGTCCTTTTTTTTACATCGCAAGAAATTATCAAAGGATCTTAGGAAAATTATTGATCAATTCGGTTTGACGGTCAATCCGGATCAGAAGATCTATGACATGTCCATTGGTGAAAAGCAAGCTGTTGAAATCTTGAAAGTACTCTATAGAGGTGCGGACATATTGATTATGGATGAACCAACTGCGGTATTGACACCTCAAGAAACAAGGAAGCTCTTTGCGATTATGAGAAATATGGCAAAAGAAGGTTGTGCCATCATCATCATAACCCACAAGCTCAATGAAGTTATGGAAATCTCTGATAAAGTTACCGTCCTTAGAAAAGGTACGACTGTAGGAACACTTATCACAAAAGAGACAACGCCTAGGGCGCTTACGGACTTGATGGTAGGAAAGTCCGTCAATCTCTCAATTGAACGCCCAATGGTAGACAGAGGGAATCGATTACTCAAAGTAGATAAATTAAACGCTATAGATCAAGAGCATGTGAAGGTACTTAAAGATATTTCCTTTGAACTTTATGAAGGTGAGATACTTGGGGTTGCCGGTGTATCAGGTAGCGGACAGAAGGAATTATGTGAAACGATTGCCGGTCTGTATCCGGTAAAGTCAGGTGAGATTATTTATAAAGATGAGAGCCTTATTGGTAAATCACCAAGAAGCATTATCAAAAAAGGTATCAGTATGAGTTTTATACCAGAGGACCGTTTGGGAATGGGACTTGTAGCTTCTATGGATATGGTGGATAATTATCTCTTAAAAGAACATCATAATCAAAAAGGTATCTTCATAAAGCGTAAGCCTATAGAAGAAATCTGTAAAAGAATGATTGAGACCTTAGAAATAAAAACCCCAGGGGTTCATCATCCGGTTAAACAATTATCCGGTGGTAATATTCAGAAAGTCTTAATAGGACGTGAAATTGATACCAACCCTAACGTTCTAATCACAGCTTATGCGGTCAGGGGTTTAGATATAGGCGCAACCCATACGATATATGATCTGGTCAATGAACAGAAGAAGAAGAATGTTGGTGTCTTGTTTATTGGTGAGGATCTGGATGTTCTACTCGAACTATGTGATAGAATCATGGTAATTTGCCAAGGCGAAGTAACCGGTATTGTATATGCCAATCAGACAACAAGAGAAGAAGTTGGACTTATGATGGCTGGAGAGCGTATTGAAGGGATGGTGATGGCACAATGAGAATGATAAAAAGAACAGATATGACCAGTAGAAAAGCGGCTATCATACGCATTGTCTCTATTATATCTGCTTTTCTATTTACTTCTGTTTTTATAAGTGCACTTGGTCACAGTCCTATTAATGTATATTTTTCTATGGTAGAAGGTGCATTCGGTTCAGCCCATAGAATACGTGACACATTAACCATCACCATACCACTGGTGGTGACTTCTATTGGTATCATGATAGCCTTTAAGATGAAATTCTGGAATATCGGTGCAGAGGGTCAGATCATCGTAGGGGCTTTGGCTGCAAGTTATTTGGCTCTATATTATAACCATTTACCTAAGATGGTATTATTACCGGCTATGTTTCTTGCTGGTTTCGTAGGTGGTGGCTTATGGGCGCTTATACCGGCTTTTTTTAAAGTCCAATTCGGTACGAATGAAACAATTTTCACATTGATGATGAACTATGTTGCTTTAAAATGGGTGACTTATCTGCAGTATGGTCCATGGAAAGATCCGGGAGCTTTAGGATTTCCTAAAATTGCGAATTTCGCCGATGCTGCAATTATGCCGAAGCTTTTTGGCGTGCATGTCGGATGGATTATTGCCATTATTCTGGTCATAATTATAACCATCATGATGAGTTACTCAAAAGCAGGGTATGAGATTGCTGTGGTAGGAGAAAGTGTGGATACGGCAAAATACGCCGGCATGAATGTGAAAAAAGTTATCCTATCGGCATTATTTATTAGTGGTGGCATTGCAGGTATCGTCGGTATGATGCAAGCTTCCGCGGTGAATCAAACGTTGTCGACTCAAGTAGCGGCAGGATATGGTTACACAGCCATTATTACGGCATGGCTGTCCGGACTAAAAGCTGCTATTATCATACCAGTATCTCTTCTTTTTGCAATCATGATTAAAGGTGGTAGCTTTATTCAAACAGCTTATCAAATCCCCCAATCTGCAGCAGGTATTTTACAGAGTGTTATTCTATTTTTTGTAATCGGTAGTGAGTTTTTTATACAGTATAAGTTGGTAAAAAATTCCGTTACAGAAAAGGAGGTGGCTTAAATGACATCCTTTTTATTCGCTATGATTATTGCAGGCACACCTTTACTTTTTGCTACACTGGGCGAAATGCTAACTGAAAAATCAGGTAACTTGAACTTAGGTGTAGAAGGTATGATGCTTATTGGTGCCGTTGCAGGCTTTGGAATGGGTTTTTATACAGGCAATGGGCTCGTGGCTATTGCAGGAGCAGCTGTAGCAGGTGCACTTGGTGCCCTTATATATGCTTTTCTTACAGTGAGCTTAAGGGCCAATCAAGTCGTCTCAGGATTAGCATTAACCATATTTGGAACGGGTATTTCCAGTTTTGTGGGCACGCTTTTTATAGGTCAAAAAATGCCGGATCAGGTGATTGCTTCTTTTGCGAGAGTAAAAATACCTTTTCTAGGTGATTTACCCTTTATCGGTCCGATTTTATTTCGACATGATTATTTTGTATATATCGGCTATCTTATGGCCATCTGCTTGGGCATATATTTCTATAAGACCCGATTCGGCTTGAACTTAATTGCCATTAGTGAGAACCCAAGTGCAGCGGATGCATCCGGTATACATGTCAATCTATACAAGTATATACATATCTTATTTGGCGGTGCTCTTTGTGGCATGGCAGGTGCCTATTTATCAGTTGTTGATGTGCCACAGTGGCAAGATAACATTACAGCCGGAAGAGGATGGATTGCTATTGCATTGGTTATATTTGTTAAGTGGAATCCTATAATGGCTTTATTTGGTGCCTATCTGTTTGGAGGGTTAAGCATTATTGGATTTAGATTGCAACATCTTAGTATTTCTCAGAACTTACTGGATGTTCTACCTTACGCAGTTACGATTATTGTATTGATTCTTAGTTCCATTAGAAAGTCTAAAGAAGATGCACCGCCAAAAGGGCTTGGTGTACCCTATTTTAGAGAAGATCGCTAAAGGAATTTGGATTGCATATTTATATAAGCTATGATATAGTACCAAGGTGAGTAAGCTAGACGGTCGCGCTTAGAGCAATCTAGGTGAGGAAAGTCCGAGCTCCATAGGGCAGGGT
>PGZS01000209.1 GCA_002841435.1 Firmicutes bacterium HGW-Firmicutes-3 | reverse complement strand
CAAGCAAACCGCGACAGAGTCGCTTTGTTCTTGATTACCATCGCTAAGAAATTCTATATTGGGAACTTTGGCCATCCAACTTTACTTTCCCAAAGAATTTCTAAGCTCTTGGCTGGCAAGCCAGCCTAATCCACCGCGGATGAGACTCATCCTTAACATGTGGATTACCATCGCTAAGAAATTCTATATTGGGAAAGTAAAGTTAATAATTAAATGTATTCGTGTATTTGGATTTGTCGTTGACGTGGTCGTTGTAGTCGGCGTTGAACTCATGGGTGCTGGATCCGTCGTCTTTTAGTACAAAGTATAGATAATCGTTGTCGTCTGGATATAAGGCTGCGTGTATAGCACTTGCCCCTGGGTTAGCTATAGGTCCAATAGGTAGGCCCGGGTGTATGTATGTGTTGTAAGGTGATGGTGTCTCAAGATCACTGTAAAGCAACCTATTTCTATGCTTACCCAATACATAGAGCACAGATGAACACATCTGAAGCTTCATATCAATCTCAAGCCTATTGTGAATAATACCGGATACGATGACCTGCTCACTTGGCTCAACCACTTCTTTTTCTATAATGGAAGCTATGGTAATTATCTGGTCTACTGTTAAACCTAGTTCTTCTGCTCTTGCATAGTATTCGTCTGTCCATACCTTATCCATCTGGTCAAACATAATACTGATTACGTCCACAGCTGTGGCATCCACATAGATTTCATAGGTACTTGGAAACAAATAACCTTGATATACAATATTACGCACACTGGTATCCGGTACACTTTCTAAGAATTTATAACCCCAATTGGTATTATCTAGAGCATTAAAGAAATCTTGTCTTGTACAAATACCTTGTTTTTCTAATGATTCAGCCGTTTTTGCCAATGTAAGGCCTTCTACGACAGTGAAAGTCTTGGTTTCTCTTTTTGCACCTTCCGTCATTAGAATTTTCATAATATCTTCTTCACTCATGGCTGTGCTTAAGGTATAGTCACCATATTGGAATTTGCCGTCGTTACCGTCAAATTTTGCTTTCATTCTGAAAAATAAGGAACTGCCTATTAAACCGTTTTCTTCTAAGATGCCTGCAATAGTTTCCGTTGTCGCACCTTTAGGTATAACCAAGCTCACATTACGAACTTCATTGTTTCCACCCGGTGTTTTGGCTAGTAAATCATAAGCTTCTGCAAAGGCCCAACCGCCTCCCTTAATTAGAATGGCAATTGCCAAGACAATAAACACACCTCTTATAATCCACTGCATGATTTCTCCAATTATTTTTTTTACCATATTTTCACCTTTTTGTTTTTTTGGATTGCTTTTATTTTCCATTTTATTTTCCAAATATAATCACTCCTGTAAAAAATCTAAGTCAAAATCCACTTCTTCAGCAAAAGTAGTTAGTATATCTGTAAGTATTTTTGAAACCTTTAATTCTGCCTCAAGAAAAGACTTGACGATTGCTTCATTTAACAAATCATTGTTCTGAGCTCTTAAGTTCAGTAGATTCTCATAGGCATTAAAATAGCCATACTTATGTCCTGCTTGAATTTCAAAAGACTTACGTCTAAATGCATCCACCTGTGCTTTTAGTTCCGGTTGCCGTTCCAATATGGATTTGTAATTTAGGTAGTCAACATATGCCTCGGTTTTTTTTATGCGATCAATATATGCTTTTGTCTCATTTTTAATGTTTTCATTCATACAATCACCTACAAATTCAAATTTGACCTTCTACCATTATAACCATTCTTAGTTATTGTGTCAAAACTAATAATTATAATCAGTATTAATTTAGGGAATTTTATATTCTAAAATTCCCTAAATGTTTTAATCTATGAAATTATGCATCTACTTCCATAATCACCGGTAATATCATGGGATTTCGTTTGGTTTGAACCCATAGATAGTCTCTTAGGGCATCTCTTACAGACATTTTTATTTTATTGAAATCTCTAATGTTCTTTCGACTACATTGATCAAGAGCCTTTAAGACTACTGCTCTGGCCTCAACCATCATATCACTTGACTCACGTACATAGACAAATCCTCTGGATACAATATCAGGTCCTGCAAGTACTTCTCTGGTTTGTTTAGACATGGTAATAACGACTGTCAACAAGCCATCTTGTGATAATTTCTGTCGATCCCTAAGTACAACACTGCCTACATCACCAACACCTAAGCCATCTACAAAAATTGGTTGTGAATTCACATGTCCGGTTTTTTCAGCACTGTGAAAATCAAGCTCATATACATCACCAGGTGCCAATATTGTAATACGGTCTGGACGCATGCCTAGTGATTCTGCAAGTTCTGCATGCTTTTTCATATGCCTGACTTCACCATGTAATGGTACGAAATATTTCGGCATTACCAACGAATGAATCAGTTTTAATTCTTCTTGATAAGCATGTCCGGATACATGGGTGTCTTCAAATATAACTTCAGCACCTTGAGAAAATAAGGAATTGATAACCTTTGATACGGTTTTTTCATTTCCGGGTATAGGTTTAGAACTTAATATGACTTTGTCACCTTTTTGAATGTTTATGTGTCGATGGGTTTTGGATGCCATTCTGGATAGAGCAGCCATAGGCTCCCCTTGACTACCTGTTGTAATAATGACAATCTGGCCGTCTCTATATTGGCTCATCTCTTCATGGGTAATCATCATTTTAGGGGGCATTTTTATATACCCAAGTTCAATGGCAGTTGCCACAACATTGATCATACTTCGACCTTCAACGACAACTTTTCGCTTATATTTTCCTGCTGCATGTATGATTTGTTGCACACGATCTACATTAGATGCGAAAGTGGCTACAATAATCCTTTTGCCTTTGAACTCTGAAAATAATTCATCAAAAGCTCGCGCAACTGTGGTTTCAGACATGGTGTAACCGGGTCTTTCTGCATTGGTTGAATCTGCCATTAACAACAGTACACCTTTTTTCCCGATTTCAGCAAATTTCTGTAAATCAATCGGTTTACCATAAATTGGGGTAAAGTCGATTTTAAAATCACCTGTATGCACAACAACGCCGACCGGTGTGGTAATTGCCAGTGCCACAGGGTCGGGTATGGAATGGGTGGTACGTATGAATTCAATGTTAAATACACCTAGGTTTATTTTCTGACCGGGCGTTATGACATTTCTGTTGACGTCATTTAGAATCTTGTGTTCCCTGAGTTTGTTTTCTACAAGACCTATTGTAAGCTTAGTACCATATATGGGCACGTTGATATCACGTAGAACATAGGGCAACGCACCAATATGATCTTCATGACCGTGGGTCAATACAATACCTCTGACTTTGTCAATGTTTGTCTTAAGATATTCGACATCCGGGATAACTAAATCTATACCTAACATCTCATCTTCTGGGAAGGCTATACCACAATCTACTACAATAATA
>PGZS01000012.1 GCA_002841435.1 Firmicutes bacterium HGW-Firmicutes-3 | reverse complement strand
CCTAATAAGAGCCACTTCATGAGATTCACCTTCATCTACTTTTCCACCTGGGAATTCAAAATACCCAGCTAGAGATTTCCCTTCCCTACGCCTAGCGATTAATATCTGATTTTCTTTACTTCTAATTATGGCCGCAACAACATGGATAGACATAAGATCTCCTTAGGTAAATAAATCAATTGGCAAGGTTAAGATTCTCTTCAAGGAATCTGGCAGGCATTGGTGTTTCTAGCTCCCATACAAAACTAACAGGTCTCGAACCTGTGTGGCTAACATATTTGGCTTTGCCCATGAATAAAAATGGACTGGCATGACCATCTCTTGTCTTATATTCTCTAACAAAGAGTAAGACATCATTTCCTAATTCCTCATGATGGATATAGCGATGAGCTGTAGGACTTGTATCCGATGTTTTATTCTGGCTCTGCCAATGAAATCTAGATTCGTTCATAGGATAGTCTTCATACATCGTTGCTTCTGAGAAGTCCTTGTCACTCTTATTCAAGGTGATAAAAAACACATCCGTTTGGCTTTCTTTAATATAGAGGACACCTTCTCTAAATGCAGGCATGCTCTCTTCATTATAGTAGCCTAGCCCTGCCAATATTTGATTGGTTGTATAAGTACAATGTACATCCAAAGGACTATCCATTCTCATTTTTTGATGACTCTCAACGAAATTCAAATGTTCATAATTGTATTCTAAGATCTCAATGATTTCATTTCTCAGCTCAAAAGAATCCCTTATAAAATGCATCCCTTCAAGCATAGATTCTACCTTGGATGTATCCGGTTCTTTGTCATAGAAACTATAATAATATACAGCTAATACTTTTGCATCAGTAAACCCTTCTTGTTCACCTTTGAAGTAAGCAAGCCCTTGTTCTATGATGGTTCTACTATTGAGGTAAAAAAGATTCTTCAACTTACGTATAATCTTAATATTATAATCTGATGAAATTTTTGTATTAAAGGCTTCACAGTGAAGGGTATATAGACTTCGATTGCTTTGTCTTCCATAAAAGTCTACAAGATCAATATGATAATAATCCAGGAACTTTCTTAATGTGAGTGGCAATCCTGTTTCTGTTTTAAAGGTTCTGACTCGGCTTATCAGTGAAGACTTGTTAATGATGGCATTTTTTATATTCGTTAATATATAGTCTTTGGCTAACTTTTCCATCTTAATATGACAGCCTCTTGGTAGACTTAAGGTCTCGTCTTCAATCGTTTGCCTTACCGGTCTTTTTGACTTATGTAGCAAAGCTCGAAACCTTTGTTCATAGTTATATTTCTCGTGGGCTCTACCTACATAATCCAGTACCGTTAGACAATCTTTGTTCTTAGCATGCCGAAGGCCCCTACCTAATTGCTGCAAAAATACAGTCAAACTCTGAGTTGGTCGAAGGAATAAGACTGTATTCACCTCACATATATCAACACCTTCATTATAGACATCCACTGTAAAGATCATTTTGATATCGCCACGTATAAGACGTTGTTTGGCCTCAAATCTTTCGTCATGGTCCGTTGTTCCTATGATTGCCAAGGCAGGTATGTTCATCTCACAAAAAGACTTCGCCATGTACTGAGCATGTTCTATGCTAACACAAAAACCCAATCCCTTGAGTTCCTCCATATCTGTCAAATAACGCTCCATACTGTTTATAACCGTTCTCAACCGTTGTTCATGATTAAGAATGTATAAGTCTGATAGATCTTTATCCTGGTAGCCTGCTTTGGTCCATTTTAGTGTTGACAGGTCCACATCATCTGTTATACAAAAATAATGAAACGGCGCTAATAGTTTATGATCAATGGCCTCAGGTAATCTCATCTCTGATGCGATGCGATCATCAAAATATTCAAGGATATTTTTGCCATCCATTCTCTCTGGTGTCGCCGTTAACCCCAGAAGTATCTGAGGTTTATAATACTCCAGTAGGTTCTTATAGGAAATGGCTGCAGCATGATGAAATTCATCTACAATAATAAAATCATAATGCTCCGGTGTTGTCTTGGTTATAAATTCATTACTGTTAAAGGAGTTGATCATAACAAAAAGATGATCTATACTATCAGGCTTAGAATGTCCAGACAGTATTTCTCCAAAATTAGGTTCTTTTAATATGCCTCTAAAGGTTGCTAGTGCTTGATTAAGAATCTCTTCCCTGTGAGCAACAAACAACAACTTTGCATTCGGATTGTCATTATAAAATCTTTTAAAGTCAAAAGCTGCAATAACTGTTTTTCCAACACCTGTAGCTGCAACAAGAAGGTTTTTCATTCTACCAAAGATCTCTCTCTCAGCTCTAAGTTGCTCAAGAATATCTTCTTGATAAGCATAAGGTCTAATATCAAAAAGAGGTATCGATGTAACCCGATCCATATCGTAAGCACCTTGACGTTCAAATAATATGGCTGTTCTTAGCTTCTCTCGGTTTGACTCATTTTGGTAATCGTAGGATTCAAAATCGTAGCGGTTCCAATAACTTTCAAATGTGGCTTGAAACTTTCTAACAACTTCAAAAGAATCCTTCTCACTAACTTTCAGATTCCACTCAAGGCCACTGGTCATCGCAACCTTTGACATATTCGATGAACCTATATAAGCAGTCGTAAAACCCGTGTTCCTATGAAACATATAGGACTTGGCATGAAGCCTCGTATGCTTTGTATCATATGAGATCTTAATCTCAACACCAGGAATCTGTGCCAATTTCTCAATAGCACCAGCATCAGTTGCACCTATATAACAAGTTGTAATGATTCTAACCACGCGACCTGATACTTTGGTGAATGCCTTAAGCTCATCATAAATCAGTCTTAGACCGCTCCACTTAACAAATGAAATCAGCATGTCGATACGATCTGACGATTGAATCTCTTTATTCAATTCAGAGATTAGATCCGGTTCTTTGGTCGATCCAGTAAAAAGTGAACTGCTTGCAATAGAAGTGGCCGGCCTAACTGGTACCAACTTTTCATTTACAGCATAGGCACTGTTTAGTGTGGAATAGATCGATAATAATAACTCGGAGGTCTCTGAAACTTTATAGGCATTAAATGCATCTTCTTCAAGATTCTCTGACAGCAGTTGTATCAACCTATTACATAGCTCAATCTGATACACCATATGACGCTTATCTTTACGATCTTTTCGTCTATCCTCTCGAATAAAGATTAGAGCTTTTCGCACCACTTCTTCAATGTATTTGGACAATATTATATACGCCTCTTCTTCATCTAAAGGCTGTTTTTCTGCCTTGTCACCTAGAATTTCTAGTTCTTCAATTTTTTGTTTGATCTCTTCATTAATCAGTTGTTCATAGATGCCTGGTTGCATGGTTGCCTCCCCCGCTATGTATCTTTTTTATATTTGCTTAAGATTTATTATCTTTATTAGAAAGTAATTGATCCAAGAAATTACTACGTCTAAAATGAATTGTATCTTCGACATGATATAAAAAGAAGTCATTCTTATACCAAGATGTCAAATTTAGTTTAATGTTCATTATTTCAGTCATATTATCATATTCGAATATATCATCATGCGTTTTACACAAGAAGTGAATTGGATTATCCAATGCTAATTTCCAATAATCATTTTTTTTCCAAGTTTTATAATTATTCGTGTTTTTATGTCTATCAAGATCAACTGCATTTCTTTCATTCTGATAGAACTCATAAAAGCTCTGACAGACTTCGTCTTTGTTTATTTTTATCTTAAAAGATCCTTTATTATAAAATGCCAGTAATATAGGCATTTTGTATAATTTACTCATACCTGTTGTCTCAAGCATATTTATAAATTTATAAGCATCGCTATTTATAAAATCTCCACTTAAATATCCTAGTTCCATGGTCGAAAGAAAATCCAAGTATTTATTAAATGGATTCACTTTAGATTGGGCTTTGATGCTTCTATATTGAATATCACTTAATGATTCGAAAAACTCCATACGGCTTGGAATATGACCAAGCTCCTCTTTACAAGAGACATACAGCTCTTTTATTTCATCAATAATTTTAACTTTTTTATGAATCATTTCCTTGAAAATATTTACTACCTCAAAGTCAAAATCTATATAGCAATCGACCGGAATATTTTCTTGATCAATTAGCTTTTTAATGACCTCTTCTTTTTTCTTACTATCTGTTGTCACTTCACCTGACAACCAAAACGGTATCATTTCAACATTCTTATAATTTCCAATAAAGTCTAGTATTTTTAAGTTTCTTTTACCTGCTGAATGCCTTAATCCTCGTCCTAATTGCTGAAAGAATACAGTTGGTGATTCTGTTGGTCTAAGCAAAAGAATCAGATCGATGACAGGGATATCAACACCTTCATTTAGCATGTCTACCGAGAAAATAACTTCAATTTCACCTGTGATGAATTTTTCGATTCCTATTGTCCGATCAGCACAATATTTTCGACTTATTTGACTATGAATCGTTACGCTTTTGATTCCATTTGAATTAAAATAATCTGCCATATATTCTGCATGATCAATGCTGCTGCAGAATGCCATTGTGTGTTTACGTTGATGTTTCATATAATGTTTGAAGATTAATTTTGATCTATCATCTGTAGATACAGCTTTACTTAATTCATCTTCAACATATCGTCCATTAATATACCGAACTTTCCCATAGTCAACAGTGCCATCATATATGCCATAATACCTAAATGGTGCTAACCAATCTCGATTAATTGCACTGAATAGATCTGTTTCATATGCGACATTATAATCACATATTTCAAAAACGTCTTTTCGATCTAATCTATGAGGTGTTGCTGTAAGACCCAATAAAAATTTGGGTTTGAAGTAATCAATAATTCTTTTATAGCTCGGTGAACTTGCGTGATGAAATTCATCAATGATTACATACTCAAAGTTGTTAAATTCAAACTTTGTTATGTGTTCTTTTCTACTTAAAGATTGGACAGATGCAAAAACTATTTTTTTATCAACTTCTTGATACCCATTAAAAACACGACCAAGATCTTCAGAACCTCTTACCTTTGCAAATGTATCATAAGCTTGATTCAAAATCTCTTCTCTATGAGCTACAAAAAGTACACTTTTATAATCCATAGAATCAAAAGCTGCCAAAAAGGTTTTACCAACTCCAGTAGCTACTACAACTAAGGCTTTATCATTACCTTCATTTTTTGTACGTTTAAGCTCAATTAAAGCTTCCGTCTGTGATTGGTTTGGCTCAAATAAATTACTTAACCTTTTTTTATAATTATTGTTTTGTCTATATTTGTTATAATGCTCGTTTATTCGACTAATCTTTCTTTCTGCATCAGGCAAAATCAAGGTTCTTCGATACTCGGAAATTTTCTCAGTATCCAGAGCATAGGAATCATATTTGAAAAGATATTCAAATTGCTCCATGTAATAATCATAACTATCCTGATCTACAGACGCTTCCACTTGATAATTCCATTCAATACCATTTGTAAGCGCCACACGAGAAATATTTGATGAACCGACTAAAACGTAACTTTGATATTTTTCTTTACTCTTAAAAAAATATGCTTTTGGATGAAAGCTAGGTGCACGACCATTGTATAGTCTTACATTTCCTTCCCCTAACAAATTATATAACTCACTTAGAGCCGCAGGTTCTGTTACATTCATATATGTACTGGTTAATACTCGAACTGGTATAGATCGTCTTAGTGCATCCTTCAACATGGGTTCTAATTGTTTATATCCTGACAACTTAATAAAGGAGACAATAATATCAATCCCCATCAGATCCTGGTCATTTACATTTAATCGTTCTATAAGATCTTTAGTTACTGCATTCATACCCATATCCATCACCCAGTTACTCTCAATAATTTATTGGATATATACTTTAATTATCTATCACTAGCCTTTACAATGGCACTTATCCACTTTTCGTCTTCACGGCCTTCACGTATATCCACAGTATCGATGAACTTAATCACATCTAGTGAACCAACTTCTGAGAGCACACTTAGCAATTTTTCTTTTGTGTAACACGTAAAGCACCTACCGTCTTTCTCATAATTATTTTTACGGTTCTTGAATGACATGAAAAAGACACCATCTTCAGCAAGTAGATCACGGTACTTACGAAGGATAGTTATCATGTCGGCTTCTGGAACGTGCAATAATGAGGCCAAAGCCCAGATGCCATGGAATTTAATGTTTGTTTCATAATCAGAGAATGTTGAACAAATCGCTTTATCACTTAGAAATTTAGAAGTATGGGCTATCATTTCTTTTGAACCATCGACAGCAAAAACTTTGTAGCCTCTTTTTTGAAATTCAAGAGCGTCGCGACCAGATCCACAGCCTAGATCAAGAATAGTTCCAGTATTGCCAACGTATGTGAGAAATTCATTCATAAGTTCTGACATACTAAGATAGAAGGTATCATTAATGAAGTTTTCTGCATTGTTATTATAGTAGTTAATTGACATGATGTTCCTTTCTTTCTCATGTTTGTCTTTCATTTTTGGTAAATTTTAGTTGTAATACAATCATTGGAAATTGGATCATGTTTATTATATATTGATTCTACAAAATCAACATGATAAGTTTTTTGAATTCTTAGAAAAAATCATTTCTGGTGAATCTTTTGATTTTTCACCACGTTCATAATACTATAAATCTCATTAAACTTTTCTTGAATAATATGGTTAAATTTAGCGTCCCAAAATAATCTCAATCTATTAGAGCTGTCCTTGATAATGTACATCAAGTATATTTCGTCTTGATAAATCACTTCAATATATTTCTTATTAATATTTTGTAATTCTGAATCCACCCAGAATTCTGATATTCTTGCTGGGATGGCTGTATCGTGATGTAAGAACGATGAATTTACCATCTTTTTCACAACGCTTGATTCACTTAGCACTATCCATGAATAATATTGAAATGGGCATTTTCGACCCACTCTCGCAACTATTTCCTCATCTCTTTATTTATACGCTGTAAGTATCAAATGATCAAACTATTTCAAACACAAATGATAGACACATTCATGACAGTTTTTTGGATTCGAATCTAAATTTATTATAAAGATATTAGAATATTTAAATAATTATTTTTTCAATCTATATAGCGGAGAAAATAGTAGTATAGCTACTTTAACAATCGTTTCAATACAGAAACAATTTTATTTATCTTACTATCATCTCTCATAGAATCTCTATTCTCCTTACCGTAATTTTTTATTGCCATAACCATTTCATTTACCGCTGGAATAGTTATTTTAGGTTCTAACAACATCAATAAATGGTCATACTTATTGTTACATAATGAAAACTGCAATTTACTAGATATTCTATCCGACTGAAAAGCCATTACAGCTAATATAACTTGTCTTTCAGTGAAGGTTTTTATCAGTTCTACAAAAATACCTTCCGAATCCCAACATACACCATTTCCATTTGTTAGAAATACATCAACAAGAGTATTTACATATTTACTATCTATTTGCTTAGGAATCGCATGATCTCCGATTAAACGCTTTAGTTGTCGAGCATAGGAAGGTTCGGTATAAAAGTTTCCAATAGATATATGTGCATTAAAAAGATTATCAAGGGCATTGTTTATTTCTGTAATTCTTATATCCTCTGGTAAATACTGTTCACCCGATACAATATTTAAAAATGCTCTGCAAAGCCTTGCCTCTTCTACATCACCATTTGCTGTAAATCTAGCAAACTTCAAGCCAAATCCATCTTTAGTACTCTCATCAAGTTGTTCCCATAATATGGGGAGAAGTCTGTTAATATTTGTTTTTGAAATCTCATTTGTATCTAGTCTAGTATATATTCCGAATAAACCAGAACCAAGTGCATTGGCTTTCTCTGGTGATAATCTCGCGAAAAATGAACTGATATTATCTGCATCTTTAAGTGAAATCTCCTTCGACTTTATGTTATTCAGTAATTTTCCAATTTCAATAGTAACATTTGATGCAGGTAAAGAAATTACTTCCTTTATGCATGTTTCAAGCCATGAAATTAATTGAAGTCCCGTAATTTCTGATTGATTTGGATGTGCGGCACTTGCCCAGTTTCGCATATACTTAATATGATCAAGATGACGATAACCAATATTAGATACTAAGTCTATTTCTTTTGCTCCTTCGATTAATTCTGAATCGTCCAATTTTGATAAATCTTCAATCCCCTTAAGTCTTTTCCTTTTATCCCCTTTAACTGCTAAATCATAAAAGTATTCTATGTCATATTGTGCTACTCGATATCTTAGTTGACTGATCGTTTCATCCCACAAGTAATTTAACGCTGAATCAAAAAGACCGGCACTAGTAGCCGCAAGAAATTTTGATATATATATAGCATTACTTTTAATATTACTATTTAACAGATTTAATGCGTCTTCAATATTTCTAAATACTCTTTTCCGTTCATCCACTCCAACTAAAACAGACTCCGTTGGTAATCCAAAAGACTCAATAAAATTGAGTAATCCAACCTCATAATTTGTTAGTGTTATTGATAAATCTTCTTTTGAATTTATAATAATTTCATTAACCACCAAAATACCCACCCTTTTCTCATAAACATATTTTTTATAATCAACCTATTTTAGCCATTCATGACGTCTTTTTGGTTTCACTATAATACGGTTCTGATTACTTTTCAACCCATATTTCTTCGGCAAAAACTTTTTTCAATATAAATTTTAAGTAGATAACTTTCTCTTTTGTTATTGTCTTTAGCAGAATCTGTAAAATAACAATTAATCTTATTACTTTCTACGGAACAAGATAGCTTTCAAACTTATTACCTCCAGAAGATATTGAAGCAATATAAATCTTTGGCTTAAGATTTAGACTAATAATAAGTTGATACCATTCAATTAGAGAAGCTTTAAATTTAATCGATTTAATGGCTGTTAAATTGAATTCTTCTACATTCGTGTCTTTCAAAACTAGAAGCTGAGAAACTTCGAATGAATTTTTAAGTCTTTCAGCCATAATTCCTTTGTTTACTAAATCATCTTTACTTTTGGATTCACTCATTATTTGCGCTGAAATCATTGATTGTTCTATATTCTCTATAAAGGTACCAACATCACCAATTTTAACATGAATAAGTTCATTATTGTTAAGGAGGTCTGTTACTTCTACATTCGGATAACTTTCAATCAAGTGATTCATGGTATCTAGCAACTTCATACCTTCTTTTTCAGATATCCAGGTGTTGTATATGAATTCTCTGTATTTTTTTTCAAACTTAGATGGATTTTTTTTATAGTATTCTGCTAATTCCTCATACGAAGTACAATACGGCTTTCCAAGTATTTCAATAATGTTATCATTAATAATCTTTTCGATTTCTTGGTCAATATAATTTATAAAAGTTTTATTATATGTAGCCCATTTACCATCCACCAATACATACGTAACATCTTTAAATATTACCTCAGCATTCAAACACTTCTTTAGTTCTCGATTACTATCGTTTTCAAATTCAATTTTCATACCGTTCAACACTTCATTTTGAGCACCAATATCTACTTGAGATAGAAATTCACGAATGTCTGAAATCAATAAATCAACAACTTTCATTCTAGATATTCCAGGATACTTTAGAAATACCTCAGTCCCATCATTAATCACTACATCAGCACCTATAATAGAATAAAAATCAATATTAACTGTTGCATCTTCTTTCAATATTAGCTTTGTAAGAAGTTTATCCAAATCCACAATCAAAGGGGACTTAGCTGGAATAAAATTCAATCTAGGAATCGCAAGCTTAATTGAAGATTCAAGAAAATATTCTGATTTGTTTTTATTTAGAAAACTATCAATAATAATTATGACCGCTCCTAATTTCTCAATTGTATCAATTTGCGATTCTCTCTTAACTTTCACATCAGTCATTTTAATAGATGTTCCAAACTCAAGACTCTTATTGATATAAAGAAGTAATTTTATCATCATTTCTTTATCAAATGAATCCGAGAAATTATCTTTCATTAGTCTACCTTTCAAATATTCATCCGAACTTCCATACATTGTGCCTGATACAGAATCCTTTGAAAAGACTGTTAATGATTTTTTTCTATTTACATTAATATACCTAAGGCTTTCTACATCCACAGTTTGTTTCGTAAGTACTCTTTCTGCAAAGTCCATCCCAAATTCTCTATCGCAATAATTACTCAAAAGAATACTAGAATATCCGTATGATATTGCATAAACTACTCCATTTTCCATTTCAAATAGAAAAATTCCAAATGGTGTCATTGATATTTTATTTTCTTTAATTTCTGAAAGAGTAGCTATTTCTAAATCACTATTCCTCAATATTCTATTCAAATCTGATGCCCATTGTATTTTACTTGCATTATTACTCTTTACTCTTTGAAAAAATTCACTTCTTTTAATACTGCTCATCCAATTCTCATTTGAATATATGTTCAGAATATCATCAAACCTAATCTCAGTAGTCGAAAAAATTTTTTCATATTTTTCCTCTTCTTTAGTTTCGAGATAGTTTATAATAATATGATCGAATCTATCTTTCATTTTAAAAAGATTAATATTCATAATTCTCTCCTCATTTAAGATTATTTGGTATAAATTGTTAATATTCATAGTGGTTCATATAATCTTCATCGTCCTCATCACTTTTTGTAAAATTAGTCTTAATACCATATGTCTCGCAAATATTTTTAATGATAAGGTTTATGTCCAATACATAATCTTCTATCGTACCTCGTAAGGTATTGAACTTCTCAGTATCCGTGGTTTTATCAAGCTCAGCCCTTACTTTAAAATGATTAGCCATATATTCAACTCCATAGCTTGAACTTGATTAGACATTTCTAGTGGGTCAGAATCAACTGGATGTTTTACATAGTCTTCCATCAGGTTTAGAATTGGTGTGATCTCATGAATGACTTAGGTCTTTTTTGAATTGCTAACCATCAACGTTTTTGAATTCTTTTTGTGCCTTTATTATAGCAAGTTTCTCTAAAACATCATACCAAGTTAACGTACCTTATATCTCTGTCCTATCATCCTTCATCTTGTGATTCGTCTTCTCCTCAATCACCAGATCCAACCTCAATCCCTCGTCTAGTAACCTTAATAAACAAGACCATCAAATACATCCCTAGTACTATAAACCCTAGCATGTTAACTAATGATATTAAGTGCGTGAGTACTTGAATTATCGTTGAGTCACTAAAAATAATAACATTCTCACTTGCTCCTAAAATAATTGATACCAACATACTTCTCACTCGATCCTCCTATCTATTATTTTCATAACCATTCCTCTTATACAACCGCTTCAACTTCAGCACCGGTAGCCCTTAGCAGATCTTCTAATTCAAGTTCAAGCTGAATCCCACGGACACCACCACTTACAAGAATCGTCTTGTGCTTTTTACAGCTGATATCAATGAATGTCTTAAACTGTTTCTTCATGCCTATTGGGGAACAGCCACCATGGATATAGCCTGTGGTATTAAGAAGTTCCTTCATCGGTATCATGTCTATCTTTTTCTCACCTGCAGCTTTGGCTGCTTTTTTCAGATCTAGCTCTTTTGTCACTGGTATGACATAGACATAATATGTTCGACTGGCTCCTACCGTTACCAGTGTTTTATAGACACGCTCAGGTTCTTGATTTATTGACTTAGCGACCGTTAACCCATCCGTTCTGTCCTCTATGACTTCATATTCATAGGCTGCGTATGGAATGCTGGCTTTATCTAATAAACGCATAACATTTGTTTTTTTCATACTTGCTGGTTTCCCACCTTATTCATCCATTCATCTTTTGTATAGACCTTAATTCCATGATCCAGCAACAACTGGGCCGCTCTACCGTTGCCTGGAATCAGTGTGCCACTAAAAGTACCATCGTAGATCTGGTCTTTGCCACAAGATGGACTGCGTTCTTGTAAGATGGCCTCGGTTATGCCTGCTGCTTTGCAGATGGCCAAGGTTCTATGGGCGCCGTGTTCAAATGCTTCAGTAACATCTGTGCCGTCTATGGTCATAATTCGGTGCGTTCCATCCGGTTTGTTGATTTGCTCACAGGCCGGTCTTGGTACTTCTAGTCCACCTAGAACTTCAGGACAGACCGGTAAGGCTTTACCTGTTTGTAGAAGTGCTGTTATACCTGGATCAGCATTGTTTTCACCATTATATTTACAATTAATACCTGCAAGACATGCGCTAACTAAGATCATGATTCACCCTCCTCTTATCTATGCTTTCACTTTTATTATGATACATAAAACAGTAATACCATACCCTCTTATAGGAATGTTATTACTACTTATGAATATTTTCCTATGTAATTGTCTTCGCAAACCGGATTCATTTTTGAACCCCCTCTATATATGCACATTCATATACGATTCATGAATGTTTTCCCTAATCACATAGTACCCTTAATCCTATTGGATTTCAAGGTAATTGCTGACATTTCTGGGAAAAATATGATTGTAAAAAATATGTAAAAAAACGGACTTATGTTCACGCTTTATTCACAACTTTGTTGTATAAACGTGATATAATATTATTAACTAGTTCAATGGAATGATATTGTAGGTACATATGCTTATATAGAAAGTGGGTATCGAAATGGCACATGGGTTAATTACAAGAATTGAAGATAACTTCATGATTGTCATGACCGATCAAATGACAATCGATAAACTTAAGCTTAGGCCTCATGTAAAAGTAGGCCAACGCATTGAATTTACTAAAAGAGATATCTATCGCGGTTTCCTTTTGTTTAACTACAAAAAAGCCAGTTCTATGCTTGCTCTCATACTTGTTCTCATACTTACGAGCATTGTGGCCTTTGGTCAAAACGGTTCTCGGGAAATCTATGCCGTTGTATCTATTGATATCAACCCAAGCATAGAGCTTAACCTAGACCAGTCCGGTATTGTTGTCGGTTACAAGTCTTTTAATGAAGATGGTCAAAAAATCCTAAGCAGGTCTCTGCTTAATCAAGGCTTAGAAGATGCCTTGTCACAAATTTTCCTTTTGGCACAAGAGAAACAGTATTTGGTTGATCGTGATATGATTCTAATCTCTTCAACTGTACTAAAAATCGATGATACTAAGCTTGACACAACTCAGGATACACTACTTGAAGAACAGATTGAATCTTATATGATTGCAAATAAGGCAAAATATCAATTTATCTACATAGAAGGTACTGAACGTGCACAAAATTCAAAGCCTACTCTGTCTCTAGGTCGTGAAACTCTAGATACACTTACAAAAGACCATAATGGTACTAATTTTAATTCTCTTGAAACCATGGTTGATGACCTACTACCAAATGCAGACATGGACGACGAAAACCCGATAAAGATCATAATCCATGATGATTCGACTATTTACGATGTCCTAAGTCTTACCAAACCACTCATTACATTACCAAGGCCAACTCCGAACGATATCCTTGCTTCAACACAACGCTCTATGGCCTTCGAATCCGGTGCACAAGATAATATGATCACTCGCTCAAACCATAATCTCTTGTTCTTTGAAGAAATCAGTAACATCAAAAGTGTGCCACCTCAAGCTTCCACAATAGCTTATGAAAATACCAGTAAGGACTCGCAGCCCAAAGACAGCTCAGTTCCAAGTGTAGGCAATCGTCCTTCTACTAGTGACAACAATAGCAATGAGAAAAAGCCATCCGTTGTTCCTCCAAAGGACTCCGATGTTCCTTCTACCATTACACCAACACCTACTAAAGGAAATAACACTTCATTAATTACCTCTGATAAAGCTCGTCCAAAACAAGAAGAAGAACCTGATGAACTCAATTATGATGTAGATAAAAAAATAGAAACTAATAAAACAGAATCTGAGACAAACAGCCCACAGCCAACTCCCGAAAGTAATAAGCCTGCCTTACCTGGTGATGAAAGTGATAAGGGTCAAAACTCAAAACCTGAAACTAATGAATCTTCAATTTCATCACCCGAAAGTGACAAGGCTTCCTTACCTAGTAACGATAGTGATAAGCCTAAAATCTCAACACCTGAAACTAATAACTCTTCAAATCAGGCACCTGCAAATAATGAATCCTCAAAGCCAACATCTGCTACTGACAAGCCTTCAAAATCACCAAATCCAACTTCTGACAAATAATAGGAACACCCTTGTACATTTACGGCTAAAAGGATAAAGCACTGTGCTTTATCCTTTTTCATTCTCAGTATATCCATACTTTATAAGTCTTGTTTTATATGTTACAATTAATTTATTGTTAATGAGTCAAAACTATATTGACCCTCTAACTACTTTATTATTAAATTGGAGGCAATTGGATGAAGACAAAACAAAAATACTTTCTTGGCATTACCAGCACCATTGCTATCCTCCTCTATTTTTTAATAACAGTACTTGATCATCCGGTTATATTGGATCTAAATGATGGTGAGATTCAATGGATTAAAGACCATATGGCGGATGAACTTAACTTCTATATAGACGATCTCACGGATTTTGATGACCAGAAATTTATTCAATCCATCTCTAATCTTACTGAACTTCATTTGGTTTATTCAAAAACCAATCCGGATTTTGTCATCTCTGGTAGTCCTTCTACTATCTATTTCAATGACCAAACCTTACTTGTTTTATCAAAACAAGGTTTTTCTTACTATGCCAAAGTTAAGTCTTATAATCATTTCGATGAACTATCCAGTACAAACATTGGTCTTCTTTCCTCCGATACCCATGTGTTTTCATACGACTTGGAAGCTAAGGATAATGTTGTAAGCATCTATGATGACTTAGAAAGTCTTAATGCTGCCTTAAACGATGGTGTGATTGATGGTTTTTTCCTTCAATCCGACCTGCCTCTTTTGTTATCAAATAATCAGATTTTTGCTGTTAATAATTTCATCTTGAAGCAACCTTTAGATGATATTTTTATAGCAATGCCCAGTCAAGAGAAGTCTCTGCGTAGTATTCTTATGAAAGCAATACAACATCTAGAACGTACAGGAGATCTTGCGTCCATCATAAAAAATGATCTATACACTTCACGAAAGTCACTCTTTAAGGCTATACTAAACAAAGAAGAGCTAGAATTCATATCAAAAAAACCTTCCATCTCTGTTGGTATTGCACCTGACAAACCTTATGCCCTTCAAAATGATGATAAACTGTATGGAACAACTGTTGGTATTATACAAGAGATTGAGCGCATAACAGGTCTAAAGCTTAATCTCGTACTTGGTCAACAAGACACCCTTACCACGGATTATTCGGTTCATGATGTTACAATGTTAACTTTTACGCATAATGACTTGGAAGATTTTTATCCTTCACTTGCGTATCTGGAGACACCTTACGTTGTTACCGGCTTACCCGGTAGTCCAACCATTGATGACTTATATAGCCTAAGAGCTCATACTGTCGGTGTATTGTTTGATAACGAATTGGATGGCGCATTGATTAAGGCGCTTAATGAAGGGCATATTAAATATGAAGCGAATTATGATGCCTTAATCCAAGGTTTAATAAATAATGATGTTGACTTCATCCTTCTCCCAAAGCATGTCCTTGACTATTATAGGCTCATAGAAAAAGAGCAAGCGCTTTCGGCTATGTATACCCTAGATGATATGACAACCCGACATCTTTATATCACCAATGCATCACCTATACTTATGTCTATCATCAACAAAGCTATTTTAGTGACCGATATCGATAACATCAGCAGAATTAGCCTTAACTCTATTCCTATGAAGGCACAAAAGAATTATTACGGTCTAATTCTCTTTGGTGCATTCATCATCCTTAATCTTATCTTTTTTGGAGGTTACTACATTCGTTATCTTATCAATAAATCGGAAAACGAAAGGCTTACTTTCCTTTTTGCTAATGATCAACTCACTTATTTACCGAACAAGTATGGTCTAACTTCCAAAACTGACAGTCTGATTGCAAAAGGTTACGAAGGTCAAATGTATTATATTAATGTTGACAACTTCAAAGACATCAATGATCGATTAGGACAACAAATGGGTGATCAAATTATCCTCGAATATGCTCAAGAACTCTTGGTGATCCTTGATGATCAATTAATACTAGGGCGTATTACTGGGGCATCTTTTGTCTTGATTGCTTATGATAAGGCCTCAAGTGACGTAAATCAACGCATTCATCAAATCAAAAGCATCACTGAAGCTTATTGTGATTCAAAAGTCGTCTTACAACAATTCACAGCAAGCATCGCCGTCACAAAGTTCCCAGATCATGGCAACAGCTTTGAAGAGTTATATAAATATGCTGAACATACGATGGATCACATCCACAACTTCATGGGTGTCGACCAATTTTTAGTCTTTGAATTTGACATCTACAACGCCTACATCAGGGAAAGGGAGTTAGTAGAAGATATTAAAAGAGGCTTAGAGAATGAGGAATTCTTGTTGTATGTACAACCTCAACTCATTCTCCCGGAGGAAAAGGTCGTTGGTGGTGAGGTATTAGTTAGATGGCAACACCCCACAAAAGGTCTTATATTCCCTAATGATTTTCTACCTGTTGCTGAAAGAAATGGTTTGATGAAAGAACTTGACCTCTTCATGGTAAAACGCACCTGCTTGGAGATCAAAAAATGGCAGTCTCTCTACCCACACCTTGAAATATCTGTGAACATGACTTCCACAACCTTCACCGACAAAGCCATGGTTCCGGCTCTTAAGCATATTCTAGAAACCTCCGGGATTGATCCCACATGGTTAACTATAGAAGTAACTGAAGATATGGGCTTTGAAAATCTAGAGCGCGCAAACGAAATATTCCAAAACCTTCAAGCACTTCAAGTAAAAATAGCCCTAGACGATTTTGGTAAAGGTTATTCTTCACTTGCTTACCTTGATAAATTGTCCTTCGATATCCTTAAAATCGATAAGACCTTTATAGATAACATACATCTTAAAAAGAAATCCTATGCAATCTATAAACTGATCACGCAATTAGCTGACGTCATGGGTATTAGTATCATCGTTGAAGGTGTTGAGCACCAAGAACAAGTCAACTTATTAAATCAAACCGCCGGTACAATTGCCCAAGGGTATTATTTCAGTCGGCCTATTGATTTACATGCCTTTAATCAATATCTTGTAGATTTTGGTTAGTTTTCAGCATTTCCTTAAGGGATTCTAATATGCCTCTATAGGTACTATCACTTTCTTGCATTTTATTTTCATACATTTGGTCTTCTGCTTTTTTAAACACCGATTCTAAACTTTGTTTTAAGTCAACTCTTTCAGAACGTCCCAGTGCCACTGAAAGCTTTATAGGGTCCATCTTTGATTCATCGCAAGCGATTTTTATCTTTTCACAAACAGATTGTGCCATTTGATCTGTCCCATCCGGCATTAACACAACAAATTCGTCCCCACCTATACGGGCAACGATGTCTTTCTCACCGCAATTCGACTTTAGAATATCTGCTATTTTAATAAGCAATCGATCCCCCATCGCATGGCCTAGCGTATCATTTGTTATTTTCAAACCATTTAGATCCGCTAATATAATGGACAATGGTATTTTTTTGGTCCTTTCAAATTGCTCTAGCTTCTCATTATAATATGCACGGTTGTATAGACCCGTTAATTCATCGTGTTGAGATTTGAATTTGATACATGCCTCAGATTTTTTTCTTTCTTCAATTTCTTCTAAGAGTTGCTTTTTTGTTTTTTTAAGCTGCTCATTTTTATTAATAAGTTCTTCTGTTTTTTCAAGAACTGCCTTCTGCAATAAACGGTTCCAGGCTACAACTGTAACGATTATAACACTCAGTCCAATCAAAATAGTCCCAAGAATTATCCAAAAAAAACGATTTTCAACAATGCTTTTTCTTTGAATAGGCACCCATTTATTTAAGATCGCTTGTTTCTCACTTTCAGTGATTTGCGCAAGCCCTTTGTTTAAAATGGCGCTAAGCATCGGCCAATCGTTTCGCGTTGCAATAGATAAGTTTGAATCATAAGGGATTTCTGTATTTACCATCAAATTGGTGATCTTATCTTGTTCAATACCTGCTGAAGCGCTCATGATTTCTACTATTAGTGCATCTGCTTCTCCAAAAGCCACAAGCCTTAAGCCATCCGATGTGTTTGGTACTGTGCGAAATTCAAGCTTAGGATGATTCTTTTCTAAGTCTTCAATAATAGAGTATTCTTCGATAACCAAAATATCCATGCTCGTACTTGAAAGCTTTTCAAAGGTTAATTTCTCGGAAAAATTTTTGCGCGTGATAATCACGTTTGGGTTCATAATATAGGGAACCGTAAAATCCAAATACTTGCTCCGTTCAGGGGTTTTTGTTGCTGCCGTTATACCCGCTATTTCTTTCGACCGTGCTGCTTCCATTAAGTCGCTCCACTGATCAAACTCTACCATTACAAACTTTGTGCCTAGCTTTACTTCTAGAAGTTTGAAATAGTCTGCTGATATGCCTACATAATCATTCGCTATTTGAAACTCTACTGGTGGGTAATCGGTCGTATAGCCTATACGGATTTGCCCTTCCTGCCCAGTCAACCAAGCTTGTTCTTCTTCTGTTAAAAAAATAGATTCGCTTTCTTTTTGGCATGCACCTAATAAAGTCATTAATAATATTATCACTAATAGTATTGTGACTTTTTTTTGTGTTTTAATAAGCCATCCCTCCCTCAATCATATCCCATCTATAATTCATGTCAAAAAATCTGACCCTAAAGATTTTTTCACTAAAAATATAGTATATTACTTAAATATTCTAACATTTATAGCCTCATCTTTCAACGAAATCCTTGGTTTTTCTGAAACCTTCTTCTTTTCGACAATGTTTAATAAATATGTATTCTTTTAAAAATATGTACACCCTATTATTTTTGTCTAACTATGGCAAAAAATATTAAAAATCTATGAATTAGCTGATTTTTTGGCCAGTCTGTGATAAAATAATTTTAAAAACAAATGTATAATGATTATTATCAAATAATTCATACTAATAGATAATGGTGCGAATTATTATATGCTTACATTCATGGTTAAGGTGTCAAAACTATATAGTTGAACTTTCCATATAATATATAGTTTTGAATGTATCAACTTAATCTATATATTGTATATGAATTTAGTGAAACTTAGTTTTGACCCTGTAACCATTCATACTTGCTAATTAAATGAAAGCTAGGTGAGCTTATGGTAGATGAACAATATTATGTTGGAATTGGTGCTTCAGCTGGCGGCCTTGAGGCGCTTGAGTCGTTTTTTAAGGCAATGCCAGATGATTCGGGACTGGTATTTGTCGTGGTGCAACACTTGTCGCCCGATTATAAAAGCTTAATGAATGAGTTACTTGCAAGACATACAAAGATGGAGATCTTGATTGCAGAAGATCAGATGATGACAAAATCCAATAAAATCTATCTGATACCACCAAGACATAATCTAACGATGGTAAATGGTCGTTTGCTGTTAAAGCCACAGGTTTATGAGAAGCATCAGCTGATTCTGCCCATTGATATCTTTTTCAGGTCCCTGGCAAAAGATCAGGAAAAACATGCCATTGCTGTTGTATTGTCCGGTACAGGGAGTGATGGTACATTAGGTATTCGTGAGATCAAGGAAATGGGTGGTATGGTCATGGCTCAGGATGAAGATAGTGCCAAGTTTGATGGCATGCCAAAAAGTTCCATTGCAACCGGGCTTGTCGACTTTATATTGCCACCCCAGCGGATGACGACAGAGATCATGAAGTATATTAAATACCCGGCAACACTGGGCATGGAAAAAGAGATTCAACGTAATAACTACGATGATCTAACGAAAATCTGCCATATTCTAAAAAGCTTTACAAATGTAGACTTTACCAGTTACAAAGAAAGCACTTTGATTCGTCGGATTGAGCGCCGCATCAAGCTAAATGACTGTGAAAATACGACGCACTATATTCAGCTTCTTGCCGAGTCAGACAAGGAGAAGGAAACTTTGTACCGCGAACTTCTTATTGGGGTTACCAGCTTTTTTAGAGACAAAGAAGCTTTTGAAGCCCTTGCCAAAGGCGTCCTTAGTCAACTTGATTATAGCAAAGATGTGATACGCATCTGGTCTGCCGGTTGTTCCACCGGAGAAGAGGTCTACTCCATCGCTATCTTTATAAGCGAATACTTAACCCAGCAGAATCTCAAATGTGACCTTAAGTTGTTTGCTACAGATATTGATAGCCGTGCTCTTGAATATGCTGGCACCGGTTTATACCCCTCCAGTATTGCCGGAGATCTAGAGCCGCTTATCCTTGCTAAATACTTTAACAGTAACGAAGAAGGTTATCAGATTAATGAGAAAATACGAAAGCTTGTGGTCTTTGCCAAGCATAATATACTTAAAGATCCACCTTTTGGGAAACTGGACCTCCTTGTTTGTCGAAATCTTTTCATCTATATTAAAAATGAGTATCAGCAAAAAATCCTGAATAATTTTTATTATGCCCTAAACCGAGGCGGCTATCTTTTTCTTGGTAGCAGTGAATCCTTAGGTGATATGAACGATGCTTTTGAAAAAATAGACAATAAATGGAAAATCTACCGATTCCGAGATAGTTACCGACCTCAACTTGGTCTTGAGATGAATACCCATATTGAAACAAACCTATCCTTACGTAGCAGTGATCAAGACAGCTACTCCCTAAAAAGCCGAAAAAACCTATGGTTTGAACAGATGTTGGTGGAAGTCTTACGCCAGAATCTCTCTCCCTCAGTAATCGTGGATAATAAAGAAAATATTCTCCATATCATTGGGGATGTTTCACCTTTTTTCAGCTTACAAACCGGGCGCTTCTCCAACAAACTTTTGACCCATGTCAATAAGGAATTGAGTCTCTATATCAACAATTTGCTTAGAAGGTTGAAAAATGATCGTAAAACTGTACGTATTGATAATATTCTCTATGGTCATGATGAAGAAAGGAGTCTCAACATTCAAGGTTCTCTTATTGAAATGCATGAAGAGGATTATTTGTTGATTAGTTTTAACTTTTCTGATATTGAGAAAAATATCAAACCTGTCACCATCAACATGAGCCAAGAAAGTCAAGAGCGGGTTAAGCAACTGGAATTAGAACTACAGCTTGCAAGAGAAGGCCTTCAGGCTACTATAGAAGAACTGGAAACCTCGAACGAAGAACTCCAATCTTCCAATGAGGAGCTGGTCGCTTCCAATGAAGAGTTACAAAGCACCAATGAGGAACTTCAATCCGTTAACGAAGAGCTATACACCGTTAACAATGAATACCAACAGAAGATTGAACAGCTAACGATGCTTACCAATGATCTAAATAATCTGCTAAAAAATACTGAAATCGGTGCACTTTATCTCGATAGCCGTTTATGTATTAGGCGTATCACGCCTGTGATTACCCGCGTTATGAATATCATTGATAATGACATCGGGCGACCTATCCATCATTTATCGGTTGCAGAAGTTTATAAAGACCTCTTCCATGACGTTGAACAAGTTCTTGAGAACCTGAATACGGTTGAACGGGAAATCAATGATGGTAAAGGCAGTACTTATTTTGCAAAAATTCGTCCTTTTCGAACAACCAATTATGCCATTGATGGCATTATCCTAACCCTAATCGACATCACACAACTAAAACAGAGCCAAAATGAACTGGCAGCCTTTCAGGAGCGCCATGCCAACACTGTGAATACACAACAGACCTAAGTCAATGACTAAAGTGTTACGAATGTGAGGCGATTTTTATGAACAGCATAAGAGAAAGAATTCTTGAAACCTTAAATCAACACAAAAGCCTGAATCTAAAAGATAAGACTCGAGAAGACATTGTTGAGAATTTGCTACAATATCATGAAGAACTTATATTCCAGAATGAGGAACTGCGGTCAAGCTATACCGCCCTTGAGACGATTCAGAAAAAATATGAAGTCCTTTTTGACAAGGCGCCTATGATGTATCTGTATTTGGATAATCAGTTTGTGATTCTTGAGTACAATCAACTCTGCGAGAAATATATGCACACCATTAAAAAAGGTAAAAAACTTCAAGATATGATGCACCCGGAAAGTCAAGATACTTTGTATTTTCATATGCGTAAGCTGGAAAAGACAGATGTCGGATTGGTAGATCAAGTAATCTTGCCGGTTGGTGGGCACAAGCGCTATTATAAGCTAACAAGTCATCCCCTAATATTAGAAGGCAATCGCTATTATCAGTGCACTTTTGCAGATATCACCGATGAAATCATTCAAAAAAAACGCATTGAATATATGAGTTTTCATGATACTTTAACTGGACTCTATAACCGTCGTTTTTTCAACGAAGAGCTCAGTAGACTGGACCATAGAAAGCATCTTCCTGTGGCCATTATTATGGCGGATGTTAATGGATTGAAGTTGATGAACGACACTTTTGGCCATGCTATGGGCGATCAACTTCTTAGAGCAGCAGGCAAGTTTATCAAAGAGCATTTTCGCGAGGATGAAGTTGTGGCCAGATATGGTGGGGATGAGTTTGCCGTTATCTTAAATAAGGTTGATAAGGCTTCGGTTGAAATGATTCTAAAACGTCTTCAGTCTCAGGAAGGCACGCTAAAAGTGAATGGCATTCATATGTCTATTGCTTTTGGTGCTGCCGTAAAGGAAAGCGCGGATGAACCGATTCTAGATGTCTTGAAACTGTCGGAAGACAGGATGTATCAGAAGAAATTACTGATGAATGAAAACTATCATCAGAATGTTATTAAAGGTATATTGTCTACTTTGCATGAGAAACATCCAAGGGAAGAGCAACATGTAAAACGGGTTCGAGAACATATTATTGGGTTCACTTCTTTTCTGGATTATGACCACAACCAGTGCATTGCTTATGAAACCGCCGGCCTCGTACATGACATCGGGAAAATAGCCATCGATTATGCTGTTTTAGATTTGCCCCGCCGTTTAACAGTTTTTGAGTACGATATTATTAAGAAGCATGTGGATGTAGGATACAGGGTATTGAAAAGTTGCGGTACTTTTTCCGAGGTACAAGATATCGTACTTTCTCATCATGAACGGTATGACGGATTGGGCTATCCCCGTGGCATCGCCGGCGAAGACATTCCTCTGGGGGCACGTATCTTAAACTTATGTGACAGCTATGATGCCATGATTAGTGAGCGCCCCTATAAAAAAGCAATGCCCCAAGATGAAGCCATTGCTGAAATAAGACGCTGTTCCTATTCCCAGTTCGATCCCAAACTGGCCGATTTATTTATAAGTTATATTCAGTCAACGCAGTAAGACTTGACACATAAAATCCCTATAAGCAGACTGCTAGAGTCTACTCTATAGGGGTTTTTTTCGTAATTATTGTTTTTACTTCTCACCTATAACCAGCATCTCAAAATCTTCAGTTGTAAGCTGATCTTCTCTAGAATAAGCACCAATCTTGGCTCCAAATATCTCGATTTTATTAAAACCAAGTGATTTAAGCATCCAGGTAATCTCACTTGGCACATAATACCGCTCATTACATTCGATCGAATGTTCTATACCATCATCATCTGTAAATGTGGTTATGTTCGAATCCCTAAAGGTCATCAGGTCAAAAGTTTCGCTCTTGTAGTTTGCCCCTTCATGATTTTGATCGCCATGAAAATCATTGATAGAATGATAGATTGGAAACAATCCGTTGAGCGTTGTAAATATGAATTTGGCTGAACTTTTCAATGATTTTGTCACACTTTTTAAGATCTCATAATTCATTTCATCTGTTTCCATAAGTGGAAATCCACCTTCGCATAACATGATTGCAACATCAAAGTCCTTGTCAAAAGGTAGATTCCTTGCATCATGTTTGAGGAATTCGATTTCCAGATGGTTCATTTCTGCTTTTTCTTTGGCCTTTTTTATCTGTGATTCTGACAAATCTATACCGGTTACATAGTATCCCCTTTTTGTAAGCTCAATAGCATGTCTGCCTGTTCCACAACCGACATCCAGGATCTTAAGTGATTTGTCAAAATTAAGTTCCTTTTCAATGAAGTCACATTCTCCTATGGTACCTTGTGTAAAAATCTCACTGTCATATTTTTCGCCATAATTTTCAAAAAGTTTCTCATACCATTGTTTCATCTTGCCTATCCTCCTTTTTATACCCATCTTAAACCTAAAACAATACAGTGGCGCATTTTTATGTTCTTATATCATGTTTACTATATAGTATAAAATCGGTACAACTACAATTAATAAGCCTGTAGAAAATAACCAACTTGAGTTCGCCAGATCCACATCCAACCCATATATCTGTGGTGGAATGAGGGAATTAAAAGCCGGTGGCATCGCCGACAACACCAGAACCACTTTAAATAATAGACCGTCACTTACAGATCTTAATCCCATCAGATAAGCAAGCGTTACAATGACAATCGGCATAATAATAAACTTTATAGAGGCTATTGCCATACATTCTTTCAGGTAGCTTCCAATGGCTCTTATTTTCATATAAAACCCAACAGAAGTTATTAAGAAGATGGAAGATAAAGGAATTAAGATTTCGTTAATATTCTGGTAGATGCTGGGTCTTACATAGCCGGATACATTAAGTACCAGGCCTATTGTAATGCTTATAAAATACACATAAATAAAAGGATCTGTAATGATTCTAAGTAATGGGTTTTTGGTTTTGATATTATCACCATGGTCTCCATGCAGCTTTGCTATGGGATAACCTACCATAAAGTATAGGATCTCTTCAAACATCTTATACATAGAAACAAAGGCATAGCTGAGTTCCCCAAAGAACGCAAAACATATGAGACCACCAAAGTTACCGATGTTGGTAAAGGAGCTTGAAACAAACATAGAACCTGTTTGTTTTCTTCCGTGTTTCATCTGTTTTGATACCACGAAGCCTAGTATCCCACCTATGGTTATTGCAATAATGCCTAATACCGGAAGGGCAATAAATCTAATATTGGTGATCCCAACACCCCAAAAGGCCCCCAGGGTTATGATCGGATTAATGCCCAGGATTGCGAATTTTTGAATGAACCGAATATATTTTTCTACCGGAACGGAGGCTTTTATAGATTCAGTATCCACCCTTTTCCTAATGCCTTGTCCCAATAACAAACCGCAAAATATCAAACCTATCGAGTATACAAATTTCATCATGTCTTTTCTCCTAACCGGGGGGACGGTTCTTCCGGTTCTATATGATCTAGTTTTTTACTTCGGCTTAGTTTCTTATATAATGTCATAATCTTGGTAATAAGGCAACACCCATTGGTATGATTGGTTTAAATGCGACCTTGCATGGATGGCAAGATTGAATCCCTCACTTGGCTATGATAAAATAAATTTGTAGCTCAAATCTATTTGTAAAGGCCGTGATTTTATGAAAAAAACATATACCACAAGTGAAGTGGCACATATTATTGGTGTTCACCCCAATACGGTACGGTTATATGAGACACTCGAGCTCATTCCCAAAGCCAAACGTGAGAAAAATGGGTATCGTACCTTCACTGATTTTCATATAGAACAGTTTAAGTTGGCGCGTACAGCTTTTCAAGTGGAAGTGCTGCAAAACGGATTAAGAAAACAGATGCTTTCTGCTATAAAAGCATCTGCTTCAGGTTGTTTTGATGAGGCCATTCAACTCACACAGGATTACATTGTGTCCATCCAAAATGAAATAAATCATGCCTATGAAGCTGCCGAGATTACCCAAACTATGCTACAGGGTAAAGGGAAAACAGATCAAGTTGCACTTACTCGAAAAGATGTTTCAGAAAAGCTAAGCATTACTATGGACACTTTAAGGAACTGGGAAATGAATGGACTCCTTACAGTCAAGCGTAAAGAAAATAGATACCGCGTTTATTCCTATGAGGATATAGAGCGGCTTAAGATCATACGAACGCTACGCTGTGCTAACTACTCACTTTCAGCTATTTTGAGAATGATGCATGCACTCACAATAGATAAAAACATCAGTATTAAAGAAGTCCTGAACACACCAGAAGAAACAGAAGATATTATTTCAGTATGCGATCGGCTGATCATCTCATTAAATCATGCCAGAGAAAATGCAAAAGACATGCTGATCAGGCTTCAAGAAATGAAAAGTAAACACAAAAAATAATATTAAAAACTTTAACCCTCCACTATAACACCAGACTTTTCTTTGGTGTTATTATTTTTGTATATTATAATTTAGGAGGCTTTATATGGAAAATGTAATTATCGTTGAGCAGTTGTCAAAATCATATGGCGACTTAGTAGCGGTTAAGAATCTCAGTCTATCTGTTAAAACCGGAAGTGTCTTTGGCTTGCTCGGTGCTAACGGTGCAGGAAAAAGTACAACAGTCGAATGTATCTTAGGTACAAAGAAACCGGATCGTGGGTCTGTCTCTATCTTAGATCTAAGCCCTATCCATGACCGAAAAACGCTTTTTGAAAACGTGGGTGTTCAGTTTCAAGAGGCACATTATCAAGAACATATTCAAGTAGGCGAACTCTGCGAGGTGACAGCTTCCCTGTACAAAAATCCAACAGATTATAAGAATCTACTTGTACAGTTTGGAATTGCTGACAAACTCAAATCACCGGTAAAAGAACTCTCTGGTGGCCAAAAGCAACGTTTATTTATTGTTCTAGCACTTATTCCTAATCCCCAGGTTGTGCTGCTTGACGAGCTAACAACCGGGCTTGATGCTAGGGCCAGACGTGATGTATGGCAAATTCTTAGTAAACTTAAGGACTCCGGGCTTACTATTTTATTAACCTCCCACTTTATGGATGAAGTGGAAGTGCTCTGCGACACCATCTGTATTCTCAAAAAAGGTGAGACTGTGTTTTACGGTACTGTTTCAGAAGCCATCAAAAACAGCCCCTATGAGAAACTGGAAGATGCATACCTTTGGTATAGCGATGAGGAGGATATGACACATGAAGACCTTTAATACCATGTTAAAAACAGAGTTGAAGTTGTCTCTACGAGGTATGGATATGCTTATTTTTGCCATCTGTATGCCCATCATTGTTCTGGTGATACTTGGTGTCATCTACGGTGATCAGCCTGCTTACGTGGGCGCATCTTATACCTTTTTGGAACAATCTTTCGGCGCGATTGTATCCATAGCCATCAGTGCCGGCGGTGTTATGGGACTACCACTTGTCATCTCTGACTATCGAGGCAAAAAAATTCTTAAGAGATTAAAGGTAACACCTGCACAACCTGTTATTATTTTACTGGTTCAGATTACCATCTATGGGCTGTATGCTCTGACTTCTTTGGTACTTCTTTATTTGATTGCCAGTGTGTTTTATAGCTTCAGAATGCAAGGCGATTTTTTACAATTCCTCCTTGGTTGGTTACTGGTAATGGTGTCCATGTTCAGCATTGGCGTCATGGTCGGTGGTATTGCAAAAAATATAAAAATCGCAGGCATACTTGCTAGCCTGCTCTATTTTCCAATGCTGATCTTTTCAGGTGCAACTTTGCCCTATGAGGTTATGCCAACTGCTATGCAAAAAGCAGCTGATCTGCTGCCGTTGACCCAAGGTATAAAATTATTAAAGGCAACATCTCTTGGATTACCGGTAGAAAATGTGTTACCTTCCATCATTGTTATGGTCGTGATTGCCGGTATTTGCTCTTTTGTATCTATTCGATTTTTTAAGTGGGAATAACAACCGAAGGGACAACAACCGAGGGGACGGTTCTTCCGGTTCGAACCATGTGAACGGTTCGGTTCAAAAACAAAGTGCTACTGCTAAATTTTTTCTGCAGTGGCACTTTTTCTTAAGCTTTCAATTACCTGTTCTTAGCGACAATCGCAGGGACGGTTATCAAAGAAGAGCTTAAGACAGTATATTGCAGGTTATTAATCTATACCGATTGGCAGAAAATATAAAGATAATAAATTAAAATCACAGAGAGAGTGGCTTTAGACTTCATAAATTGTTGTTTATATGTGTACGAATGTCGTTTACATCCAAAGGGTTATATTTTTTATCATAATCTGTATAATGAAATTATATTATATTATAAAAAATTAGTATTTGTATAGATTATTGCTTTTTTGGTTAATTAGTTCCTCGAAAATAGAGATAAGGAGATGGGAGAGGGCTAGATTGTGAAGAGGTACAATAATCATATAAAAATAAAACGATAAGGAAGGAGTTATTTGAAGAGAAGAAATCTTGCTATAATTATATTAATGGTATCATGCATAATCATCTCTTCTATGACAGGATTTTCTACTAAAAATGACAAAAATAGAAAAATCATTGTGTTCAACCCCAATATTAATGCCAATCAAAAAGAAGAAGTGTTAAAAAGGCATTCAGGGGAAGAACTTAAGACCTAGATTATCTTGATTTAAAAAATAGCATTATGGGAAGCTATAATGCTATTAATAATAAAAAATCAGGTAATGATGACAACGTTCATGGTACTCACATGGCGAATGTTATAGTAGCTTGTAAAAATTGAATTGGTGTAGTTAGTATGATGCCTAATGCTGATTTGTACGCTATTATAGTACTTGATAGTTATGGCAATACTGCAAGCTTTTCAGCATTGAACGGTGTAGGTGTATATGCCCCAGAAGTACTCAACACTATTGATGGGAAGTATGTAGAGATGAATGGAACTTCGATGGCGGCGTCATATTTTATTGTAACTCAAGTTTACAATCAATTAATATTAAACACTCAACTTTCCCACTTGTAAAACCTCTATAACACTATTGTTTTCATAGGAAAAGTTATAAAAAATACGCTTCTTGACGTAAAAATGCACCTCAAATCT
>PGZS01000208.1 GCA_002841435.1 Firmicutes bacterium HGW-Firmicutes-3 | reverse complement strand
TCATCGAGGAAGCAAAAAAATTAGGTATCACCAATGAAGAAATATTGGGAATGGTAGAAAGAGGTTATCAGGAATGAACGGAATAGAAATAAATGATGTAACAAAAACATTTGGTGACACATTGGCTTTGAACCAGGTGAGCCTGACTTTTGAGCCCCACAAAATATATGGATTATTGGGTCGAAACGGCGCTGGAAAATCGACCCTTTTGAATATTATCACCAATCGGCTCTTTGCCGACAGCGGCCAAGTTACCATCGATGGTTTGTCCAGTGTTGAAAATGATATGACCCAGGGGCGGCTCTATCTGATGTCAGAAAAAAATCTGTATCCCGAGAGCATGACCTGTAATGAAGCATTTAAGTGGACTAAACGATTTTTCAAGGATTTTGATTTGGATTATGCACTCAACTTAGCCAATCAATTTAAACTGAATACCAGGAAAAAAATTCGATCGTTGTCGACCGGTTATAATTCTATTTTTAAAATCATCACGGCCCTTTCAGTCAATACCCCCTATGTCTTGTTTGACGAACCGGTATTGGGCCTGGACGCAAATCATCGGGAAATGTTTTACCGGTTATTGATCGAAAAATATAGTGATAATGCGTTCACAGCGATTATTTCTACCCATTTAATCGATGAAATTGCTAATCTGCTGGAGTATGTCATGATTATCAAAAACGGTGAAATTCTGGTGAACGAATCCTGTGAAACCTTATTACGCAAAGGTTACTCCGTTACCGGCGCAATCAAGCAAGTGGATGGCTTCATTGAAGACAAGGAAGTCATCGGCGAAGATGTTCTGGGTGGATTAAAAACCGCCACTATTATTGGATCGATTAATAAGAGTACAGTGCCTGACGGGATTGAGGTAACCAACCTGGATTTACAGAAATTATTTATCAAACTAACAAACGAGGAGTAAAGTAATGAAATTAAATGCAATTTATAAATATCAGCTTGTGGATCACCGAAACGCTGTTTTAATCTTCTGTGCGGTCATCCTGGCCGTGATGGCGCTTGTTCCGATGCAAATCACCTTTTCATCTGACATCCTAACGACGAATCAATCCAGCCAAATCGCAGGCCTCGATATGGCTCCCGCCGTATTTCTTTTCGTTTGCGGCCTGAACGCTTTTAAGGAAAATTTTTTGTTTGCCCTGCAAAACGGCATCTCGCGAAAATCTTTATTTGCAAATCGGATCTACGTCGCAGTGACATTGGCTGTGGCAATGGCATTGTTTTCACTGCTGCTATTGGCGCTCGGAAAGTTAATCGAATCGCCAGCAAGCGGCATTGCGTATTCCAGCTTATTGAGTATGATCTATCAATCCACAGGCACTGTTCCATTTAGCGGTCTATCTGAATATCTTATCAGTTTCCTTTTTCTGACAGTTCTTTTTATTGCTGCCCAAACCCTTGGTTATTTCATAACTGTGGCCCTCTATCGGATGAATAAAAAACAGAAAATCAGTTATATCGTTGGTTTTTATATCGTCGTCTTTGTGCTTTTACCAATCATTGATATGTTCATCTCTGGTCAGATTTCAACCATTCTGCTGAAATTTTTAGACCTATCCATGGGGATATCCGCGCAGAACCCCTTTATTGGAATGTTCTCATTAACAATCTTCAGTATCATCGCAACTGGATTAACCTGGATACTGATCAGAAAAACCGGGGTTAAGAATTAATCAACGAAACTAGCCGTGATGGTCCTCTATTGCTGGGACCATCACGGCTACTTTTTTCATCCATATTAGTTCGGTTTCTATTTCTTAAAACACGCTTTCCATGCCGGCAGTTGACGCATCATATTTTCCACCGCCTTTTCTGCGACAGTTTCGTCAAGTCCCTGGGTTTTGATGGTGAAATTTACCAGGCTCAATTTCTTCTCTTCAAATGATTGCATTGAGCCATCTTCCTTTGCGCAATATACACAGTACTCCTTACTGGTGTCGCCCATCGCAAAGTCGCTTTCTTTCTTCATTGGCATTCCGCATGCTATACATGTTTTCATCTTTTTACCTCCTGAATTATTTAATATCGATCATTACCTGTCATTAACAATAATCAGTCATCCCCAATCGATTGCCGAATAAATCTTCAAATTCAACCGCGTTACCCGTTCCAATTTGAAACGGCTTACTTATAAAATTAACCCCGTTATTGCAAAGCCGTTTATATTCATCATTGACGTTATCCACAACAAACCAGATGGTCGGTTTTGCATCCAGGAATTTATTTCTTTCCTTTAAGATAATCGCCGGTTCTTCATCGCCAACATTAAATGCAGCCATACCCTTTTCAGAAAAATCAAACTTTAATTTCAAACCTAATACATTGGAAAAATAGTTTTTTGCTTCTTTTAAATCATCGACAGGCAGAAAAAAATTATCATAAGCTTTCATATCATTGATTCCTTTCATTTTCTAATTAATTTTATATAGTTCAAAATCAATTCATCCTTATGATCCATTAACACTGACCCTGCTGCAAAAAGATAGTTATTGGTAAGATAATAGTGTATCAAACCTAACCAGCTATTAAAAATTATATGCATCGGTATTTCTTTGATTACCTTTTGTTCCTTATCACGTTCGATCACCTGATTAAGATGAAGTGAAACCACTGATTGGATATTAATGAATACATATTTTGCTTCTTGGGGCAAACTGTTAATTTCGGAAATAAGCCTTTTATAAAAATCTTCATAACAGATCAGAATATTAATATGGGCCGCCAAAAAAGTCTCCAGGCTTTCATCCTTTTCCGAGAGGAGATGTAAATGCTCATTAATTTCAGAACCAAAACGTTCAAGTAAACAAATAATGAGATTATCTACCGTTGGAAAATGAACAAAGATGGTACCATGAGAAACATTAGCTACCTTGGCGATTTGATTGGTCGTGGCGCTAAACCCTTCATTTGCATACACTTGATAAGCGGCATCCAAAATCAGTTTTCTGGTTGCTTCTTTTTGGATTTGACGTTTCGTTTTCATTTCACTGACTCCAAACTCATTGACTTTAAGCTTATTGTAATTCTTTTTACTCAAGATGTCAAGAATTTACTTTTTTTGTACAGTTTCTTCAAAAGTTCCCGCTGATCAAGGTTAAACTAGCTACTGTTATGTTATTGTATAAGCAGGTGAAAGAACGAAATATTTTTTAGCCATAACCAAAATAACCAAGATACGGAAACCGAAACGATGAGCCATTTAGAAAAGAAACTAAACCAGATCCCGCCGCTTCCAGGCGTTTATAAAATGTTAGATTCCACTGGTCAAATTATCTATGTCGGAAAAAGTAAATGTCTGAAAAAAAGAGTGAAATCCTATTTCACTAAATCCCCTAAGCAGCCAAAGATCGAAAGAATGATTTTTTTCATTGATGATATCGATTATATTGTCACCGATACCCATTTAGAAGCCCGACTGCTGGAATGTCAG
>PGZS01000207.1 GCA_002841435.1 Firmicutes bacterium HGW-Firmicutes-3 | reverse complement strand
GCCAGTGAGCGCATTGAACATGGTTGTTTTACCACAGTTGGGATTTCCAACTAATGCAATTTTTAAGTTCATATAAGTTCTCCTCTTTAATTTGATAGCGTTGTCTAACATTGTGGGCAAAAATTTAACAGCCATGGCTGCTAAATTATTTTTTCTTTGAAGCTATTAAAAAACTTCGATCAGATCAGCATCAGCTTTACGAATGCTCAGTTCGTAACCAAGCACGGTGATTTCGATGGGGTCTCCTAGGGGTGCAACCTTTCTGACAAAGACATCAACACCTTTGGTGATGCCCATATCCATGATCCGGCGCCGGATCGGGCCGGTGCCATGGAGTTTTACAACTTTAGTGGATTCCCCACATTTTACAGCTCTGAGTGTTTTCATGTTGATCTCCTTAAATTATAATGCGGTTGGCCATACTCTTATCGATGGCAACCCGGGTATCTTTAATATTTAAAATAATGTTGCCAGAAAGTTCAGATATGATCGTGACATCAGCTCCTTCGACAAAACCGAGGCTGGCCAGAAATTTGTGGGTGGTATCTTTGCCGGTGATTTTTTTTATATAATTTTTTTCTCCGGGTGTCGCCATTGATAGTAGCATGGTTTTCCTCCTGATTGGTTAGCATAAACTAACAAAGTGATTTTGAAATTGAGTTAGAAATAACTAACTCAATGAGTAAAGTCTAACATTATCAGTTTTATTTGTCAATAGTTTAAGCGAATAAGTATTGCAATCTGGATAGAATGATTGTGATAGGGCGAAAATAATGATTATTCCCTAGCAATCAAAGGGAAATAGTTAGTTAGAATTAATCTTTTTTATGGTATAATTAAAAAAATTTTGTATAGTTCACACCGATTTAGCTGTACAACAACGGAAAGGCTACGAGCATGATTGAAATATTAAAAAATAAAATGACGCCAGAAAGCATCTTAACTGCTGGGTTTGGAGTAGAAAGAGAAGGACTCCGGGTGACACAACAGGGAAGACTTGCATTGACACCACACCCGCCGATTTTTGGCGATAAACTTAAAAATCCTTATATCACCACCGATTTCTCGGAAAGTCAGATTGAACTGGTTACACCGGTTTTTTATTCAGTAGACGAAACCTATGATTTTCTGGAAGCACTTACTGATATTGTTATAGGTGAGATTGGCGAGAATAGTGAGCTGTTTTGGCCATATTCGATGCCATGTAATATTCCTGATGACAATCAGATTCCGATTGCCTCTTATCAAGGAGAAGAAGGCAAAAAAGCAAGGCAATATCGAGAAAAACTGATGGTCAAATATGGTGGAAAGCGACAGCTTATCTCTGGAATCCATTATAACTTTTCATTTGGCGAGGAATTTTTAGTGACTCTCTGGCAAGAGTTAGGCACGGAGGAGAGCTATAAAGAATTTAAAGATCGTATTTATTTAAAAGTACTACGCAACTTTTTGCGCTATCGCTGGCTGATCATCTATTTAATGGGCTGTACTCCTGGTCTCCATAATTCATACATTGAAGAGTGTCTGCAATGTATGGGGGACTGTGGTAATGATACCTATCTCAGCCCCGGCGGAACCTCCGCTAGAAATGGCAGTTGTAGCGGTTATAAAAATGAAATAGATCTCTATCCGGATTATAGTTCAATTAAGGATTTTATCGGGAGCATCGATGAGTTTGTTGAACGGGGAGACATTTCTGAAGCAAAAGAATTGTATGCGCAGATCCGGCTAAAACCAAAGGATTATCGAAACGTATTGGACTCTTTGGCAAAGGATGGCATCCAATATCTGGAAATTCGAACCCTTGATCTTAATGTTTTTGATAAATGTGGGATCGCAAAGATTGACCTGGAATTTATGAATGTATTTATGCTTTTTCTATTATTAGAAGGTGAAGAATTTTTTGATACCTGGCAGCAGGAAGCTCTCATTAATGAGGTAGCAGTAGCTGAACATGGGCTTGAACCGGATTTGGAATTGCTGGATCATCGGCATTGGACGCTGAAAACGGCCTGGGCTGATGATATTCTGGAAAAGGTGGCTGAGGTCAATGAATACCTGAGTTTAAATCAGGAGAAATGCATCAAAGAAATGCAAAACCGGGTAAAAAATCCGGAAACTACCTACGCCCATCGATTAAAATTATTAATGCAGGAAAAAGGCTGTCTAGATGCCAATCTGGAAGTAGCGAAAGGTTATAAAAAACAGTCAGATGAAGATCACTACCGTCTAAAAGGTTTTGAAAACTGGGAAATGTCCACTCAGATATTGATCAAAGAGGCGCTGACACGGGGGATAAAAGTGAAACCTTTGGATGCGGCTGACAATATTGTGCGTTTGGAAAAAAATGGTCACAGGGAATATGTTAAGCAGGCAACAAAGACGAGCGTCGATAATTATATTACACCTTTGTTAATGGAAAATAAGGTAGTCACAAAAATTATTCTTAAAGAAAATGGTTTGCCAGTTCCAGATGGAGAAGAATACTTTTCCTTGTGGGAGGCAAAACAAAAACTGGTTAAATACGTTGGTAAAAAAGTTGTTATCAAGCCCAAGTCCACAAACTTTGGTTTGGGCATCTGTATTTTTGATCAGGGCGGCACCTTGGCGGAACTCTTAGAAGGCGCCCGGATTGCTTTTGAGCACGACAATACGATATTAATAGAAGATTATATCCCGGGTTTGGAATACCGTTTCCTGACCATGGGAGATGAAGTAGTAGCTGTGCTCCATCGGCGCCCGGCTAATGTTATAGGTGATGGGTCTGCCACTATCCAGCAACTGATTGATGAAAAGAATAAACATCCCTACCGGGGCGATGGACATACCAGTCCGCTAAAAAAAATAGAGCTGGATGATCAGTCCCGGATGTTTCTGAAAAAACAGGGTCTGACTAATCAGTCGGTCCCCACGAAGGGGGAAATGATATTTCTTCGGGGAAATTCCAACATCAGTACAGGAGGGGACAGTATTGATTTCACTGAAAAAATGCACCCCTATTTTTCTGAAATTGCCTTAAATGCCGCCAGTGCTTTTAGTGCAAAATTTTGCGGTGTTGACATTATTTTAGAAGATTACAGCAATCCCGATTCGAATTACGGAATCATTGAACTTAATTTCAATCCGATGATCGTCATGCATGCCTATCCATATGAAGGAAAGGAACGACGATTGGGGTATAACATTTTGAAGACAATTGGTCTGGTGGATTAACCAATGTAATAAAATGTTCAATTAATGATCAAAAAATCCAATAGAAAGAGCCAATTAAGTGTAAATTTTTGCGCTTTGCTATAACTTTACTCGAATCCATTGAATAAAAGGTAAAATTTGGGTATAATGATAGTGGTTACAAATAAATAAAATTTAGGAGGCGTACGAAATGTTTGGTTACATGGGAAAAATTTTACGTGTCAATTTGACAACCAATGAAGTGACAACTGAAGATCTGGATTTTGAGTTGGCAAAAAAATATATTGGTGGTCGTGGTTTAGGAACAAAGCTGTATATGGATGAGGTTGATCCGCAGGTTGAT